>PLIQ01000399.1:12568-12768 GCA_003140115.1 Actinomycetota bacterium | reverse complement strand
ACCAACTACTGGGGCTACAACTCCATCGGGTACTTCGCGCCGCACCACGCCTATTCCGCCGCGGTGCGGGCCGGGAAGCCCGGCCAGCAGGTAGCGGAGTTCAAGGCGATGGTCCGGGCGCTGCACCACGCGGGCCTCGAGGTCATCCTGGACGTGGTGTTCAACCACACCTGCGAGGGCGGCGCGGGCGGCCCGACGCT
>PLIQ01000399.1:0-12548 GCA_003140115.1 Actinomycetota bacterium | reverse complement strand
GGGTTCAGCCCGATGTCGGCGTTCTTCGACCTGGTGGCGCAGGATCCCGTGGTCTCCCAGGCCAAGCTCATCGCCGAGCCCTGGGACGTCGGGCAGATGGACAGCTACGACCTCGGCCAGTTCCCGGTGCTGTGGCACGAGTGGAACGGCCGCTACCGGGACTCCATGCGGGACTTCTGGCGCAGCCAGAAGACCGGCGGCATCGGCGAGTTCGCCACCCGGTTCGCAGGCTCCTCGGACCTGTACCGAAAGGGCGGCCGCTCCCCGGCCGCCTCGGTCAACCTGATCACCGTGCACGACGGGTTCACGCTGCGGGACCTGGTGTCCTACGACACCAAGCACAACGAGGCCAACGGGGAAGCGAACCGGGACGGCACCAGCGACAACCGTTCCTGGAACTGCGGCGCCGAGGGCCCGACGCCGGACCCGGAGGTGCTGGCCCTGCGGGCCCGGCAGGCCCGGGCCATGCTGACCACCCTGCTGCTGTCGTTCGGCGTGCCGATGCTGCTCGGCGGCGACGAACTGGGCCGGACCCAAGGCGGCAACAACAACGCGTACTGCCAGGACAACGAGATCTCCTGGTACGACTGGTCGGCCGTGGACTCCGGCCTGCTCTCGTTCACCGCGGACCTGGTGGCGTTCCGGCGGTCGCACCCGGTCTTCCGCCGGCGCCGGTTCCTGACCGGCGCCGACACCGCCGAGCTCAGCTGGTTCACCCCGGCCGGGACGGCGATGACCGAGGGCGACTGGTCCGACCCCAACGCGCTCGCGCTCGGCATTTACCTGGACGGCTCGGACGATCCGGACCAGGCGGCGGACGGCACCCTGCTGCTGGACGACGACTTCCTGGTCCTGGTGAATGCGTGGTGGGAGCCGCTGGACTTCACCATCCCGGCGGCTCGGTCCGGGCAGGTGTGGCAGCCGGCCATCGACAGCTACGACCCGCAGCCCGCCGCCGGGGCCGGGGCGCCCGCCCAGCAGCACGCCGGCGATCGGGTCACCGTCGGACCCCGCTCGGTTTCCGTGTTGCGCGCCCCGCGCTCGCCGGCCTAGGGCACCGGCGCCCGGCCGGCCGGGGTGAGTTCGGAGCCCGGGCCCGGCCTGACCGGCAGCCAGTGGTCGCGGGTCACCCAGACCCAGGAGGCCAGCCGGTCGTGGGTCACGGACGCGGGCCGGACCTGGGTCATCCGCGGGGCGGCGCAGACCATCATCACCACCGCCGTCACCAGCAGCAGAAACCCGGCCGCGCCGGTAAGCACCGTCGACCTCGAGCGCGCCCCGCTCACGATCGCATTCATGTCCGCACCGTCTCCCCGTTGCGTGCCCCGTCTGTTCTCCACGGTAGGGATCTGGCGGCGAGATTCCGATGGTGCTGACCCCTGATTCCGGAGGGGGGGTTACCCCCACCAGATACACCGGGCCCGCCTGCCATGCACCCTGCCTATCCCGTCCGGGTTGAGACGTGATTGAGCCCCGGTTGTCATCGGGTTTCGCGGCCCGCAGCGGCGAGGGAGAGGGGCAGGGAGAACCAACGGCCGTTCGGGATATTAAAGGGGTTTAGTGTCGGTGCGGGTGATCCAGGCGGCGATGACCGCGGGGTTGCGTGGCCCGGGCTTCTGGTACTCCGCCGGCGTGGGCGGTCCGGTGCCGCCGAGGAACAGGTGGTCGGCGTCGGGGTCCTGCACGACGGTGACCCCGCTGCGGCCGCGCAGCCCCGGACGAACTCGCCGTGGCGCTGCTCCAGGTCCTCGGGATGAAGAGTTAGGGCGGATTTTCTCTTCGCGGGCGCGGGGGCGCTGGCTCGTTGTGTCGCGCGGGCCTGGCGGCGGGCGCGACGGCGCCGGCTCGGAGTCCGGTGATGAGGGCGTCCAACACAACGTCCGCCGCGGCCCGAGCGGTGGCCGGCTCGGCCGAGCGTGCGATGTACAGGGCCGCCCCGTACAGGCCGCCGAGGGCGACGTGAGCCAGGGCCTCCATATCGATCCCGGGCAGGTAGGCGGCGGCCAGGGGCGTGAGCACCTGGCTGAGCATGTCTAGCTCGGAATGCTCGGAGTGCTCGGTGCTGCCACCCTCCCAGGCTTGACGCTGCAGCACTGGCACGCTGTCCAGGACCACGATCTGCCGGAACTCCGGCTCCAGGCAGGCGTCCAGGAATGCCGACAGGCCCGTGTAGACCGCCTGGGCCGGGTCGTCGGCGGTCAGAGCGGCGGCGATCACCGCCGAGGCCACCTCGGCCTGCACCACCTGGTAGACGGCGGCGAACAGGGCGCCCTTGCCTGGGAAGTGGTGATAGAGGGCCCCGCGGGCCACTCCTGCCCTCTCGATGATGTCCTCGATCGAGGTTCCCGCGTAGCCGCGCTCGGTGAACAGCTGGCGGGCGACGTCGACCAGCTGCTGGCGGGTTGCCTCGGCCTGGCGTTCGCGGAGCCGCTTGACAGCCATTCGGGCATCTTACAGACTGACTAATGGTCGGTGACCGAACATCGGTCGGTGAACTCGGAAGAGAGAAACGATGGCAGCAGCAGACATGGCGGCAGCGCTGGACGAGGTGCAGGCGCAGCTGGCCGGAGCTCACCTGGTCGCCGAATGGTTCCACGGGATAGACAGCCGCGACCTTGACCGGGCCATGGCAACCTGGCATCCCCGGGGCGTCCTGAGCTTCACGCCAGGCCCGGTGCTGGCGGGCCGCAGCGCGATCCGGGCCTTCCTGGACAAGACGTGGGCAGCGTATCCCGAGCTGTACCACTGGGTCGCCAACCTCTCCCTCACTGTGCCCGGCGACAGCACGATGCGCGGCCAGGGCAGGGTCACGGCCCTGTGCGTGAAGCCCTCCGGCACCTCCATCCGCGAAGTGGGCACCCTCGTCCTCGACTACACGAGAACAGCGGGGGCATGGCTGATTTCCCGCCAGGCCGTGACCATCCAGCGCCGCGATCCCGCTGGGTGAGGATGGATCGCGCCACCCGGGTTGCGATGAAAGCCGCGGCTCATGACCAGATGCGGCGATTAAAAGACGAGTCGATCACCTAGGGCGAACGCCATTACGGTGGTCCCTGAGTTACGTCCGGTTACCTGTGGATTAGCTGTTAATAAGCTGGTGGATAACCGCCGCCACGTGCGCATAACGGCGTACGTTCTGTGGATATCGTGTGGATTATAAAATAGGCAGAAATAAATTGGGTAAGGCTCTTGCGGGACAATGCGCCGGGGGCGTAGAAATGCTTTCACCGCCGGAAACGGTTACCACCCGAAGGAAACTCCGGGACGCGGGAGAAGCCGGGAAACCGGGATCTTTTGCGGGTGACTGGCACCGACGGGCGGCCCGCAGCGCGGGGTAAGCCGGGCAACTGGCCGACCCGGTGCGGCGCGGCCTGGCAAGGCCCCCTCCATCTCATACGTGGAGGGGGCCTTGCTCCATTCTGCCCGAGCCCGCCGGGTTTGCCAGGACCGACACGCCAGAATTCGTCCGCTTGCCATACGCGCGTAACGGGCCGGAAGGCTGGGTGGCACCGAGTTCAGCGGCACCATGGTCAGCGGTGGATGAACACCACCCCCAGGGCGACCAGCGCCACCGCGACGATTGTGGCCGTGACCAGCTTGAGTTTCTCTGGGCCGGTGTGGGCCAGGCGGCCCAGCAGCCAGATGGCGGGGACCACGGCCAGCAGGATCAGGCCTGGGATGACCTCGCGCTTCAGCACGACGCCGCCGACGGCGGCGAAGGAGATCGCGGTCCGGGTCCAGGCCAGCGAGGTTCGCTCCCGGGCCAGGCCGCGGTCGGGCTGGCCGGGGTCGGGCTGGCCGGGGGGGCCGGGGGTGGCCGTCATCGCAGGGCCGAGGCCAGGACCACGACGGCGGACACGAGCGCCATCGCGGCGATGATCACGGTCATGATCGTGGGCATGATCGACCTGGGTAGCGGCTGCCCGTGGCGCATGGCCCACTGGCTCCTGGTCCACTCACGATAGGCGCTCACCGCGACGACGGCGCCGAACACGATGAGCGGCACGCCGAGCACGTGCCGGCCCCATGGCACCCCGGGGAACGGCGGCAGCAGCTGCACGACCCCCAGCCCGGCCACGACCAGGGCCAACGCGGTCCGGCTCCAGGCCAGGAAGGTGCGCTCGTTGGCGAAGGTGAAGCGGGGGTCGGGCTCGGTGCCGTCGTCGGCGGGTGGCTGGTCGCCGGAGTCCGCCACCTCGCACCCCCATCGGTTCGGTCGTGAGCGGATCGCAGTAGAAATCATTTCAAAAAAGCGTTGGCCCCAGCAGGGCGCCACGCTCATACGGTCGGGAGCCGGTTTGGGACCGCAGCCCAGGCGGGCCGGGATCGGGGGGGAATCCAGATCCCGGCCCGCCACCGGGGCAGTCCGCTGACGGGCCGGGGCGGCCGGCTAAGACGATTCCGGCCTACCAGGGGACCGGCGTGCCATCCCAGGAGAAGAACTCCCCCGACGGCCCGTCGTCTGGCAGCATCGCCAGCCGGACTGCGCCCGCCGCGGCCTCGGCCGGGTCGCCCTCGCTGGCGGCGGCGGCGACGTTAAGGTCGGTTCGGCGCAGGCCGGGTGCGAGTGCGTTGACTTTGATGCCGTCGTCGGCCAGAGAGTGAGCGTAAAAGATGGTCAGCGCGTTGAGCGCTGCCTTGGACGACCGGTATGCGGCGTAGCTGCCCTGGTGCGGGAACTGCGGCCCGGTCGCCCAGGCCAGCGATCCGGTGCCGCTGGAGATGTTGACGATCCGCGGATGCGCGGACCGCCGCAGCGCGGGCAGGAAGGCATTGGTCACCGCGACGACGCCGAAGACGTTCGTCTCATAAATGCGGCGGAAGGTGCCGACGTCGTCGCGGTCTGCTGTCTTGCCGTCGCCGGAAATGCCCGCGTTATTGACCAAGATGTCCAGCGTGCTTACCTGGCGTGCGGCGGCGGCGACGCTTGCCTCGTCGGTAACGTCGAGGACGAGCAACCGGGCGTCGCCACCGATCTCCTCGACGGCGCGTTCTCCGCGCGCGGCGTCGCGGGAGCCGACCCAAACGACGAGGCCGGCGGCGGCGAGGTGGCGTGCGATCTCCTTGCCGATGCCCTTGTTGGCGCCGGTGACCAGCGCAGCTGAGTTCTCCATGGCGGTCAACTTACTCGGCNNATCTCACGGGTGACAGTCTCTCGATAGACTTCGGCAACCGGGCCGAAGAGCGCCTCTCGCTTGTCGGCGAAGTGATTGAAGAAGCCTCGTCGCCACGGCGATGCCTTGAGGGGGATGGAGCCCGCGTGAGCTCTCCTGAAGCTGGCCCGGTCGAGTCGGCTGCGCAGGCACCGGCAAATCCGACCCGCAAGTGGTGGACCCTGATCGCGGTCTGCACCGCGACATTCATGCTCCTCCTCGACATCACTGTGGTGAACGTGGCCCTGCCGGACATCCAGCGGTCGCTGCACTCGAGCTTCAGTGATCTTCAGTGGGTGGTCGACGCCTACTCGCTCACCCTTGCCGCCTTCCTCCTCACCGCGGGGGTATTGGGCGACATGTTCGGCCGGCGAAGGATATTCGCGGTCGGGCTCATCATCTTCACCGTCTCATCGCTTGTCTGCGGCCTTTCGGACTCGTCCCTCATGCTCAACCTGGCCCGGGCGGTGCAGGGGGTCGGGGGCGCCATCATGTTCGCGACCTCGTTGGCGCTCATCGCTGGAGCCTTCTCGGGCAAGGAGCGGGGCACCGCCTTCGGAATCTACGGCGCGGTCGTCGGCGGGGCGGTGGCTGTCGGGCCACTGGTCGGAGGGGCACTGACCAGCGGGATCGGCTGGCGGTGGATCTTCTACGTCAACGTGCCGATCGGCGTTCTCGCGGTGACCATCACCCTCTTGCGCGTGCACGAGTCCAAAGCCCCCAACACTCGGCGGATCGACTGGATCGGGTTCTTTTCCTTTTCCGGTGCACTCGTCATGTTGGTGGTCGCTCTCGTGCGCGGAGCTGACGACGGATGGGGAAGCACTCTCATCGTCGGCCTGCTGATCGGCGCCGCCGCGCTGCTCGGCGTCTTTCTCCTCGCCGAATGGCGGCAGCGCGATCCGATGCTCGACCTGACGCTCTTCAAGCGACCGGCCGTGGTCGGCGTCTCGCTCGCCGCTTTCACCCTCTCAAGCTCGATCTTCGCGATGTTCTTGTACATAACCCTCTACATCCAAGACGACCTCGGATACGGGCCGCTCGCCGCGGGCGTTCGGTTCCTGCCGATTACCGTGCTCGCCTTTTTTGTCGCGTTCTTCGTCGGCAGGCTGACCGTGCGGATCCACGCGAGATTCCTGCTCGGGACCGGAATGCTGCTGATCGCCGGCGGCTGCCTGCTTATGGCGACCACGCACGCATCGTCTGGGTGGACCGTGCTCCTACCTGGGTTCGTGGTCGCCGGAATCGGGATCGGGACCGTGAACACGGCCCTCGCATCGTCAGCGATCTCGGTCGTACCTCCGCAGAAAAGCGGTATGGCCTCCGGCATCAACTCCACGTTCCGGCAAGTCGGCATCGCGACCGGGATCGCTGGGCTCGGAACGGTCTTCCAGACTCAGATCCTGCAGCGGACCACGAACGCACTCAACGGCTCGCCGGTCGGGCAGGCGGTGGCTTCCCATGGCGGTGCCGCACTCCGGGGCGCACTTGTCGGCGGCAACGTGCACGCGGTGATCACCGCGCTCCCGTCGGAGGCGGCGCGCGCCGTTCTTCTCCACGCCTACCGAGTGGGCTTTTCAGCCACTCTCGACCGTCTGATGATCATCGCTGCGGTGATCGCCTTCATCGGCGCCGTCGGCTCCTTCATCCTCGTTCGCCAGCGGGACTTCGTGCCGAGCTTTGCTCCGCCAACCGGAGCCACTCAGCCGGGGCCGGCGTCTGAGCCGGGGTCGTCGGGAGGAATCTCTCAGGCAGGTGCCGAGTCGGCACGATCACCCGCGACACCTGGGGCCCATGGCATGGAGTGATCACCTCGAGGCCGTAAGCCCTGGCGGTCAGGTTTCCCCGTCTGTCCGGGCGGGGGCGGCTGCCTGCGCGCTGAGGGCTGCGAACAGTTCGCCGAGCCGGCCCCCGACCCGGGCCGAGGCGAGGCGAGATGGTCGTGGTAGTCGCGGGAGCTGACGATCTCGCCGTTGCGGACGCGCCTGAAGCATTCAGGCAGTGGCCGCTCCGTTTTCACCCGGGCACGCGCTGGGACTCGGCGATGCGGTCGAGCCAGTCGCCGAGCAGGCCGCGCTCGGCTAGGGTGAGCGCCGTGAGGTCGGGCAGCGCGGCGCGCAGGGTCACCGCCGCGGCGGCCGGGCCGGTGATGGCGACGGTGCTCGCGTCGGTGAGGATGGTCGCGCAGACCGATTCCCAAGCTGTGTCCGCGACCGTGTCGTCGCGCTCGTCCTCGGCCTGGTCGATGAGGGTGAACACGACTCCGGTGCCGGCCGCCTGAATGAGCTCGACCGCCCGCCGCTCGGTCACGCGCAGGCGTCCCGCCTCGGCGACCCGGTGCACCCGTGCCNNGGGTTCGCGAGGCCGAAACCGACATGGAGCTCCCAGCCGGCGCGCAGGCTCTGGACTGGATCGGAATCCGCGTCGAGGTGCTTGCGTGCCATGTAGCTCGCGAACCCGTGCTCGACCACCGCGTCGAGCAGTCCGCTCTTGTCGCCGAAGAGCCGGTAGATCGTGGGCGCCTGCACCCCGGCGGCGAGCGCGACCGAGCGGGTGGTCACCGCGTCCGGACCCGCGGTGGCGAGCAGCTGCGCGGCGACTTCCACGAGCTGCGCGCGGGTCCGGTCGCGCGGCGACACCGGATTCGGCCCATTCACGTTATCGATGATAACAGAAATTTGCTAACATATTGTTTCCCCTGATATCGTCTTTGACATATCACTGGTAACGCAAAGGACGGCATCACATGATCGTGATCACCGGCGCCACTGGTGCCCTCAACGGCGCCACCGTCGAGCACCTGCTCAAGCGCATCCCCGCGGACCGGATCGGCGTGAGCGTGCGCGACGTCGCGAAGGCGCAGCACTTCGCCGATCGCGGCGTGCGCGTACGGCGCGGCGCCTATGAGGACCCGGCGGCACTGCTCGACTCGTTCGCAGGCGCCGAGCAGGTCCTGCTGGTCTCGTCGAACGATCCCAGCGCTGACGGGGTTGCTCTGCTCCGCGTCGGCATCGATACCGCCGTCGCAGCCGGCGCCCGCCGGATCCTCTACACCAGCCACCAGCACACGGGACTCGACAGCCCGTTCTTCCCCGCGCGCGATCACGCCGCGGCCGAGGCGCTGCTGGCGGATTCCGGCGTCGCCTGGACCTCCCTCCGTAACGGCTTCTACGCGCACAGCCTCGACTGGCTGCTTGGGCCCTGGCGCGAGACCGGCGTGATCACGACGCCAGCCGATGGACCCGTGTCATGGACCGAACGCGCTGACGAGGCGGAGGCGGCCGCCGTGATCCTCGCCGGGGAGCGGCACTTCGACGGTCCGGTCACGCTCACCGCGAGCGCCGCCGTGACGTTCGACGAGATCGCGCGGATCGCCTCCGAGCTCACCGGCCGCGATATCCGGCGCGTCGTCGTAGACGACGACAAGTGGGTCGCCGAGCAGGTCGCGCACGGCACCCCGGAGGTCATGGCCCGGTTCCTGCTCGGGTTCTACCAGGCCGCCCGCGAGCGGCGCTTCGCGGGCGTTGACCCGCTCCTCGGCGACCTGCTCGGCCGTCAGCCGCGTACGGTGCGCGACCTGCTCGCCGACCGGTCCGCGGCCTGAGGGCATCGCCGTCAAGCCCAAGGCTGTTACCTGCGCAACAGCAGATGGCCGCGGCGGAACCACCTAGCCTGCTGCTAGCTGGCTGAGCGGTCTTCGGCAAGGCCGGCGAGTCCGCATCGACGGAGAGGGTGGCCCGCCTGGCCGGGGTCGGCATCGGCACGGTCTTCCGCCACTTCCCCACCGAGGCGGCGCTGCTGGAGGCCGTTCTCGTCAGGGCTTTGTACTGCGCGGCGGGCGCCGGTAGCCTCACCGTGGTGAGCCGGATCTCAGTCGTGGGTGTTCCGAGCAGCGCGGCCAGCTATGCGGCCGGCCAGGACCTGGCGCCCGCGGCGTTGCGTTCGGCCGGCCTGCTCGAACAGCTCACCGCCTCCGGGCTCGAGGTGCACGACGACGGGGACCTGCCTCACCAGGCCTGGGGCCCGGACCGGGATCATCCGCTGGCCCAGAACGCCGACCAGGCGACGACGTCCGTGCAGCAGCTAGCGGACCGGCTCCACCCGTTGCTGGCGCGTGGCGACATTGCCCTGGTGCTCGGCGGGAACTGCACCATCGCGCTCGGGGTCGTGGCGGCGCTGCGGCGCCTGGGCGCCGGGGCGCCGGGATTGCTGTACGTCGACCGTCATTACGACCTCAACACTCCGCAAAGCACCACCGACGGGGCTCTGGACTGGATGGGGCTAGCACACGCGCTTGCCCTGCCGGGCTGCCTGGACACCCTGACCGACGCGTTCGGGCGGCGGCCGCTGCTCGAGGCGGACCAAGTGGCCTGGCTCGGGGTCGAGCCGCGGGTGGCCACGCAATGGGAGCGTGAGCAGGCCGACCGGCTCGGCCTGCACGTCACCACCAGCCAGGCGCTGGCCGCCGATCCGCCCGCCGCCGCCCTGGTCGCGCTCGGCCACCTTCCTCCCGGGCCGCTCGCCCTCCACCTCGACGTCGACGTCATGGACTTCGTCGATGCCCCGCTGGCGGAGAACACCGACTGCCGTAACACCGGACCTACCCTGCACCAGGCCGCCGAGGCACTCACGACGGCGGCCCGCGATCCGCGGATGCGAGCGCTGTCGATCGGAGAACTCAACCCGACCCGCTGCGCCGGGGACCCTGACGCGCTGCCCCGCTTCATCAGCAGCATCGCCCGCATACTCGCAGCCGCGACTCACTGAGGATCAGAGCTGCGACGGCGGTGGCTGGCCGCTAGATGCTGGCGGGCGACTCCTGCTGGATGCCGTACAGGGTCGCGACCGGATTCCACACCTGGACGAACGCCTCCTTCGCGGCGTTCGCCCGCATGTCGGCCTGATTCGCGGCGTCGTAGGCACTCGATTGAGTCGCCGGGGTGCACCCAAGCTGTAGCTGCTGGGCCCAGGCCAGGTAGTCCCGGTCGGCATCCAGCGAACTGCGCAGTGCCGTGGTCAGGTCGGCCTTCACGATCGTGCCATCCGCCAGAGCGGAGGTCGACAGGGCTGATGCCTGGTCGTACTCGGTGCTGCGCTGATCCACCGCGTTCTGGATCTGGCTGACCGCGTTGGACAGGTCCGTACAATCACGGGCCTCGCTGACCGCGCCTTGCAATGCCTTGCGGGTGGTCGCGCTCGAACTCAGCAGCTCGTTCACGGCGGCCGCCTGCTTCGAGGCCAGCGCGGGCCCTGATGACGATGACGGTGCAGATGACGATGGCGCTACCGATGACGATGACGGTGACGGTGCTGAGGTCGCCGCTGGGGAGGACACCGCCGGTCTGTCCCGGGTCGGCCTCGCCGAGACGATGCCGATGGCCACCGCGGCGGCGATGCCCGCTGCGGCCAGAGCAAGGATGAGCCCTATTACGGCTGAGCGGTGCCGGGGCTGCCGAGGGTCAGACTGCACGGGCGCCGGGGGGTATGCGGGCTCGGGCACGGATTCGTGCCGCTCGGCATAGCGGTCCTGGCTGGATTCCGCCGGGGGTTCCGTGACTGGCCTGGTGCGGCCCGCCGAGCGCGGGTCGTCTGGCTCACCGGGAAGGAGCCCGAGCGCGATGCGCAGCTCTTCAGCGAACTGGCCACAGGTCGGGTACCGGGCTGCCGGGTTCTTCGCCAGCGCCGTGGCCAGGACCAGGTCGACTGCCGCGGGCAGGTCAGGACGCCGCGCCGCAGCCGCGGGAGGCGGCGCGTACAGCTGTGCATACATGACCGTCAAGTCCTGGTCCGGCCCGAAGGGCGGCGTGCCGCACAGCAACTCGAACCCCGCGCAGGCCAGCGAGTACAGGTCCGCGCGTCCGTCCAGAGCGCGCCCCTGGATCTGCTCTGGCGCGAGGTAATCCAGGGCTCCCCCGTGGCCCGCCGCGATGATCTCACCCGCCGACAAGTCCCTGCCCATCCCGAAATCAGACAGGTAAACATGGCCGAGGCCGCAGCCGCCGGCCCGGTCGGGTGTTCTCCCGCCCGCCCCGCTGCCGACTTCGAGCAGCATGTTGGCGGGCTTGACGTCGCGATGGATCAGGCCGTGGCCGTGAGCGGCATCCAGAGCCGACGCCACCTGGGCGATGACGCTCCAGGCCCAGGCGAAAGGAAGCGGCCCGAGCCGGGTGAGCAGCGACCGGGCATCGCCGCCTTCGACGTAGCGCATGGCCACGTACACAATCCCGTCCGCATCGCCGGCCTCGTAGACGGGAACGATGTGGGGGTGGCCTAGCGCGGCGGCCGCCCGTGACTCGGAAAGAAACCTGTCCCGGAAGGCAGCATCACCGGCCAGCTCCGGGGCCAGGATCTTGACCGCCACCTTGCGGTCCAGGCGCTCGTCCCGGGCGAGACGGACAACAGCCGCGTCGCCCTGGCCGATACACTTCCCCAGCCGGTAACCGGCAACCTGGCCTGACATTCCCAGGACCGGGCCCGTCCCGCTCACGGACACCCCACCGGGCAAGACGCGATCAGGGTCCGGCCAGCGCCAGCCGGGCTCGCCAGGCTGGCCCCGTGATGGTTTCCGCCGCGCAGCTCACGAGCCTCCGTTCGCGGTACGGCTGGCGGGCCACAGGACCCACTCCCTGCGCAGGTCAGCATCCCGAGCCTCACCGGTCCAGTCCCCGCAGCCCGAATCATCACGATAGTGGCATTTAGCCAGGCCCGCATAGCGAACCAGAATCAGGTCAGCCCAGCGTCCCTGCCCGCCTAAACGCGACATGGCGGCCGCCGCCCTGCCCGAACCCGGGGACTCCTTCAGGGGTTTACGAACTGGTCCCAGCCACCTGGCAGGGTGGTCTGGCCTACCTCGATCAGGTACCCGTCGGGGTCACGTATGTAGCAGCGGAGCTCGGTCTTGTGCTGTTTCGGGGGCGTGAGGAATTCGGCGCCTCGCGCGCTCCACTCCGCGTACACAGCGTGGATGTCCGAGACCCGGATGTTGAGGAAGCTGCTGGCCAGATCCGGGTCGCGCGGTGTCTCGAGCGTGACGGCCGGCTTGTCGTCGGTCGGGCCGCCACCGGCGTTGATGATGATCGAGCTGTTGGCGAGCGCCACGTACGTCGGCTCCCCCGAGCGGATGGTCTTGCCGCCGAGCACCTCCGTGTAGAAGCGGCGGGAGCGTTCCACGTCGTTAGAGGTAATGAAGAAGGCCAGTGAGATCTCATATGCGGGCTGGCTGCCTTCAGGCATCTTGTACCTCCATGGTCCGGGTAGCGGTACGAGCTCCCGGCTGCACGCCGCCTTGCTGGGTGAACCGCCGGGCCCTGGGCGGATCAAAGCGTACCCGGCACGCACTGATCTACGCGGGTCAGGCGCCGGGGCCGATCGCCTGCTCAGTCACCTCGGCGGTCC
>PLIQ01000521.1 GCA_003140115.1 Actinomycetota bacterium | reverse complement strand
CGGCCCGGGATCGCGGACGCCACCGGCGTCGCGGACCCTGGTTCCAGTTCTCGTAGCTACTGGAGGGGCGCCGCCTGCGGGACCGGAACGGGCTCATGCCCTCACTATTCCCAAGCCGACGGCGATATCCCGGGTCGGCCGGATTATCTCCATCTGCGGGGGTACATCGTTATGCGGCGGCAATGACGGCGTACCTACCGGACCTCGGATGTGACGGAACGGCTGATGAATAGGTTCACAGAAACCACGCGGGAAACGACGGAAAGACGCGAGCCGCGCGAAGTGCGGATCGTGATGCCGCGCCTGCCCGGGACGGGACGAGCGGGCGGGATCGTGGCCGCGATCGTCGCCGTCGTCGTGCTCATCGTGGTGCTGTCCGCGGTGCACCTGCTGCCCCAGCTGCGCAACCCCTTCGGGGAGACCACCACCGTTCGCAGCGAACCCGTCATCCTGAAGTCCATCACCGAGCTGAGCCGCTACGAGGCGGCCAGCGGCTCGTTCGAGGTCGTGGTCGACCTTACCCAGCGCACCTCACTGCTGCCGTCGTTTCTCGCGGGCAGCGAGACGCTGTTCATCGGCCAGGGCACCGACATCGCCTACGTCGATTTCTCGCAGCTCAAAGGCCAGGCCATCCAGGTCAATGCGAACCGCACCGAAGTGACAGTCAACCTGCCGAAGGCCCAGCTAGAACCCGCCGTGCTCAACGTCTCGCAGTCCTACGTGTACGCCCAGCAGCAGGGCCTGTTCAACCGGATCGGGAACTTCTTCTCCGGCAACCCGAACAGCCAGCAGCAGGTCTACATCCTGGCCCAGCAGAAGATCGAGACCGCCGCCCAGCAGAGCCCGCTGCTGAGCCAGGCGCAGAAGAACACCGAGGGGATGCTCGACGGTATGCTCGCCTCCCTCGGCTTTACCCACGTCAGCGTCACCTTCGGCAGCGCCCAGTCCAGCTAAAACAAAGGCCAGACCAGGAAGTTTGCGTTAGAGCGCGCTCTAACTCATAGGCTCGAAGTCGTGACCACCTGGACCATCGGCGAGGCCGCCGAGAAGTGCGGCCTGTCCCAGCACACCCTGCGCTGGTACGAGCGCATCGGCCTGCTCGCGCCCNNGGGATGCCGGTGCGGGACATGCAGCGCTACGCCGAGCTGGTCAGGTCGGGCGCCGGCCAGGCCGAACGCCTCGAGCTGCTCAAGCGGCACCGCGAACAGGTCCGGCGGGCGATCGCCAGCCAGCGCGAATGCCTGAAGCTGCTCGACGCGAAGATCACCCACTACGCAAGCGACCTGAAACCGCAAAACAAATCCTGAAGCAAAAGGAGCACGTACGCATATGCGCACCACCAAACTCGGCGATCTGACCGTGTCCGCCCAGGGGCTGGGCTGCATGGGGATGAGCGAGTGGTACGGCGCCACCGACTGGGACGAGTCGATCGCCACCATCGGTCGCGCCCTCGACCTGGGCGTGACGTTCATCGACACCGCGGACGCCTACGGCGCCGGCCACAACGAGGTCCTGGTCGGCCGCGGCATCGCGCACCGGCGCGACGAGGTGCAGCTGGCCACCAAGTTCGGCATCGACCGGTCGGGCGGCGATGCGCACCGCGTCATCCGCGGCGAGCACGACTACGTGAAGCGGGCCTGCGAGACGTCGCTGACCCGGCTCGGCGTCGAGGTTATCGACCTGTACTACCTGCACCGCCCGCCGCAGACGGCCGAGATCGAGGAGACCGTCGGCGCGATGGCCGAGCTCGTGGCCGAGGGCAAGGTCCGCTACCTGGGCCTGTCCGAGGTCAACGACGACCTGCTGCGCCGCGCCTACGCCGTACACCCGATCACCGCGGTGCAAAGCGAGTACTCGCTGTGGACCCGCGACCTGGAAACCGAGGTCCTCGGCGCGATGCGCGACCTCGGCGTCGGCCTGGTGCCGTACTCCCCGCTCGGCCGCGGCTTCCTCACCGGCACCGTGGACCTGAGCTCGCTCGACGCCAAGGACTTCCGCCGCCGCAACCCGCGGTTCACCGGCCAGGCCGGCGAAGCCAACCAGGTCATCGCCGACGCCGTCCGCGACGTAGCCGACGCCCAGGGCGTGGCCCCCGCGCAGGTCGCCCTGGCCTGGGTCTACGCCCAGGAGGAGCGCCTCGGCGTCCCGCTGGCCCCGATCCCGGGCACCAAGCGGATCAAGTGGCTGGAGCAGAACGTCGCCGCCCTCGACATCACCCTGACCCCCGACGAACTGGCCATCCTCGACCCGCTCGGCCACCAGGTAGTCGGCGCCCGCTACTGAAGCGCAGGGCCAATACCGCGACACGCCGAAAAAGTCATCCGGGTTCACGAATTATCCGGACTTGACGCAAATAATGCTGCTGTGGATCCACGGGGAAGCCTCAGTGTTCCGCGCCGGGCCGGCGCCTACCCTGGCCACCCCCAGACGTCCGCTCGGCAGTACAGGTTCCGGCGCGCCGTGGTCCTCGTCGCGGTGCTGTCGCTGGTGGCGCTGATCGCGGGCTGCCTGAGCCGTTCCGGGTCGGCGCCGGCCCCGCTTCGCCTGGCGTGGGCCTTCTCGCCCGCCTCGAATACCGTGACGATCCAGGTAACTCCGCCGGACGGAACGGACGGAACGGCCGGCCGGCAGCTTCTGGCCCAGAGCCGGCTGGCCGTATCGGAGCACGGCAACGGGCACACCGAACGCTGGTCCGCGGCGGGCGGGACGATGCAGGTGCCGGTGCCCGCGGGCGACCGGACCAGCCTGCTGGTCCAGCTCACCGGTCCGCAGCCGCTGACCAGGACGCTCACGGTCAGCGCCCCACGGGCGCCGCGGATCCTCACCTCCGGCGCCAGTTCCGGCCGGTGGCTGGTGTGGACGTCCGACCCGCTGCGGGCCGGCCCGTCCCGGGCGCTGTGCGGGACCGACAAGGTCAGCCTGGTGGCACCGCAGCAGCTCGCGGTGTCCGAGAGCGCGGCCGCGTGCCAGGCTCAGCTGCAGCTCACCGGACAAGACGGCGAGCAGGCGGTCGTCCCGATCACGATCCCCGCCCTGTCCAAAGCCAAGGCGCGCGCCGTCTCGGCGGCCCAGCTGTACTGCTTCGCGAACCCCGCCGGGCGGGCCATCTACATCACCATCGATGACGGCTGGACTCCCAGCACGGAAGTGCTGGACCTCATGCACAAGACTTACCTGCCGATCACGGCCTTCCTCATCGCCGACGCCGCCAAGGAGCACCTGAGCTACTGGAAGGCCTTCGTCGCCGCGGGCGGGCTGATCGGGGACCACACGGTCTCCCATCCCTACCTCACCAAGCTCACCCTGGCGAAGGCCACCACCCAGTGGAGCCAGGCCCGGACGGACCTCGGCCGGTGGCTGGGCCAGACCCCCGCCATGGGACGCCCGCCGTACGGCGCCTTCGACCACACGGCAGAGGTGGCGGCCGCCCGGGCCGGCCTCACGGCCCTGGCGGGCTGGAGCGCCACCATGTCAGGCAACCGCATCCAGACCTGGAACGGCAAGCCGCTGACCCCGGGCGAGATCGTCATCCTGCACTGGGTACCCGGGCTGGGCCACCAGCTCACCGCGCTCCTGGCGGCGATCCGGGCCCTGCACCTGAACCCGAAGCCGCTGACGCTGGCCAGCTTCACTGGAATCACCCCCCAGCAGCACTCCCTCGACGGCGACTGACCCGGCCGCAGCCAGACCCCTGGACGTCCAGTCTGACATAGGTAAGACTGGACGGTATGTCGTACATCGAGATCCTGATCCTGCGGCGGCTGCGGTCCGGCCCCGCGCACGGGTACGAACTGCGCAAGCGTGTGGAGCAGACGACCGGCGTCGTGCTGCACAACAACTCGCTGTACCCCGCCCTCAAGCGGTTCGAGGAGGCGGGCGCGGTGACCAAGACCGCGCAGCCCCAGGACGGCCGCCCGCCCCGGCTGGTCTACACGCTGACCGAGGTAGGCCACGAACTCCTGCATGACATGCTCGCCGACTTTCCCCCTGACCATGCGGCTGATGACCGCGAGTTCCTGGCCCGTCTCGGCCAGTTCTCTCTCCTCAATTCCTCCGAACGGGCCGTGGTCCTAGCCGCCCGCACCCGCGCCGTGCAGTCCCAGCTGGCGCACCTAAAGACGATGCTCGCCCTAGCCACCGAGCACGCCGAGCGCTGGGGCGAGCTAGCCACCGCCGAACTCATCCGCCGCCACGAACACGAACTAACCTGGCTGGCCACCCTCGACCACCTCGCCGCCCACCCGGCCCCAGACCCCAGCCTGGCCCCAGAGCCCAGCGCGCACCCCGCCCCGTGACCGCGCGCGCCGAGCTGTCCTCGCCGCAAGACGCGGACCCCGCGCGCCCGCCCCGCCTCGGCCCGCTGGTCCAGTACGCGCTGCTGGCCGGCCCGCTGCTGTCCATGCTCGACTCCAGCATTGTGAACGTGGCGGTCGAGCCGATCGCCCGCGAGTTGCACGCCGGCCTGAGCACGGTGCAGTGGACGGTGAGCGGCTACCTGCTCGCCCTCGGCGCCGGCCTGGCCGGCACCGCCTACCTGGCCCGCCGGTCCGGCACCCTGCCCGTGTACCGGGTGAGCGTCATCGCGTTCACCGTCGCCTCCGCGCTGTGCGCGCTGGCCCCGGACGCCGCCGTGCTGGTCGCCGCCCGGGTACTACAGGGCCTCGTCGCCGCGCCGCTGGTGCCGCTGGCCATGAGCATGCTGCTCGGCCGGGCGACCGGCGCCGCCCGTTCCATCTCCCCGGCGGCCGGCATCATGCTGTTCCTCGGCCCCGCGCTCGGCCCGACCGTCGGCGGAGCGCTGATCGGTGCGGTCGGCTGGCGCGCCATCTTTCTCATCAACGTCCCGCTCGGAATCCTGGCCGCGCTCGCGGTCCGGCTCGTCCCGCCCGGCCTGGCCCCCGGCCGCACCCCGGGAGCCCGGTTCGACCTGCCCGGGCTGATCCTGCTCGCGGCCGGCCTGACCGGCCTGCTGTTCGGGGCCAGCCAGGGCGCCGCGTCCGGCTGGACCTCGGCCGCCACCCTGATCCCGCTGGCCGCGGGCGCAGCCCTACTAGCCGGTTACATCCGCTGGGCCCCGCGCCGCGACCAGCCCGCGCTCGACCTCTCGCTGGCCCGCCACCCGGTGCCCGCCCTGTCCATGGCGCTGTCCGCGCTGGCCTCGGTGGTGACCTGGGCCGCGGTGTTTCTCCTCCCGGTCTTCGTCCAGTCGGTGCAAGGCCGCAGCGCGCTGGCCGCAGGCCTGACCCTGCTCCCGCAAGGCCTGATCACCGGCCTGTCCACCGCGCTGGCCCCCCGCCTGCTCACCCGCCTCACCATCCGGCTCACCGTCCTGGCCGGGTTCGCCATCCTGGCCGTAGCCAGCCTCGCCCTGTTCCTGGTCACCGCCACCACCCCGCTATGGCTGATCGCCCTCATCCTGGCCGTCCGCTCGGTCTCCATCGGCCTGGTCATCAACCCGCTCCTCCAGGCCCTAACCGAGCCCCTCCGCCCCGACCAGCTCAACGACGCGAACACCCTGTTCAACACCTGCCAGCGGATCGCCGGGTCGTTCGGCATAGGCCTGCTCGCCGCCCTGTACGCCACCCAGTCCCGCACCCACGGCCCCGTCCCCGCCCTGCACCTGGTGGGCGCGGTCCTCGCGGTGATTGCCGGCGTCGCCGCCCTCGCCGCCCTGGCCCTCCCCGCCGTCCCCAACACCGCCCTATCCAGGGACTAGCGCCCCGCCCCATCGCCAGCCTCACCCAGCGCCCGCAGGTCGGCGGCCAGGTTGTTCGCCGACTGCAGGGTGTTGGGGTGGTCGGCGCCCAGTACCCGGCGGCAACGGTCGAAGGTGTCCTGGCCCAGGTCGCGGGCTGCCTGCACCTCACCCAGCCTGTGCAGGTTGAGGGCTAGGTTGATCGCGGAGGCCAGGGTGTCGGGGTGGTCCTCGCCTAGTACCCGGCGGCGGCGGTCCAAGGTGTCCTGGTCCAGGTCCCGGGCCGCTTGTACCTCGCCTAGTCCGCGCAGGCTGATGGCCAGGGTATTGGCGTACACCAGGGTGTTCTCGTGGTCCTCGCCTAGCACCTGGCGAGCGCGCGCGGCGACCTCCTGCGCCAGGTCCCGGGCCTCGACGTAGCGGCCCAGGTTGTAGAGCGCAAAGGCAAGCTGATGAGCCATCGACAGCACGCTTTCCTCGTCACCGCCCAGGCGCTCGCACCATCGCGGGTGGAGGCTTGCGGCGAGGTCGTAGCTGCTGCGGATGTCGCCGCGGGCGAGCATGTACCAGCTCGCATAGCAGGCCAGCCAGCGCATGTTAGGGCTGGTAGTGGCGGCGAGATCGGCGGCCAGCACATGGGGCATCAGCTGTGCCCACCGCGGCCAGGTGGCCGGATTGCCCGGGTCGCCCGGATTGCTGGTGCTCAGGATCGCCTCGGCTCGCTCCCTGGTCGCGGTGGCCTGCTCGGGGGTGAGACGGTCGCGCAGGATGGCCTGGATCAGCCGGTGCATCTGCAACCCTCGGTGGTCCAGCCGGGCCAGCGCGTGCCTGCTCACCTGGGCCAGGGTCTGCCGCCACGCGATCGGGTCCGCCGCCCGGGCCGCCAGATCGGCGGGCAGTTCCTCCGCCGCGCCGGTGAACAGGTCCACCGGAACCGGCTCGGGGGCTAGGAACGCGCACAGACCGGCCAGCTCGGCGGCGGGCGGATCATCGCGGGCGAGCTGGTCGGCGGCTAGACCAGTCGCGGCGGCCAGCGACATAGGGTACGACCCCGGGCGGCCCTGGTCCAGGATCTCCCGCGTCCGGGTGCGCAGCAGCCCCAGGTACTCCGCGGCGTCCATTCCCGTCTCGGCCATGTACTCGGCCGCCTGCGCCAGGGCCAGCGGCAGGTCACCCAGCTCGGCGGCCAGCCGTCCGGCGGCGGCCTCGGCCAGCTCGTTCACCTGGCCCGTCAGCAGCGTGACCGACTCGTCCCGGGCCAGCACGTCCACCTCGACCGGCGCCGCGATCTGAGCCCACCGGCGCTCGCGAGAGGTGATCAGCACGTGCCCGCCGCCCGGCAGCCACCCGGTCAGGTCCTCCGGAACCTGGGCGTTGTCGAACACCAGCAGCCACCGCCCCTGGTCCCGCAGCTCGCCCAGCACCGCCGCCCGCACGGCCTCGATCGACGCTCCGGGCTCGACACAGCGCAGCGCGGCCCCCAGCGCGGCGAACTGGTCCCCGATCAGCCCGCCCTGCTCCGCATCGACCCACCAGCCCAGCTCGTAGGCACCGGCGAACCGCCACGCGTACTCCGTCGCCAGCTGGGTCTTGCCCACCCCGCCCATTCCGTGCAGGGCCTGCACCGCCGCGTTATCCCCGGCCAGCAGCCGCTCCCGCACCGCCTCCAGCAGATCGCCCCGGCCGGTGAACCCAGGGTTACGGGGCGGGATGTTCCACACCCGCGGTACGCTGCCCGGCACCCGCGGACCAGCCGCCACCTGCCCGGCGACAGGGACAGGGGGCGGCTGGATCACCTGTGTCTCGATGTAGGTCTGAATGTATTTGTTGTCCTGGGTGCCGTAGTCACCGACCTGAACACCTTGCCCGCCCGATATGTCCGGCCGGCTTGGGGGATCCTCAGCACCAGGACCGCTGCTCACATCAGTCGGGTCTTCCCTGAGTCGGCCGCGGCCCGAAGGTGGTGGGCTGCGTGTTGTGGTCACCGACCTGCACGCCCTGAGACTCACGGACCACGACGAGGTACTTCCCGGACCGCGACCCTGCCTCATCCACCAGGCTCATCAGTACCCGTGCCGCAGCCACCAGACCAGCATCATCCTCAGCGCCCGCTGCGGACAGCTCAGCAGCCAGCGGCGCTTCCCACGTCTGCGGAGCAGCCTCATGCTCGGCCAGCACCAGTTCCCCAGCGGGGCGGCCAGCCAACCGCTTCATCACCAGAGCCTTCAACCGCGCGTACGCATCCTTCACCGCTGACGACGTCCCGTCCTGCAGCGCGGAGGCCGCGCCTGCGGCAAGCGCAGTCACAACCAACGTGACCGGATCCATCCGCCCGGACTCCCACCTCTCGGTAACGGACATATGCTCTCACGCTCAGTGTCCAGTGGCCACAAGCTGCGGATCACAAGATCCGTGCCCGCCGCGTGCCCGGCTACGGGTAGTCACGGTCACCCGCAAGCAAAACCAGCGCGCACGACCGTGGAAGGTGCCCAGGGCGCCGCGCCCCGCGCGGCAGGCGCACATACCGGTAAGTGCCAGGTGATCATGGAAGCTGCCACGCTTCGCGTGGCCCCCGCGCATAACGTGTCGCGTCTGCTGCCCGCAGAAGTCTGCAAGCAGCGCGGAGGAGTTCGTCAGAGCCGGGCGCCGAGTTCGAGCACGCTGGTGTCGAACTCGAGGTAGGACTCCTCTGGGCCGGGTTTTAGGCCTGCCTGCTGGAACGCCGGCATGAGCCGCTCGGCTGCGAAGAGGTCGGCGTGAGCTTTGTCGTCCCAGACATCCACGATGTGCAAGGCGCCGTCGGTCTCTCCGACGATGAGGGCGAGGCGGCCGGCCGGGGGTTCGGGACCGAGCACATCGGCGACCGCCTGGTAATCGCTGAGGCTGTGGCCGGGAACATGACTGATGTGGGTGTACGGCATCGTGTTCTCCCTTTTTGGTTGTGGCTGTTCAAGGAGAACGATGACAGGAGACGGCACGGCGTTCGTCCGCCGAATTACTCAATCGCGGTACTCATCTGGCGGGCGATGACCCATGACGTGATCTGGCTGCGGTTCGCCAAGCCGAGCTTGGTGAGGATGTGCTGCACGTGGTTCTGGGCGGTCCGCTCCGAAAGGAACAGGGCCGAGGCGATCTCGCGGTTGGACTTGCCCGCGGCGACCAGCCCGGCGACCTCTAGCTCCCGTGCTGTCAGCGTTGATGCCGTCGGCTGACGAGGGGATGGCCCCTGGGCTAGGGCTCGGGCCCGCTGCAGCCAGGGTCGCATCCCGAGTTCGGACGCGGCGGCTGCGGCACGCCGGGCAAGCTGGCGGGACCGTTCGGCATCGTCGTCGCTGCCTCGCTGGGCGAGCGCGGCGGCCAGCTCACAGTCCGCCTCGACGGCGAATGCGGCGGCGCCGGTGGCCCGGCACGTGCCGGCCGCGGCGGTAAGCTCCGATTCGGCCTCGTCCCAACGCCCGAGGTGGGCCGCGGCGCGGCCGCTGTGCAGCTCAACCGGACCGAAGTAGCTGGCGTTGCCTGCCCCTGTGACGGCGTGNNCGCCAGCAGCCGGTCGCGCAGCACGGCGACATCGTCGTCCTCGCCGAGGGCAGCCGCCACCAGCGACCCGACAACCCAGGCCGGGATCCGGAAGTAGGGCGGCGGCCGCCACGAGGACACCGGGCCGGCCCGCCGGTAGGCCACCGCCGCATCCTCCAGCCGGCCGGATTCCGCCAGTACCAGGGCGGGACCGATGTGGCCGAAGAGCTCGTTACGTACCTCGGTGGTGTCGGGAGGCGTGTCGGCCAGCACAGTGAGTGCACCGGTTCGGTCGTGACCGATGTGGTGGCCAAGTGCCGTGGCCAGGCTCATGTAGGCGCCCATTGCTCCTGGGTGGCCGACGGCGCGGAGGGTGTCGAACGCGGCCCGGCCCAGCTCAAGGGCCGGGGTGAACTCACCGCTTGCCTGCGCCAGCGCGGCCTTGGTACGCAGCAGATGCCACCGGGGAAAGGGGCCGTCGGCCTGCTTGACGCACCATTCGAGCCGCCCGAGCGCCGCGGCGATTCCGGCCAGATCGCCGCGTTCCCACAAGGCGTCGATGACCCAGAGCCGGCCCCGCATTTCTGTCGTTGTGCGGCGCAGGCCAAGACCCATCTCAACCATCCGCGCGGCGATGGTGTCGCGCTCCGCCAGGTTTTCCGGGCCGCTGCACGCCAGCTGGCGGGCGCCCAGGGCGGCGATGACTGCGGTGCCGTCGGGCGACCGGGCGGCGAGTTCCAGCGCTGTCCGGCTGGCCTGGTCGGCAGCGGCGTGCTCACCGAGATAAACCGATGCCTCGGTGGCCCGAGCCAGCAGCCGCGCCCGATACGCCGCCTCGGGTTGGGGGGCTGCCGACAGGGCGTCGTCGCACCAGCGGCGCACATTGAGATCCCAGGCCAGGTCGCCGATCGGCTCGACGGTGAGGGCAGCGTCACCGATCAGATCGGGCCGCCCGATGCGCTGCGCGATGGCGACGGCCTTCTCGCA
>PLIQ01000443.1:10311-31194 GCA_003140115.1 Actinomycetota bacterium | reverse complement strand
CTGCTCGAGCCGCTCGGAGTGGCGGTACACAGCGTGGACCTCGGACACCTTCCGTTCGCCGGCACCACGTCGGTGATCGGATGCGGGCCGATCGGGCTGCTGCTGATCAGCGTGCTGAAGGCGGCCGGCGCGAGCTCGGTGCTGGCCGTCGAGCCGCTGGCCCACCGGCGCGAGGCGGCCGCGCGGTACGGGGCGGACCTGGTGGCGGAGCCGGGCACGTTGGACCTCCGTGAGCTCGTTGGTGCCGGAGTGGACGTGGCGTTCGAGGTGGCGGGGAATGACGAGGGGGTCGGGCTGGCGGTGGAGTCGGTGCGGCCCGGCGGGCGGGTGGTGCTGGCCGGCATCCCCGGCGACGACGCGATCACGCTCCAGGCCTCGGTGGCGCGGCGCAAGGGGCTGACCATCGCGATGGTACGGCGGATGAACCACGTGTACCCGCGGGCGATCAGCCTGGCCGCACGCGGCGTGGTGGACCTCGGCGCCCTGGTGAGCGGGCGGGCGGGGCTGGGCTCGGTGGCCGAGGCGTTCGGCGACGCGGCCCGTCGCACCGGGCTCAAGGTGCTCATCGAGCCGCAGCGCTAGCCTGTGATCTGTGCGTGCGGCGTGGCTGGCGGGGATCGTGGACTGCTGCTGCGTACTGGCGTTCGTGATCATCGGGCGGACCAGTCACGCGGACGGCCTCGGGCTGAGCGGCGTGGTGTCGACGGCATGGCCGTTCCTGGCCGGGCTGTGCGCCGGATGGCTGGCCACCCGGGCCTGGCGGCGGCCGTTGGCGTTGTCGCCTGCTGGGCTAGGCGTGTGGCTGGGGGCGGCCGGGCTCGGCATGGTGCTGCGGGTGGCGGCCGGTCAGGGGACGGCGCCGGCCTTCGTGGGCGTGGCGCTGGCGTTCCTGGGGTTGTTCCTGCTGGGCTGGCGGCTGGTTGTGCGCCTGTTCAGGCGGTTACCGCCGGGGCCGCCGCGGTCTTGGGCGGCTCGATGGGCGCAGGGGGTTGGGAGGGGGCCTATCCGTGCCCTGCGGCCTTCAGTCCTGAGCGAACGGGCGGAGCTCGAGAGTCCCGAACCGGGCGGTCGGATGCTGGGACGCGATCTTGACGGCCTCGGCCAGGCTGGGGCAGGTGAGGATGTTGAGGCCGGCTACCTGCTCCTTGGTCTCGGCGAACGGGCCGTCGGTGACCAGCATCTCCCCGTCGCGCACGCGGACCGTTCGGGCTGTACTGGGCAGCTCCAGCCGGCCGCCGGCCAGCTTCACGCCGCGAGCGTAGGTCTCGTCGTCCCAGGCCTGCTGGGCCCGCGCCGCCGCAGAACCCAGCACGTCGCAATCGTCGGCCGGGTCCAACGTGGCGGTTTCGTCCACACGGTGGACCATCAGGTACTCGGGGCCGTCGCCCGACCCGCGGCGAACCGCCGACCGCCACCAGCCGCCGGGGTTGAACGGCCGGACCTCGATTGAGCCGAACCGGGCGACCGGATGCTTGGCCGCCACCTCGATCGCCTCGGCCGGGCTCGAGCACTCGATCACGTCGTACCCGGCGATCTGCTCTTTGGTCTCGGCGAACGGCCCGTCGCTGATCAGGACCTGGTCGTCGCGCACCCGTACGACGGCGGCCTCGCGCACCGGCCGCAGCGGCCCGCCCTCCCGCCGGACACCCCGGCCGTCCATCTCGGCGACCCAGGAGTCGGTGGCGGGGCCCACCGCGTCGCTCTGCTCCGGGCTGAGCTGGACGTTCTCGGCGACGCAGATCAGTAGCAGGTAAGTCATGGCCTTCCTTATCTGGAGTCTCAGGCTAGCCTGGCCCGCTCGGGCCAGCTCATCAAGACGACGAACAGCCGCAGCCGCCATGGACCCTTAGCTGTCGATTCGGTGGTGTCATCGTGGATGGGTGAAGTGCGCGGCTATGACGACGACGCCGGAGTGGGAACAGGCCGCTATGTCCGTTTAGCGGCCGGGGCGGTCTGAGCGGGCGGGGCGGTCCAGATCGAGATGTGGGCGGGCTCGACGGTGGCGTTCACCACGGCCAGCAAGTCGGACCGAACCACGTCGAGGACAGCGCCCTGCTGCAGCCGGGCAGCGAAGGCGGCGACGGTCTGGTCGGCGTCGTAGCGGACCCGGTTGAACCGGCGGTCCACCACCTGCTGCACCCGCCGGCGCAGCGGAGCGAACAGCGCCGCCGCGACGAGCGTGGACGCGGCGACCGCGACCGGCGACGTGATCGACAGCACCTGGGTCGCCAGCAAGACCAGCCCTGCGTACAGCCCGACCAGCAGCCCGGTCACGATCGCGTAGGCCAGGGTGCGGCTGATCAGCCGGTCGATGTCGTACAGCCGGTACTTCAGGATCGCGACGCCCACGGCGGCCGGGATCAGCGGGAAGACGACTTCGAACGCGGGCAGCGGGTCATTGCTCACCTGGGTGACGGCCAGGGTGACCACCGTCGCGACGGCGGCCGCGTACATGAACCACTTGAGCTGGAGCCTTTCTTCGTCACCGGTTCGCCGGAAACGGATGATGATGGCGACCGCACCGGGCAGGAGCACCAGCGTGCCGACCGCCTCGGCCGCGTTGTAGATCGTCCCGAGCGGTGCGACGGCCACCACCGGATCTCGCAGCCTGGGGAAGTTCGAGGAGAAGTTGACGTCGGACAGCGCCGGGCACACCATCTGGATGAGCCCGCTGATGACCGCTATCCCTACCACTGGCCGCCACCGCGGCGAGGGCAGCCGGCCGTCCGGGAACAGCAGCGGAGTCAGGAAGAACAACGGAGCGGTGATCCCCAGGATCACGGTGAAGATCCAGCCCACCCAGGTCGCCGCGGGCAGTTCGGCGGTCGCGGCCCGCGCCGCATAGGCGTTCGTCGCCACGGTGACCGCGCCTACCATCCCCGCGGCCAGGAAGAGCCACCCGAGGCGGTTCCCGGTCCGCGCGGCGACCAGCGCGCCAACCACGGCGAACGCGGCCTCGACCGGTATGGCGCCGAGGACCGCGGTCCACCTTTCCCCGCCGGTAAGGCCGAGCGCCAGGCCCGAGGCCAGCAGCACGAGGGTGAGGCTGAGCAGCACCCAGGCCAGCCTGCGCCGAGGGCCCGGCGGCTGGTGCGGCATGACGCTCTCCCTGTCCGGCGTGTTCCGGATACGCGCGGGGTCAGCCTACGAGGCCAGCGATACGGGACCGTTACGGCTCGGCCGGGCCGGGAGCACCGGACGGGGGCGCNNAAGGCGGGCGATGATCAGCTTCCGGATCGACGGGCATTCGGTGGTGCCGCCATACCTGCAGATCGTCCAGCAGGTCAGGCAGGCGTTGCGGATGGGCGTTCTCGACGTGGGCGACCAGTTGCCCACCGTGCGGGAGGTGGTCTCGGCGACGGCGATCAATCCCAACACCGTGCTGAAGGCCTATCGCGACCTGGAGCGCGAAGGGCTGATCGAGGCCCGGGCGGGGCACGGCACGTTCGTGCGCCGTCTGCCGCCCGGGCCGCCGCCCGGCACCCATGCGCGGCTGGGCCGCGGCCTGGCCCAGTGGGTGCGCGAGGCCCGGGATGCCGGGCTGGACGACGAATCAATCGAATCGCTGCTGCGCGTCACGCTACGGGCAGCGGCCGAGGAGGAGATCGCATGATCCCGATGCACGAGGTTCCGGGCAATGCGGTCCCCGGGCCAGCAGCGATCGAGACCACCGAGCTGACCAAGCGCTACGGCAAGGTCACCGCCTTGAGCAACTGCACAGTCAGCGTCCCGGAGGGCCGGATCTGTGCGCTGATCGGCCCGAACGGCGCGGGCAAGACCACACTGCTGCGGCTGCTGGCCGGCCTGTCCCGGCCGACCGCCGGTCAGGTCACGGTGAACGGCACCACCCCACGTCAGGATCCGGCCTTCCTGGCCGACATCGGCTACCTGGCTCAGGAGATCCCGTTGTACCGGCGGCTGTCGGCCGAGGATCACGTCCGCGCGGGTGCGCACCTGAACCCGCGCTGGGACGCGGAATCGGTACGGGAGCGGCTGACGGCGCTGAAGATCCCGCTGGACCGGGCGGTGGGCAAGCTGTCCGGAGGTCAGCGGGCCCAGGTCGCGCTGGCCCTGATCCTGGCCAAGCGGCCCCGGCTGCTGCTGCTGGACGAGCCGGTCGCGGCGCTCGACCCGCTGGCCCGGCGGAACTTCCTCGGCCTGCTGGCCGACGGGGTCGCCGCGGGCGGGCTGACCGTGGTGCTGTCCTCGCACCTGGTCGCCGACCTGGAACGGGTCTGTGACCATCTGATAATGCTGGCCTCGTCCCGGGTCCAGTTGTGCGGTGACATCGAGGACCTGCTGGCCGAGCACCAGCTCCTGATCGGCCCGAGCAAGGACACCACGGCTATCGAGCGGAGCCAGCGCGTGGTGCAGGTCACCCGCACGCCACGGCAGACCACCTTGCTGGTCCGGTTGAACGGCCCGGTGGCCGACCCGGCGTTCCAGGCCAGCGACGTCAGCCTGGAAGAACTCGTCCTTGCCTACATGGGCCAACAGAGCATGGGGCAAGACGCCCTGCCGGCCCTCACGCACCTGAGCACGGTTGGAGAAGAGAAATGACGTGGCTTGTCTGGCGCCAGCATCGCGTTCAGGTCTACCTGGGCGCCGCCCTGCTGGCCGCGTTCGCCATTTTGATCGTGATCACCGGCATGCAGGTGGGGAATCAGTACCACGCGGCCCAGGCGGCCTGCGCCGCGGGCCACGGCTGCCGACAACTAGGCGGGCTGTTCCTCGGCAGCCACGCGGTCGGCTTCCTGATCATCTCGACGCTGGGCGCGCCGGCCCTGGTCGGGCTGTTCGTCGGCGCCCCGATGGTGGCCGCCGAGGCCGAGGCGGGCACCACGCAGTTCGCCTGGATGCAGAGCGTCACCCGCAAGCGCTGGCTGACGGTCAAGATCGGCTGGATGCTGCTGGCCGCGGCGATCTGGGGTGGCGTCATCTCGGCCCTGGTGACCTGGTGGGAAGGGCCGAACAACGCCGTGCAGCTGGATGCGTTCGACCCCGGCCGGTTCGACATCATGGGCGTCGTCCCGGTGGCCTACTCGCTGTTCGCGGTGGCGCTCGGCATCGCGGCCGGCGCGCTGCTGCGCCGGGTGCTGCCGGCCATAGCCGTCACGCTGGCCGGGTTCATCGCGGTACGCGCGTCGGTCGCTGTCTGGCTGCGGCCGCACTACCTGAGCGCGGTCACGGTGTTCTACAAGGTGACTGCCGGTTTCACCCCGCCCGGCTCCTACTGGCAGATCGCCCAGGGTGTCCTCGGTCCGAACGGCCAGCAGCTCGCGCAGCCGAACAGCACCAACTACGTCGACGGCGTTTCCGCCAGCTACCTCCCGGCCTCCTGCACTCAGGTGTCCAGGGGTGCCTTCACTCCCCCGCCATCGTGCACGGGGGCGCTGTCCCACTTCCAGGCGTTCCTTACCTACCAGCCCGCTGACCGCTACTGGACGTTCCAGGGCATCGAGAGCGGCATCTTCCTGGTCCTGGCCGCCGCCCTCATCGCGGTGACCGCGGTGACCCTGCTCCGCCGCGACGCCTAACCGCAATGCCCGCTCCCGGCTGGTCGCCCGCAAGCCCTGGACCTCAAGCAAGCCCGCACCCCCTCGCCGGGCTGTCAAGGCGAGCTTCCCGGGCCCGGGCGGCCCATCATCAGCCGCAGGCATCACGTTAATCACATCTTTCGCACAAGAGTCCGCCCGCGGCCGTGCGCCCGATGCTGGTTGATGGGGCCGTTCTACCTGCTCTTGAGCCCGTAACGTGACTGGCCGGGCCTGCGAGTCGGGTGTGCCAGTTCGTGCTGCGGGTAACTGCCGTCCCGAGGCCCGCCGTCCCCTCGCTCCCGTCCGGCTGCCCCTGCACCCCGGCCATCCCTCCTCGCCAGCCCCAGGCGCCCCATCGACGCGGAGCATCGGCCTTCCGTGGTGATTTCGCTGCTGGGGGGCACCGGATACGCCGCGGAATCCGGGTCCGCCGCGCCAGGTGAGCCTCCACGCGACCANNCGGATCTTGACGCCGGGCGGGCGGAGCGACCGCTGTCAGCGGCCGGGTGGCACAGTTGCACGCTCTCATACTGGTATAACGGGCCGTTCACCTGGCGCGCCTTTTTTGCATATCTCGCAAGATACAAAGCATGATACGCAAAAGCATGCGGCTGGGTTCATGTCGCGAGTCTTGGAGGTGGCATTGGCGCTCATCCTGGCCGAGCGACCTCGCGCCGGGCAGCATAGCCCGAACGGCCAGCCAGTCGATCCGCGAAGCGATCGCCACCGACGCAGGAAGCTGGCGGCCGACGGTCAGGACGAGAGCAGGTGGGTGCGGACGGCGTCGTCGCCGCGGCGGTGCCAGGCGTTAAACGTTATCCCGGTCGCCTTCCAGCCAGCCCCGTCGCGGCGCAGGGGGATGTCGTATGCGCCCCAGACCTCCCACATGCCGCCGCCGAGGTCGGCGTCGAGCACGTTGTAGGCGTAGCCCTTGACGGCCACGGTGGCGGTGTCGCGGTCGACACGGACTCGGTGGTGACCGACGAGATGGAAGCTCTTCTTCCTGGGATGCAGTCCCTGCCGCCAGCCGTCCACCAGCTGGACGTTGGTGATCGTGGCGGGCTCGCCCCCGCTCAGGCTGGTGAAGTCGACGTTCACCGTGGGGTCGAACAGCCTCTCCGCGGCGGCCCAGTCCTTCGCGTCAACGGTGTCGAAGATGGAGTCCACGAACTCGATGATGTCAGCGTGCTCGGTCATGACTTCGATCGTCGATGACCGGTGCGCCTGGTGTCCAATATCTACCGCGATAACCAGCAGCTATGGAACAGTCACGGGCTGGATGACGACCGGGCCGGGGATGGGGTTGAGCTCGGTGGCCTGCGATACGCCCGGCGGCGTGATGACGTCCATGGCCTTGGGCACCGTCGTCGGGTCGACCGAGCAGATGGGCGCGGTCCCGCCCGGCGCGCACACCCCGAACGTGTACGCCCCGGGGGTGGCGGTGAAGGCGCGCGCCAGATCCGGGCTGAAGCCGTCCTGGCCGGTCAGCACGACGCTGAAGCCCCAGCCGGAGCCGGGCGTGCCGAACTGCGCCTCGGGCAGGGCCACGGTGATGGTTTGGTCGGACTGGACGGCCAGCGCCGAGGCGGTGCCGACCGAGGCGCCCGCGGCGTTCACCCAGACGGGCGAGGCGAAGCCCTGGACCTCGACCCGCTGGCTCCAGGCCCCGGACGGCGCGATCGTGTAGTTGCGGGTGGTGAAGGCCGCCTGCGTTGAGGTAGCCGCGGCCCCGGGCACGTGCACGTAGACGTCCAGCAGCTGCGCGCCGTCTAGCGCGCCGAAGGTGGGGACCAGGGTGCGCAGCGTGACCCGCAGGTAGGCGTAGGTGCCGTCGCTCAGCACCTGGAACCGGGTGATGTCGAAGGATCCGGCTACGAAGGCCGAGTTGGTCGGGTACTGGTAGGTGCCGGGCCCGGTGTCGTTGCCGACGCCGTCGCCGGCCGCGTCCGGAACGTCCAAGATGGTGGTCCCGGCACCTTCGTTGGTCGCGGTGACCTGGGCGTACCCGGTGCTCCGGCCGCCGGCCGCGGTAGCCGACACAGTGAGCACGTTGCTGCCGAAGCTGACCGGCACGGTGGCCGAGAAGGACCCGTCGGCCGCCGCGGTAGTGCTGGTCACCGAGGCCGGCGCGCCGGTGGTGGTGTCATCGGAGGCCACGCTCACCTGGGCGCCGGGTGTGGTGGTGCCGGTCACGGTGGTGGACGAGGCGGCCAGGGTGCTGGTCGACGTGGGCGAGGTGATGGTGACCGGGAGCGCGGCAGGCGGGCCGTTCGTGACATAACGGGCCGTGGTGACGGCGGGGGTGTCTACGTTACGGCCGGAGCCCAGGGACACGATCAGCCGTAGCTCCTGCGCCTGGGCCCAGGACAGTGGCGAGGCCGACCCGGCCGCCTTGCCGTCGGTGAACCCGATCGAGGCGGTGGTCGGGTCGCTGCCGTAGGGCGAGGCGGCCAGGTCCGGGTCCTCCCACGCCTGCTCGGGCACTAGCCCGACGCCGGAGGAGAAGTTGAACATGGCCTGGAGCAGGGAGCTTGCGTTCGCGCTCTGGCCGTCGGCCAGGTCCGACTCGGCGCGTTCGCCGGATAGAACCGGCCATAGGTGCCCGGTGCCAGTGTCGGTGGGCGGCCACGGGGCGCCGGGGGTGGTGCACGAGGTCTGGCTCGGCTGGTAGCAGTCGCCGTACCCGTCGGCGCTGCCGTCCGCCGCGGAGGTTCCGTAGCGGTAGTAGCCGGTCCCGCTGGGGGTGACGACGGAGATCTGCTTGTCCAGCACGCCCAGGGAGGCCTGGATGTCGGGGTCGCTGATGGGCAGCTCACCCAGTCGCGTCAGTTCCTGGAAGCCGCCGTCGATGACCGAGCGCTGGTCCACGGTGGGTCCGCCGTTGCCGAGGCTGTAGCTGATCGCGGCGTTCGGGTCGCCGGTCTTGGAGACCCTGATGAAGTAGCGCGAACCGTCCGGGCCGGTGGTGGTCACGGTCCAGCTCTTGATCATCCGCTGGAAGTCGTCGGCGGTGGCCTGGTACAGGTGCGCCCGGGCGGTGTCGCCGTGCTGCGCCGCGATGGCGGAGGCCGCGGTCAGCCCGGCGATCTCGGCGGCGATGGTCGAGGGCGAGTAGCCGGTCTGCTCTTCCCAGCGCTCCACCCCGTCTGACGGCCCGTTCGCGACCAGGAAGTCGGCGGCCGGGCGGATGTGGTTCTCGTAGAGCGAGGTGTCGCCGCCCAGGCCGGACAGCAGCGCCATCAAGATCGGGTAGGAGGTCTCGTCCAGCTGGAGGCCGCCGGTATCGGGAGCGGCCTCGCCGTTGAGCAGCGAGTTGCGCGGCATCGAGCCGTTCGCGAGTTGCTGGCGGTCAAACAAGAACAACGTGGCCGCCTGGGCCGTTTGTATGTCGCCGTCAGCCAGCAGCCCGGTGAACGCCTCGTACAGGTCCCGGGCGAACACCTCGCGGTACGAGCCGAAGTACGAGGGCTCGCCGTTGTCGGTCACCCCGGCCGGAACCGACTGGCCCCACGGGCTGGCCAGGGACGCGACGATCGCGCCTGGGTAGGTCTTGTCCTCGCTGGCCTTCAGCACGTTCGCGGACAGGTAGTAATGGTCGCGGACCTGGTCGGCGGAGAGCCCCTGGATACGCCCGGGAGGCGGTCGCAGGCCCGCGTCGTAGACGGCCCAGCCGCCCTGGTACTGCTGCTCAACCTGGCCGAACGGGCGGTTCAGGGAGCTGTCGGCGGTCGAGATCGCCTGGGCCTGGTTGCGGCCGAAGCCGAGGGCCAGGGTGACCTGCCCGCTGTGATCCGGGGTCACCTCTTCGGTGGCCACGATGTGGCCGTCCGGCGCCTGGTCGTACGCGGTGAGGGCATGGGAGGCGTCGAGCTGGGTGAGACCGTCACTCGTCGTGCCCTCGTAGCCGACGCTCGCCGTGGTTATCGGCGCGCTCGCGGCCAGGGCCATGTAGGTGGGCACCGCGTAGTCGCGGTTGACCGCGTCGGTCACGGTGTTGGTGCTGAAGATCACCGGGATGGGTGAACCGGTGCTGGTGTCCACCACGCCGGAGTTCGCGCCGGCGTTCTCGGTCCCGCCTCCCCCGTTGCCGTTGACGTGGGCGTCGAGGCGCGCGTACAGGTGCAGGCCGGACAGGTTGGTGCTCGAGCCGGGCAGGCGCTGCAGCGTGGTGTGCATGAGTACGGTGTCGCGGGCCGGGTCGGTGATGTACGTGGTGACCAGCCGGAAACCGTGCGCGGCGTCGGTCGAGGTCACCGTGCAGGCCATGCCGGACCGGTCGGCGGCCACGGTGTAGGTCATGTCGCGGGTCTGCAGGTCGGTGAACGTGGCGCCGTCGGTCACGACGTACTGCAGGGTGCTCACGTCGGTGTTGTCGATGGTCGGCTCGTAGACGTCGGAGAGCACCCCGTCGGCGACGGTGTACCACACTTTGGACCCGCGGTCGGCCGCGGTGCCGACGCAGTCCTTCCTGGCCAGGTCGAAGTACGAGGCGGCGCCGGGAGCGCCGGGCGCCGGGCCGGCCTGCGCGACGGCGTTGGCCTGCGCGGCGGCCGTGGTCCCCGCCTGCGCCGGGCCGGCGACCAGCAGGCCGGTCACCACCAGGGTCGCGCCAGCCAGCAGCGCCGTGAAACGATGTCTGCGCACCATGCCGAGGTCTCCCATCGATTCCCCACGCTGTTCCACGCTGTTCCGCGCCAGAAGGGACACGTTGAGCAGAACCGGAAACCCCGCAGCAGCGGCCTCGGTCGTGCCTCACGCGCCTAGAGCATGGCCAAGCCTCCCGCCATGGGCTTGCTTGTGTCAATGAGTCTGAACAGGTTGGTACACGGGTAGTCGTGTGCGCTTTATACGACCCGGTGTCCTGTTCGGCGGCTCAGGCCGCGCCCTGCTCTGTGGGCGGCGGCAGCTGCGCACGGGAGTGCCTTTGCTGCCATGAGTTACCGACCCCGCACCCGACGAAGCCCACCGCTGCCATTACGGCGACGAAGGTCAGCATGAGGAACGCGGGGGTATTGGAATCGTCGAGGTGGGCCCCGTACGCGAAAGCGAGGAAGGCGAGGATCAGGCAACTGGCCGACCCGATGGCCGCGTTCCGTACCGGGTGGGTCGGACCGGTCGGGTTCTGGGCGGCCCGGTTCCGCGGATGGGCAGGCTGACGCGACGGCCGGGCGGACAGCCCGGCGGGGATGTCGGCGGTGAGCGTGGCCAGCTCGGCGTAGGTCCGCGCGGTGAGCGCCTGGCCCGCCCGCGCGTCAAGCTCGTCTTTGGTCAGCCGGCCCTGCACGAACGCGACTTTGAGCAGGTCGATCACGTGGTCGCGGTCGGCGTGAGCGGCCCTGAGATGGCCGCGGCCCGCCGCGGCCCCCTCCTCCGGTCCTGTGATCACCGGCGCCTCCCCAGCAGCACAACGGAGCCAAAGCGTAGCGCGGCTGCTCCTCTGAATGCCATTCGACGATCCCGGGTGATGATGGTGGGGCCTGGTGGCACGCACCAGGGGTCGTTCGGCATAAAAAAAGGAGAGAAGCTATGGGGGTTCCCGGCCAGCCCGATGATGCGCGCGCCGATTGGGAGGAGCGCATCGGGCGGCGCGGGGTGCCGGGCCAGGAGGGACACCGGGGCGCGGCGGCCGGGCTGGCGCGGCCGTCCGGGCTGCGGGCGACCTCCGGCCGGGGGCACGTCACGCTGGACTGGGATCCGGTGCCCGGAGCGGCCGGCTACCTGGTCTACCGGGCGGCGGGCGAGATCTACGAGCCGCTCGATCACGGCGGCGGGGACGTGCTCGCGGTCCCGGCCGGGCCCTACGCCGATACCTCGGGCGAGCCCGGCCGGATCCGGCACTATGCGGTGGCGGCCGTGGCCGACGGGGCGTCGGCCGGGCCGTTGTCGGACTCGATCGCCGCGGCGCCCGCGACCGACGGCCCGGCCACGGTGACGATTGTGGTCGGCGCGGCGGGGCCAGGCGAGGCGGGGCTCAGCGAGCCGGGGAGCACGCCGGCCATGGGCTCGGGCCTGCTGGAGCGGCCGTGGGAACCCATGATCGGGTCGGAGCACCTGAGCTACATGCTGAGCCAGGACCTGACCGGAGGGCGGGTGATCGGCCCGGAGCTGCGGGAGGCGCTACGGATCGCGCATGACGAGCTGGGCGTGCGGGCCGTCCGGGCGCATGCCATTCTCGGCGACGACCTCGGGGTGTACACCGAGGCGGGCGGCCGCCCGGTGCACGACTTCGGCGGCGTCGACCGGGTGTACGACCAGCTCATGGAGATCGGCCTGCGACCGGTCGTCGAGCTGTCCTTCATGCCCCGCGACCTGGCCGCAGACCCGGGCCAGAGCGTGTTCAGCTACGGGGCGGTCGTCTCCCCGCCCAAGGACTGGGACCGCTGGGCCGACCTGGTCCGCGACCTGGCCTCGCACCTGACCGAACGGTACGGGCGGGACGAGGTGGTATCGCGGTGGGCGTTCGAGGTGTGGAACGAGCCCAACCTGGAGGTGTTCTGGTCCGGCACGCCCGAGGAGTACTTCCGGCTCTACGACGTCTCCGCGGGCGCGATCAAGTCGGTGCATCCGGACCTGCGGGTCGGCGGGCCGTCCTCGGCGGCGACGGGCTGGATCGGCGAGCTACTGGGTCACCTGGACGGTTCGGACGTGCCGCTGGACTTCTTGTCCACGCACGTCTACGGCAACGTGCCCCTGGACCTGCGTCCGGCGCTGGCGTCGCACGGCCGGGCAGGAACGTCGATCTGGTGGACCGAGTGGGGTACCACGCCGACCCACTTCAACCAGGTCGGGGATACGGTTTTCGCCGCGGCGTTCCTGCTGCGCGGCATGGCCTCGGCGCTCGGGCGGATCGACGCGCTGTCGCACTGGGTGGCGTCGGACCACTTCGAGGAACTGGGCCGGCCGCCGCAGCTGTTCCACGGCGGGTTCGGGCTGCTGTCGGTGGGCAACCTGCGCAAACCCCGGTACTGGGCGATGGCGCTGCTGGCCCGGCTGGGGCGGTCCCGGCTGCCGGTATCGGTACGCGGCGACGGGGCCGGCGGGTTGGTGGAGGCGCTGGCCGCGCGGCACGACGACGGGCGGATCGGGATCTTGGCCTGGAACGGCACGCTGGACCAGACCAAGATCGGCGGGGACCCGCTGCTTGAGCGCCGGCTCGCGATCCGCGTGTTCGTGCCGCCCGGGACGGCGTATACCGTCCGGCACTACCGGATCGACGGCGAGCACTCCAACATCGTCCCGGCCTGGGAGCGGATGCGGCGCGGCGCGCCGTGGCCGTCCGACGGCCAGTGGGCGGAGCTGGGCGAGCTGAACACACTCGACGAGCTGGGCCCGGCGCAGCGGGCGGCCGCGGGCGGCGACGGCGTGCTGGAATTCGTCTTCGACCTGCCCATGCCGGGCGTGTCGTACCTGGAGCTGGCTCAGGACGGATGGTTGTAACCGCTGTACGGAACCCCGAGGTACGGGAAGGTGTGGATCGGCCGAGAGCCGATGGCGGGCGGGTCACTCGCGAAATCGGTGATCGCGCCCGCGGCCCCGTCCGGCTTGAAGTGCGAGTCGATCAGCGGGTAAGTGACTCCGGCGATCGCGCGCAGCTCGATCGTCACGACGTCGTCGGCGACCCGCCGGCCGTTCGGGAAGCCGGCCGCGTCACCGCCGACCAGCCCGAGGATGTTGGGCTTCGTCGCCGGCGCGATCGAGGTGTTCAGCCGCAGCATGTCCGCCAGCACCGGGCCGGTGAAGTTCGTGAAGCCCGTAATGATGCCAGCGGGGATGCCGGTCAGCAGGATCGCCTCCAGGTCGGCACGCGGCTTCTTGGCCGCGACCAGCGCGGCCAGGTGGGGGAACACGCCCGGGTACAGCGTGTTCAGCAGCCCCGCGAGGCCGGGGTGGGTGATGTAGCCGGCGAACTTCTTGTCGTCGGCGGGCGGCAGCGAGTTCCACAGGTCCTTCTCGCCCATCGGGATGAGCACCTCGTTGACCAGCGGGTTGCCCAGCCGCGAGACCTGCCGCCACGGCCCCGAGAGCACGGTCTCGCCGCGGTCCGCGTCCCACAGCGTGACCCGCCGACGGCTGGCCGTGGTCCACACGCCGATGGTCGGGTGACCGCTGATCGTCACCGTCGAGATCGGCACCTGGATCGCGATCGAGGACACGTTCAGGTGGTTGGTGGCGTTCACCCCGGACATGGCGCCGAGCATGCCGACCGGCGCGTGCAGATGCTCGAACGGCCGCAGGTCGCCCAGGTCGAAGATCGCGCCCAGGTCGACGTAGAAGGCCTCGGCCCGCTGCCCGGCGAAGACGCTGATCCCATTCAGGTGGTTGACCGCAGCGGCGGCCAGGCTGGCGTAATCGGGCGTGGACAGCGGCCCGATGTTGCACGGCGGGCAGGGCAGGCCGGTACCCAGCGTGCTCTGCGAGCCGCCGGATACCACCGCGACGTCGTAGGTCTGGACGCGGTTCCAGTGCGGGTCGGTCAGCGAGGTGATAGCGCCGGTGTTGTACAGGAAGGTGCCGGGGTTACGCACGGTGGTGCGGAAGCGGAACTGGTAGGAGATGTCCGCTCGGCCATCCCCGTTGTTGTCGATGTGGATCTCGTACAGGACGTCGTCGCCGAACTCGTAGAAGTTCGGGCCGCCCGAGGGCAGCTGCAGCGGCACGTAGTTGGCGATCAAGGTAACCGTGCCGGGTGCATCCGGGCTGACGAACGCGTACACGTCGGTGCTGTCGGCGACCGGGTCCTTGGAGATCTCCGGCGCCTCGCGGTGTGAAGACATTTACTTACCTCTTCGGCTCGAATGGGCAGCTGGCGGGGTCACGCGATCGCCCGGGCGATCCGGGCGGCTAGGTCCTGGTCGCGCAGGCGGGTCTGGCTGGTGCCGGAGAACACCTCGATGTCGCCGGATTTCGCATCGCGGACGTGCACCACGATCGGCTCGTTCGGCAGGGCGGCCTCGCCGCGGCCGGACGCCAGATCCGTGGCCGACGGCTCCGTGGCCGACGGCCGACGGGAATCGGCCAGGGCCGGGCCTGCCACCGCGCCCATGGCCGTGACGGCGAGCCCGGTGGCGCCAGCGACCGCGCTCCCCCGCAGCAGGGAACGCCGGGACAGGCGGCGATCCGCGGGCACCGGGTCCGGCGCGCGCGTGGCATCGTGACTAGGCATGACGATCCTTTCGATGGCTGGTTTTTACGCGCGCGTCGCGCCGGAGCGAAGGCCACGCCGAACGTTGTAACTGGATGTGTCTCGAGTGNNGCCCGCTTTGTGCTTTACTGTCTGAATTGCAGGCCTGTTGCGGGACCTCGCACCGGCGCCTTCAAGAAGTTCGCAGCATTTCATCAGGCTCACCCAATGAAGGGCCGAGAGTCTAAGCCGGTGAAAATCTGGCGCCGTAAGAGCCTGCTGATCAACGGGACCCTGGTGGTGGTCTTGGTGGCGGTCGGGGTCACGTCCTACCTGGAGATACGACCGGCCGGCAACAGTACCGCCCTGGTGACGTCGACGGTGGCGCAGGGCACGGTGCTGGCCACGGTGTCCGCGGCCGGCACGCTGGAGGCGGCGCAGAACCTCGGCCTCAACTTCACCACCGGCGGCAAGGTGACCTCGATCGACGTCAAGGTCGGGCAGCGGGTGACGGCGGGTCAGATGCTGGCCAAGGTCGATCCGACCACCAGCCAGGACACCCTCGATCAGGCGCGAGCGCAGCTGTCGGCGGCCGAGGCGCAGCTCACCGCCGCCGAGGAGGGAGAAACGACCGCTGCGAAAACGGTGCAGAGCGATCAGGCGGCACAGGCGCAGCAGCAGATCCAGGTGGCTGAATCGAACCTGTCGGCCGAGGAGCAGTCGGCCGATGACGACGCGACGTCGGCCGAACAGTCCGTTACGGCGGCGCAGGACACTCTCGGTTATGCCGAGCAGACCCTGTCCAACGACGAGACGAAACTCACCAACGACGAGGCCGCCCTGACCTCCGCGGAGAACCAGCTGAACAGCGACGAGGCGGCCGAGGCCACCGCGTGCGCGGGCAGCGGCACCACGGGCACCACCGCCACGCCCAGCCCCTCCCCCTCTAGCTCCTCCTCCAGCGCGTGCTCGGCGGCCGAGGCGGCGGTCGCGACGGACAAGACGAACGTGGCGAGCGACACCTCGGCCGTGTCGGCCGACCAGACGGCCGACCAGGGGGCGCAGCAGGCGGTGACGAACGACCAGAACAGCGTGGCTGCCGCGCAGGACAGCGAGAAGACCACCGAGGATCACGACAAGGCATCGATCACCGCCGACAAGGAGGCCGTGGCCAGCGCGGAGAAGTCGTATCAGACCACCCTGGCCTCGAACGTGGAGTCCGCCACGCCGAACGCGACGACGGTCGCGCAGGACGAGGCCGCCGTGACCAACGACGACGTGGCGGTTCAGGAGGATCAGCAGACGGTGGCGGGGACGACGCTCACCGCGCCGTTCGGCGGCACGGTCGCCTCGATCAGCGCGGACGTCGGCGAGGTGGTCTCGAGCAGCGGCGCCGGCAGCTCCTCCAGTTCGGCCAGTTCCGCCAGTTCGGGCAGTTCCGGGAGTTCCGGTACGGGGAGTTCCGGCTCGGGGAGTTCGTCCAGTTCCGGTTCCAGTGAGGCCGCGGCGGCCGGCGCGTCCGGGGCCGGCACCGGCGCCGGCGGGGCGGGCACCACCAACGCGGCGAGCGGCTTCATCGTGCTCACCGACCTGTCCAACCTGCTGGTCCAGGCCACCTTCGACGAGACCGACGCGGCGAGCCTGCACGTCGGTGCGGGCGCAACCGTGACGCTGGAGGGCGTGACCACGGCGAGCGCGCTGTCGGCGACCGTGGCGGAGATCGACCCGACGTCGACGACCAGCGACGGGGTGGTGGACTACGGGGTCACGCTGGCCCTCACCCAGAATGCGCCCGGGCTCAAGTCCGGCGAGTCGGTGAGCGTGAGCGTGATCACCGGTGAGGCGAACAACGTGCTGTACGTGCCGGCCACGGCGGTCACCACGTCGGGCACCTCGTCAACCGTCGTCGTGGTCGGCCCGAATAACACCGAGGAGACCGTACCGGTGACCCTCGGCGTCCAGGGCAGCACCGATGACCAGATCCTGACCGGGCTCACGCTGGGAGAAAAGGTGCTCACCTCGACCGCGACGACCGGCACCGGCACCGGCACCGGGGGCTTCCGCGGCGGGTTCGGTGGCGGCGTGGGCGGCGGCCTCGGCGGCGGCCTGGGTGGCGGCGGTCGGGGATGACGCGGCCCCTGCCGCGGCACGCGGCCGGTCCGCCGCCCATCGCGGAGCCGCAACTGCAGCCGGTGATCCGGCTCGTGTCGGTGACCAAGACCTACGGCAGCGACGAGGCGATGGTCCATGCGCTGCGAGGGGTGAGCCTGGAGGTAGCAGAAGGGGACTACGTGGCCATCATGGGCGCGTCCGGCTCCGGCAAGTCGACGATGATGAACATCATCGGCTGCCTGGACGTGCCCAGCGCAGGCCAGTTCCTCATCGACGGCATCGACACCAGTTCTCTGGACGAGCAGCAGCTCGCGGTGGTCCGCAACCGCAAGATCGGGTTCGTGTTCCAGGCGTTCAACCTGATCCCGCGGATGAGCGCGCTGGCGAACGTGGAGCTGCCGCTGTCTTACGCGGGCCTGCGCGCCGCGGAACGCCACCACCGGGCGGAGGCGGCGCTGCGCCTGGTCGGGCTGGCCGACCGGATGACGGCTCAGCCGAAGCAGCTTTCCGGCGGCCAGCAGCAGCGGGTCGCGGTCGCCCGGGCCCTGGTGACGGCACCGGCACTGATCCTCGCCGACGAACCGACGGGCAACCTGGACACCAGGGCCAGCCATGACCTGATGGACGTGTTCGACCGGCTGAACGTGGCCGGCCGCACCATCGTGCTCATCACGCACGAGGCGGACGTCGCCGCGCACGCGAAACGGGTGATCGGCGTCCAGGACGGCCAGATCGTGGCTGACCGCCGGCTGACCGGGCCCGACGCCCTCCCGCCGCTGCTCGGCCAGCCGGCGGTGCGGCCGTGAGCCCGGCGCAGGTCTTCCGGTTCGCGCTGGCCGGGCTGGCCGCGAACAAGCTGCGCTCCGCGCTGACCACGCTGGGCATCCTGATCGGCGTCGGGTCGGTGGTCCTGCTAGTAGCGGTCGGTAACGGCTCCTCCCAGTCGGTGCAGAACGCCATCTCCTCCCTCGGCGCCAACGCGATCACGGTGGTGCACACCGAGGGCGCGGCCGGCACGACGGCGAGCACCACGGCGGGCACGCCCGCGGGCACGACGGCGTTCGCGGAGCCACAGAACCTCACCGTGCAAGACGCGCAGGCCCTCGCCCAGACCCAGGGGGTGGCGAGCGTCTCGCCGGCGGTGTCCACCTCGGAGACGCTGAGCTACGGTGCGAGCAGCGACTCGGCCAGCCTCACCGGCTCGTACCCGAGCTATTTCCCGGCCGAGGACGACACGCTCAGCGCGGGGTCGTACTTCACCACGCAGGAGGTGAACACCGCGCGGGACGTGGTGGTACTCGGCAGCGAGGCGGCCACCGACTTGTTCGGCACCGCGAACCCGGTGGGCCAGAGCGTGCTGGTCGCGGGCATCCCGTTCACGGTCGTCGGCGTGCTCGCGACCAAGGGAGCGAGCGGCCTGACCAGCGCGGACAACACGGCGGTCGCCCCGCTGACCACCGTTCAGGACGCGCTGACCGGCTTCGGCACGCTGAACGACATCGTGGTGCAGGCCACGTCGGCCGCGCTGGTCGACACGGTGGAGGGCGAGATCACCTCGACCCTGGACCTACGCCACCACGAGACCACCGCGGACGCCGACTTCGAGGTGCTCAATGCGTCCAGCCTGCTGTCCACGGCCTCCTCGACCGCGCACACGTTCACCGTGCTGCTCGGCGCGGTCGCGGCGATCTCGCTGCTGGTCGGCGGGATCGGCATCACGAACATCATGCTGGTGACGGTGACCGAACGGACCCGCGAGATCGGCATTCGCAAGGCCATCGGCGCCACGCCGGGGGTGATCCTGGCGCAGTTCCTGACCGAGGCGACCCTGCTGTCGATGATCGGCGGGGCGCTGGGCGTCCTGGCCGGAGTCATCGGCACCCGGTTCACGATCGTCGGGGTGAGGCCCGTCACGGTGCCGTTGTCGATCCCGCTGGCGTTCGGGGTCAGCGCGCTGATCGGCCTGTTCTTCGGCGGCTTTCCCGCCAACCGCGCGGCCCATATGCGCCCCGCTGACGCCCTGCGTTACGAATGATCGGACACGAACATGTCAAAATCAGAACCCGAAGAGCCCAGCAACGGTACCGGCATCGATGATCTGCTCCATCCGCTGCCTGAGCCGCTCGATGACGGCGACGACATCACCGCACAAGGAGTGGAAGAGCCCGGCAACGGCGACGACGTCGATCATCTGTTCGACGTGCTGTCGAGCCCGCTCGGTGACGGCAGCGACATTACCGCCGTCCTGACCAGGCGGCCCCGGGCGAAGCTGCCTTCGCTGACGCTGGTGCTGGCGGCCATCGTCGTGGCCAGCGCCGGCTTCCTCGGCGGCGCCCTGGTCGGCAAGCACTACGGAAGTTCCGGCTCCAGCGCGGCCGCCGCGTTCAGCCGGTTCGCCGGCGCCCGCGCGAGCGCTAGCGCTAGCACGGGGTCCGGTTCGGCGACCGGTCTCGGCGGCCGGACTGGCGCGTTCGGCGCGGGTAACGCCACGGTCGGCACGATCAAGCTCATCGACGGCGCCACCGTCTACGTGCAGACCACCGCGGGCGACATCGTCCAGGTGGCGACGTCGGCGGGGACGAAGGTCACGGTCAGCTCGACCGTCCCGGTCACGAGTCTCCGTCCTGGCCAGACGGTCATCGTGGAGGGCAGCAAGAACTCCAGCGGCGCGATCGCCGCCACCAGCATCAGCCAGACCAGCCTAGGCGCCGGCTTCGGCGGCTAGCCTCTCGACCATCCAGGAGATCACATGAACGGCGGTACCACACGGCGCCGGTTCCTCATCCAAGCGGCGCTGCCCGCGCTGGCGGCGGCTCTGGTGCTGACCGGCTGCGGCGGCAGTAGTGGCAGCAGCAGCAGCAATGCCGGTGCTACCTCTTCCGCGAGCGCGACCAGCACCGCGGCGGCGTCCGCCAAGCTGAGTGCGTTCGACACGTGCCTGAAGCAGCACGGCGTGACGATCAAGCCGGGGCAGTTCGGTGCCCGGCCGCGCGGATCCTTCACGCCGACCGCCTTCCCGACCGGGTCCGCGCGCCCGCGGCCATCCTTCTCCGGCTCCGCACGCCCGTCCTTCTCCGGCTCCGCTGCTGACTCGGCCGCGTTCAAGGCGTGCGCCAAGTACGCCCCGGCCGGCTTTGGCGGCGGCTTCAACCGCGTGGTCAGCAGCTCCGCGTTGAAGGCGTTCAAGAGCTGCCTGAGCCAGAACGGGGTCAAGGTCACCGGTACCACGGCGAGCGCCATCTTGGCCGAGCTCCGTAACGCTACGGGCAAGACCGCTGCCGCGGACCGGACCTGCCGGGTGCTCCTTGCGCCGACCGCGCCCAGCCCCAGCCCGAGCCCGAGCGGCTGATACGGCGAACTCGCCGAGCGGGCGCCGCTACGATGGCCGGATCCTTGTTTCACGGACGTAGTAGAGTTATCTAGTATTCCGATATGGATAGCAGAGTAGGGGGATCGCCGGATGCTGCTGCCGTGGCCAGAAGGTGGCGCCGTCGCGATTGAAGCACCCGGGACCGGGCCCGGGTACTGGGCCGGGGCGCCGTGTGCGGTGGCGGGTGACGGAGAGATCTTCCTGGCCTACCGGCTGCGGCGGCCGATCGGCCGGGGCCGCGGCTACGCGGTAGCAGTGGCCCGATCCGCGGACGGCGAGCGGTTCGAGACGCTGCTGAGCATCGGCAAGCGCGAACTGGCCACCGAGTCACTGGAACGCCCCGCCCTGGTCCGCACCCCGGAGGGACGCTGGCGGCTCTACCTGAGCTGCGCGACGACCGGGACCAAGCACTGGCGGGTGGAGATGACCGAGGCCGCTCACCCCGGCGAGTTCGACGTCCGGCGGCGGGAGGTGGTCCTGCCGGGCGACGCCAAGACCGGCGTGAAGGACCCGGTGATCCGGTACCACGACGGCCAGTGGCACCTGTGGGCGTCGTGCCATCCGCTGGACGATCCGCTCCAGAGCGACCAGATGACCACCGAGTACGCGACCAGCGCCGACGGCCTGGCCTGGACCTGGCACGGCACCGCGCTGAGCGGGACGCCGGGCCGGTGGGACTCCAGGGGAACGCGGGTTACCTCGGTGGACTTCGGGCCGGACGTGGTGACGGCCTACTACGACGG
>PLIQ01000443.1:0-10229 GCA_003140115.1 Actinomycetota bacterium | reverse complement strand
CGGGCCCGGCGGCCGTTCTTGGCCTGGCCGTGCCCGGGCGGCCGGGCGCCCACCATTCCGCCGGACCGCTCCCGCGGCCGGACCCAGTCGCCGAAGTCCTCGCCGAGGACCCGCTCCAGCAGCTCGATGTCTGCCTTGAAGCGGGGCAGGAGTTCCTGGCGTTGCTCCCAGCTCAGCGGCTGGCGCTCCCGGCTGTGGCGCTGCAGGAAACGCTCGAGCGGGGCGGTGAGGGTGGCGGCGGTCAGGCCGGGGACCCAGCTGACGACCGCGCTGCCCGCGCGCTGGGCCAGCGACACGGCCCGGTGGGCCAGCGTGTGCTCCGGGTGGGACGTGACGTTCTGCCGCGGGATCTCGGTCAGCAGGCCCGTCGGCACGCCGAGGAACGCGCAGATCTCGTCCAGGGTCTGCGCGGGCTCGTCGACCAGCCGCCGGTAGCGAAGGACCAGGACCTGCTCGCGGGGGAACAGGGTGAACAAGTACTGGAGTTGCTCGCCGTAGCGGCCAAGCCCGGTGTAGTGCCAGAAGCTGGCCCAGCCCGCGGCGATCCGGCGCTGCTCCTCATCGCAGGCCCGGACGAAATCGGCGACCGGCTCCAGGCCCGCCGACCACAGGTGAGTCCAGTTGGAATGGGCGCGTTCGACTGGGTCGCGGACGACCACGATCAGCCGGGCCGCCGGGATCGCGTCGCGGATCCGGCGCATCGCGGCCCGGTCGTACAGGTAGAGCGGCGTCGACTCGCCCCGCAGCGTCCCGGCGGGAGCCGGGGCGAACAAGGCCTCGTAGTCCGGCCGCCGCCAGACGTGCTCCCGGTAGGTCAGCGCGTCCCCCGGGCCGCCCTTGGTCGGGGGCGGCCCGTCGGACAGGAAGAACTTGGGCTCCTTGATGGCCGACATGTAGAGCGCGGGGTGTTCGGACAGCGCGGCGTGCAGGGCGGTGGTACCGGCCTTGGGGGCGCCGATGACCAGGAAGTCGGGCATCGCCACGGGGGCCTCCAAAGAAGGTTTTGTATCTATAATCTCGACTAGAATAGTCGGATATTGATCTTGCGGCTACTCCTACCCGGGCCGGGTTCGTCCATCCCTGCGCCGGTCAGGAGGGCGCGGAGCGTGCGGCACGGCGGGTTCGGGCGCTTGCCCACCCTCGGCGAACCAGGGGACGCGGAGCGTGAGCCACGGTCCGTTCGGCATCAAAGAAGTTAACGGTCACGGGTGGCGGCTAGCAGCAGCGGGAAGGCGACGAGGGCGGAGAGGCCGCACAGGAGGCCGGCGACGATGTACGGAGCACGCAGGCCCGCGGCGTGGGCGACGAAGCCGCCCGCCAGCGCGCCGAGCGGCATCAGGCCCCAGCCCAGCATGCGGTAGACGCTGTTGACCCGGCCGAGCAGGTGGCCGGGGACGACCTGCTGGCGGAGGCTGACCGTGACCACGTTCCACATGGTGACCGCGAACCCCTGGCTGGCCAGCAGCGCCGCCACCACGACCGGGCCGGGCGCGAGGCCGATGCCGACGAAGGCGGCGGCGTCGATGAGCGCCGGGAGGACGAGCGAGGGCAGCATTCCCATTCGGCGGGTAAGGATCGGGTTCAGCAGTCCGCCGACCACACTGCCGACGGCGGAAGCGGCCAGCAGCAGTCCGTAGCCGCGGGCGCTGACGTGCAGCGTCTGCGTGGCCAGCAGGACCAGGACGGCCTGGCCCATCTGGTTGGCGAAGTTGTAGATGCCGAGCAGGACGGCGACCACGCGGAGCAGGCGGTGCCCGGCCAGCCAGCGCAGGCCTTCGGCGATCTGGGTGCGGATCTTGGGGCGCTGGGCGGTTTTCGGCGCCTGGCCGGTCCTGGGCAAGCGGGCCAGCAGCGCGGCCGAGCCGGCGAACGACACGGCGTCGAGCCCGAACGGGAGCGCCGCGGCCGCGGCGAACAGCAGGCTGCCGGCCGGCGGACCGAGGAACGACTCGCCGACGGTCAGGCTCACCTGCTGGCTGCCGTTGGCCTTGGCCAGGAGTTCGGGCGGGACCAGGTCGGGCAGAACCGACTGGGCGGCGTTGCTGAAGATGACCTCGGCGCTGCCGAGCAGGAAGCCGCCCGCGGCGAGCATCTCGATGCTGGCCTGGCGGACGACGACCAGGACGACGATGATCGTGACCACCGCCGCCTGGACCGCCTGGGCGCGCCACATGAGCGCGGCCCGGTCGTAACGGTCGACCACCGCGCCGGCCGGCAGCGAGAGCAGCAGCCAGGGCAGGTAGGTCGCGGCGGCCACCACCGAGACCAGCCGCGGATCGCGGGTGATGGTCACGGCCAGCAGCGGCAGCGCGGCCACGAACGCGCCGTCGCCGGTGCTGCTGATCGCGTTGGCCCACCACAGCCGCCAGTAGGCCCGGCTTAGGCGCGATGCTGCGGGTGCTGGGCGGCTGGGTGCTTGCGTCATGCCGCCAGCGTGGCGGGGAATGACGGACGCGAGTTACTGTTAAGCGGATCGCTAAATCCTGGCGCGGCCAGCGGCGCCGTGGCAGATTGGCCATCGGGAGGATGGATGGACCACGTGCTGGAGCTTGGCGTGGCGGACCTGGCGGGGACCAGGTTCGCGATCTCTCCGCTGCACGAGACGCTCAGGGCCCTGCCGCTGCTGGCCAAGCCAGACCGGTCGCCGGTTAACCGGCCCTGGGTGCGCTGGGCCCTGGCCGAGCTGGACCGGCGGGCGCTGCGGCTTCCCCGGGTCTGGCCGCTGATCGTGAACGACCTGCCCTACTGGCCGGAATTCCTGTTCCCCGCGCCGGCCGGGAAGTCGCCTTGCCTCGACGAGGAACTGGCCAGCCTGTGCGCGACACCGGACGACCAGGTACGGGCGAGCCTGCGGCGCGTGTTCGGCTCCGGCCGGTGGCCGGATAGCGCGACCGACCTGTTCGAGCGGCCACGGGAGACCCTGGCCGAGATAGCGGCCGAGGTAGCGGACTACCATGACCGCCTCATCGCCCCGCACTGGGAGCGGATGCGGTCGGTACTCGAGGCCGACATCAGCTACCACGCCGAGCTGCTGGCGGGCGGCGGCGCCCGGTCGCTGTTCAGCGAACTCCATCCCGGTCTGCGCTGGTCCGCGGGCAAGCTCCTGATGACCGACGCGGAGACCTGGCCCGGGGACCCGCAGGTCACGCTCGGGCCAGATGGCCTGGTCCTGGTGCCCAGCGTGTTTAACTGGCCGAGCTGGTCGATCAAGCTGGCGACAAGTACCCAGACCACGCTGCTGTACCCGGCACGGGGCGCGGCGACGGTGTGGGCGTCCTCCGAAGCGACCTCGGCTGACGCGACGGCGGTCGAGTTGCTGCTGGGCGCGCCGCGGGCCCGGCTGCTGGGAGCACTGTGCTCACCGGCGACGACCACCGCGCTGGCCCGCCGGCTGGGCGTCACGCCGAGCGCGGTCTCTCAGCACCTGGCCGTGCTGCACCGCGGCGGACTGGTGGACCGGCATCGCAGCGGGCGGACCGTGCTGTACCAGACCTCGGAGCTCGGCCTGGCCCTGCTCGACCATGCGCTGCTCAAGTCCGGGCTCAAGACGGAGCTCAGGTCCGGCTCGTGAGGGCGGCCGTCTACTCGGGCTACGAGATCATGCCGGAGCTGGCGCAGGTCGCGGACCCTGCCTGTCCCTCCGACGGAGCGGTCATCGCGGTCGGCGCGAGCGGGGTGTGCCGGTCGGACTGGCACGCCTGGAAGGGACACGAACCGGTCGACCTGCCGCACATCGGCGGCCACGAGCTAGCCGGGGTGATCGCGCAGACCGGGCCGGAGGTGACCCGCTGGCGGGCCGGGGACCGCGTGACCGTGCCCTTCGCATGTGGCTGCGGCCGGTGCGAGTACTGCCAGGCGGGCGACGCCCAGGTGTGCCCGCGGCAGACCCAGCCGGGGTTCACCGGGCCCGGGTCGTTCGCGGAACTGGTGGCGGTCCACGCGGCGGACACGAACCTGGTCGCGCTGCCAGATGCGGTCGACTTTGCCGCGGCCGCGTCCCTGGGCTGCCGGTTCGCCACGGCCTTCCGCGCGGTCACCGCGCACGGCCAGGTGCGGGCCGGCGACTGGCTGGCGGTGCACGGTTGCGGCGGAGTGGGGTTGTCGGCGGTGATGATCGGCGCGGCGCTCGGGGCCCGGGTGGTGGCGATCGATGTGTCTTCTTCGGCGCTAAGCCGAGCCCGGGAGCTGGGCGCTTCGTTCACCGTGCGTGCGGACGATGGTGATACCGCTGCCGCGGTCGTCGAGCTCACCGGGGGCGGGGCGCACGTGTCGGTCGACGCGTTCGGGTCACCGGCGACCGCGGCCTGCTCGGTCCGCTGCCTGCGGCGCCGCGGCAGGCACGTCCAGGTCGGCCTGCTGCTCGATGGGCCGACACCGATCCCGATGGACCTGGTCGTGGCGCGCGAACTGGAGATCTTCGGCTCGCACGGCATGGCCGCCCGCGACTACCCGCCGATGATGGCCATGGTCGCGGACGGCACGCTGCGGCCGGGCCTGCTGGTCGGCAGGGTGATCGAGCTGGCGGACGCGGGCCAGGCGCTGGCCGCGATGGACGGACCTTCGGGTACGGCCGGGATGACGGTGATCCGGCTGCCGCCGTCGTTACAGGTGAGCGGCGAGCCAGTCGGCCATTGTGGACCGGGACTCGAAGGCGTGGTTGGTCAGGCCGTGGCTACCGTCGGGGATGAGAAACAGCTCAGCGCCGGGCGCTTCGCGGGCCAGGCGTTCGGCGTGGTAGGTCGGGACCAGGCGGTCCCGGCCGCCGGCCGCGACCAGCAGCGGCCGGGTGATCCGGGCGGCGACCTGCTCCAGGGTCAATGCTGAGAGCTTTTCGCGGGCCTCGGTTTCGGTGGTGGCGCCCGAGCGGCGCTGGAACGTGGCCCGGGTCTGCGGCGGCAGGATGTCCCAGTCCAGCGACCACTGGTACGGCCCGGCCAGCGACACCGCGGCCTTGATTCTCGGCTCGAAGGCCGCGGCCCGGGCCGCGTAGTAGCCGCCCAGGCTCACCCCGAACGCGCCGATCCGGTCCGGGTCGACGTCGTCGCGTCCTTCCAGGTAGTCGGCGACCGCGGTGGCCACTTTCTCGTAGGCGGGTTCGATCGGCAGCCCGTACTCGGCCTCGCCCTGGCCCGGCCCGTCGACGGCGATGATCGCGAGACCGCGGCCGAGCATGTACTCCGCGGTGGCCTGCAGTTCCTCCTTCACCGAGTCCAGCCCGGGCATCATGATCACGACGGGCGGCCTGGCCTGGTTCTCTTGGCGGGCCGGAACCCGGAGGTAGGCCGCCAGCGTGGTGACCTGATACGGGACGCGCACCGGCTCCGCGGGCGGGCTCAGCGTCGCCGCGCCGCGGCGGAAGCAGGCCACCGTGCGGTCGTGAGCCGCGCGCTGCTGATCCAGATCGTCGACGAAGACGAACTTGCCCCAGTGCCAGCACAACGCGGCGCGCCGCCAGGCCTCCCCGGCGGTCGCTGTTCGGCCCGCCTGGTCGGCGGTCTCGGCCAGCCGCTCGTAGTGCTGGCCGGTGCGGCCCCACTCGCGGCACCAGTCGTCCCAGGCCGTGATGCGGGCCATGGTGGCCTGGAAGTCGGAGTAGCTGGTGCCGTTCGCGATGAAGCGCGCCGCCCAGTGGGCGTTCGCCGCCGCGACGCGCTCGTCCTGGGCCTGGGCCGCGACCCTCGCGTACAGCTGGGGCCGGCGGTCGGCCAGACGGTCGGTGTTGCCGCCCAGGCTCTTGTCCCGCGCCCGGAGCAGGTCACATGCCGCGGTCAGCACCACGGCCCGGTCCTCGAGGACCGGGCCGGCCAGCGGTTTGCCGTTCGGGGAGGCGATGACCGAACCGCCAGTCCAGGTCACGCCGCGCTCAATGCGGCACCGGTCGGCCACGGCGACGAAGACGCCGTTGGCCGCGGCATCGGCCAGGGCCTCGAGCACATCGGGCGGGAACCCGTCCTTCGGCGCACCCGCAGTCGCCGGCCAGTTCACCGGGGCGGCGATGAGGTCGGCGCCGTCGAGGGCGGCCAGTCGCACCCATTCGGGGAACTCCAGGTCGTAGCAGATCATCACGCCCACCCGGCCGATGGCTGTATCGACGACCGGTGGCGGGGCGTCGCCGGGGGTGAAGACGAGCTTCTCCTGGTCCCACAGGTGCGCCTTGCGGTAGACCACCCGGGTCCCGGACGCGTCTACCAGTGCCGCGCTGTTGAACAGGCGGCCGTCGGCGCCGCGTTCGCAGAAGCCGCCGACGATCACCAGCTGGTGCTCGGCGGCGAGGGCGTGCCACTGGCGCAGGGTGTCGCTGTCGTCCGCGGGTGAGGCGAGCGCGCCGGCCTCGGCGGACGCCCGGTCGGGGTCGTCGCCGAACACGTAACCGGAATCGCACAGTTCGGGCAGCACCACGAGCCGGGCGCCCGCGGCGGCCGCTTCGGCCACCGCGGCGGCGGCGGCCTTGCGGTTGGCCTCGGGCTCGCCGATGGCGATGGCCAGCTGGGCGACGGCGATGACAGTGTTCTCCACGGGGCAGGCTCCATTCGTCCGGGATAGGACAATGAAAGCAGTTCCGGTCATCGCGTACGGTCGGCGGGAGATGGTCTGCGGCAGAAGGGACTGGCGGTGTCGGGACACGTGGATGTCGTGGTGGTCGGCGGCGGGCACAACGGGCTGGTCGCGGCGGCGTACCTGGCCCGCGCCGGGCTGCAGACGGTGGTGTGCGAGCGGCGCGAGGTAGCCGGGGGGGCGGCGGTCAGCGAGCATCCGTTCGGGCCGGACTACACGGTGACGTCCCTGTCCTACGTGGTCTCTCTGCTGCCGCCCGACCTGGTGCGCGACCTGCGGCTCGACCAGCACGGCTACCACGTATACCCGCAGGGGCCCTACTTCGCGCCCCACCGGGACGGCCGGTACCTGCGCCTGCCGGACGACCCGGCGCTCCGGCATGCCGAGATCGCCAAATTCTCCGCGCCGGACGCTGATGCCTATGCACGTTATTCGTCACACCTGACGGACATCGGGCGGGTGCTCGGGCCGTTGCTGCACCAGATCCCGCCGCGGCTCGGGTCGAAGCGGCCGCCGGACCTGCTGCGCCAGGCGCGGCTGCTGACCCAGCTGCGCTCGGTGGACGAGCGCGGCGCGGTCGACGTGACCCGGCTGCTCACCGACAGCATCGCCGACCTGGTCGAGGGGTACTTCGAGAGTGACGCGATGCGGGGCCTGCTGTCGGTGTCCGGGGTGATCGGGACGTGGGCCGGGCCGCGGTCGGCCGGGACCGCGTACGTGATGCTGCACCATCACATCGGCGATACGGCCTGGGGGTTTCCGCGCGGCGGCATGGGGGCGGTGACCGGGGCGCTGGGGCGGGCAGCCCGGATGTTCGGGGCGCAGGTACGGACGAACGCCGAGGTGGCGCGGATCCGTACCCGCGACGGTCAGGTCACGGGGGTGACGCTGGCCAGCGGGGAGTCGATCGACGCGCCGGTGGTGATCACCACCGCGCACCCGCAGATCTCGTTCCTGCAGCTGCTGGACCCGGCTGAGCTGCCTGACGGGTTCGTGGCCGACATCCGCGGCTGGCGCAGCCGAAGCGGCACCGTGAAGATCAACCTGGCGCTGGACCGGCTGCCGGTGTTCGCTGCTTATCCGGAGCCCGATCCTTCGGTCTACGGCGGCACGATCGTGCTGGCCGAGTCGCTGGATGACATCGAGAACGCCTACCAGCAGGCCGTTTCAGGCCGCCCGGCCGAGCTGCCGTTCGCGGACATCTGCATCCCGAGCGTGTTCGACGATTCGCTGGCGCCGCCCGGGAAGCACGTCATGTCGCTGTTCACGCAGTGGGTGCCGTGTGGGTACGCCGCGGGTTCTTACGAGGTCGAACTGGAGGCCTACGCCGACCGGGTGCTCGGGCGTCTGGAGGCGGTGGCGCCGGGGTTCACCGGTTCGGTGCTGCACCGGCAGGTGATCGGGCCGCACCAGATGCAGGAGGAGTACGGGCTGATCGGCGGGAACATCTTCCACGGGGAGTTGTCGCTGGGGCAGATGTTCCACGGCCGGCCCGCGGCCGGCTACGCCGACCTGCGCACTCCGGTCCGAGGCCTGTACCAGGCCGGGTCGGCTACCCACGGGGGCGGCGGCGTGACCGGCATCCCCGGCCGCAACGTGGTCCGGCAGGTCCTGACCGACCGCCGCGCCGAACGCTGGCGCCGCCGGATCTCGCGCCCGAGCCGGGCCGAGCGTCCCGAGCGTCTCGGCCGGACGGGATCATGAACTGGCCAGATTAGCCCTGAAAGATTGAGGTTCCTTCGACGTTGATCGCGATGGGGGCCAGCGGTCTGGTGGCGGGGCCGTGGACGACCGCGCCGTCCGTGATGGCGAACTTGCTGCCGTGACAGGGGCAGTTGATGGTCCCGTTCGAGACACTGTTGACGATGCAGCCCTCGTGCGTGCAAATCGCGGTGAACGCCTTGAACGACCCCGACTGCGGCTGGGTGATCACGATGTTCACGCCGTCGATGATCTTGCCGCCGCCATCCGGAACTTGGGAGGTGGCGGCCAGGGCAGCGGCCGCGGGCGCGCTGCCACCGGCGGAAGTGGCCGTGCCGCTGGTAGCAGGGGGAACGTCATGCGTGGCGCATCCCGCGAGCATCGCGGCGCACGTTACGCCCGCCCCTGCCAGCAACGCGCGGCGGCTCGGCAGCAGTTGACGGCTCTGTGAGAGCTGGCTGTCCTGAATCTCTCTCATCGCCCGCCAGCCGTCACACGTCGGACTATACCGAAATACAGAATCACGAATGCTGCTGTCGCTCCACTGAGATCCTTGCGCTCAGGACACAGTCCGGCACCCACGGGGTGCGTACCCAGCGTTCCGGCGTGAGCCTTGACGGTGACTTCAGATCATGATGATCAGTATGAAGGCCATGGTGACGCCTATCGCCACCTGGCACCCCTTCACTACGCCGGCGGAAAGCAGCAGGCCCTCCGCGGTATTCCCGGCGGGTACGGACCGACGGCCCGCTACGTAGAAGTAGCCGTCCACGCCGGCCGGCCGGTCCAGGTCATGGACGGTAAATGCGATCAGCAGCAGCGCGAAGATCAGGGCCAGCGTCGGCGCGTGCAGGGCCAGCGTGCCGCCGGACGACCCGCCCGCCATCCCGGACATCCCGCCCGTGCCGGACATGGACATGCCTGAGCCCGCCGCGGACGGGCCCGCCAGGGCGGCGAACAGGTAGAGCATCGCTGCGCTGCGGACCAGGTGCGGCGCATTATGGCCGCGGGCCACGGCGGCGGCGCCGCGCCCCCGGCTCTCCCGCCACAGGCACCAGGCGAACCAGGCCGTCATGACGGCGAAGACAACCTCCCAGGCGGCGTTCGGCAGGGTGCTCAGGCCGGGCACCAATATGCCCGCCAGGGCGATTCCCGTCAGCACTCGGGAAACGGCGATGCCGGCGCCGGCGCCGCCGCGGCGGGTCCAGGCGCGCGCTATCACCAGCTGTCCGGCGCTCACCTCGGCGACCAGGATCATGACCGCGGCGAAGATCCCCAGGATCCAGGCGGGGGTGCTCATGCGGATTTCGCTCCGGGGCTGCCGACTACCATGGCGGGCGGATCGACGGCCTGCGGGCGGCGAGCCCCGAGGACGAGCTCAATCATTGCCGCCTTTCCCCTCATCCCGGCCCAGGCCCGGTTGATTCGATTCGGCGCGGGAGCGGACCATGGCCGGCGTCGTGCCTTATTGCCGCACTGCCCTTACTTCGGAAGGTTGAGGATTTCGATCGTGCCGCTGTTCTCGTCGGTGACGTACGCCTGGCGCCCGTCGGGCAGCACCGAGATGCTCGTTGGAGCTTTCCCGGTCGGGATCTCGGCGATGACGCGGTTATCCGCAGTGTCGATCACCGTGACCGTGTTGCCATCGTTGTTTGCCGTGAAGAGGTACCGCCCGTCTGGCGAGTACGCGACGTCCAGCGGATTCCCCCCGACCGGGATAATCGCGACCTCCTTGTCGGTCGCGGTGTTGACCAAAAAAACCTCGTTGCCATTGAAGCTCGTGACCGCCAGGCGGCTGCCGTCGGGTGAGAGGGCTGCGCTGTGCGGGGTCTCGCCAACCTCGATCGTTGTGATGATGCCGTTCGTGTTGGTATTGAGGACCGTGACGACGGTGGACATGTGGTCCGTGACGTAAAACCGCCCGTTTTTATTATCGAATACGACCCAGTGCGGGTTCGGTTCGACGGGGATGT
>PLIQ01000358.1:13748-18488 GCA_003140115.1 Actinomycetota bacterium | reverse complement strand
AGTACGACCTCGGCATGGAGTGCGCGGGCCTGCCCTCACCCGGCACCTACGACGAGGTCGCCTACCGCGGCGACCGCGCCTCCGGCGAGTTCATCGCCTTCTGGCTCTCCCGCGGAATCGTCGTCGCTGGAATGAACGTCAACGTCTGGGACGTCAACGACGACATCCAGTCCCTAATCCGCTCCAAACACCCGGTCGACCTCACCCGCCTAACCAACCCCGAAATCCCCCTCCCCGAAGTCTGACTTTCCCGACCCCCGCCCCGCCGGTCCCCCAGCCCCGCCGGGTCCGCCCCCCAGCCCCGCCTCCCAGTCACGCCTGTCCTCTACAACCGCCCTGGCCCCTAAACTCACACCCGGCCCACGCCCGCGCCCACAACCGCGTCGGCACCCGTCCCGTCGGCCCCGTTGATCCCATACGTCCCATTTACGCGGTGGATCCGGCCTTCGAGGAGGATCCGGGCAACCCCAGTTGCCTGAAGTCTCCGCGTAAGCCGGATCTTCCACGCTATTCGGTTGCCGGGTGAATGTCGGTGGGGGGAGCGACACTTTGGGGCATGGCAAGCGAGGTTCCTTCTACGCTGCGTGGCCTGGCTCATCACCAGAGCGGAGTCGTTTCCCGCTCGCAGGCCCGCAAGGCAGGGCTTTCCGAGGGCGTGATCAAGTTCAGGGTCAGCAGCGGCCGCTGGCAGCAGGTTCATCCCGGTGTGTACACGACGTTCACGGGAGCGCCCGGCCGTGGCGCGCAGCTGTGGGCCGCAGTCCTTTCGGCCGGGCGAGGCGCAATGCTCAGTCATGAAACAGCAGCCGAGATCCAGCGGCTCACCGACAAGCCGGTCGAAACGATTCACGTGACAGTTCCTGGCCAACGCCGCGTGCTTGCGGCTGAAGGACTCAGCATTCACCGGTCTGGGCGGGCGGTCGAGGCGGTGCAGCGGGACAGCAATCCGCCGCGGACCAGGGTCGAGGAGACGGTGCTTGACCTGACGCAGACGGCGGCCACGTTTGATGACGTGTGCGGCTGGGTGACTCGCGCGTTCGCGCGGGAGCTGACCGACCAGGAGCGGCTGAGCGCGGCCATGCACCAGCGTACAAAGTTGCGCTGGCGGGCTGACCTGCATGAACTCATCGCCGCCGCAGCTAGCGGCGACCACTCAGTGCTGGAGTTTCGCTACGAGCGGGACGTGGAACGGGCGCACGGCCTGCCGGAGCCGGTCCGGCAGGCGTCGTTCGCGGGCCCGGACGGACGCAGCGGCCGCCGGGATCGCCTTTACCGGGGCTATGGCGTGGTGGTCGAGTTGGACGGGCGGCTGGGACACGGGCGTGAGGACCAGTGGCGGGACAAGGACCGGGACAACGCCGCTGCCGTGGACGGGCAGCAGTCCCTCAGATACGGCTGGACGCACGTCCGGTGGCATCCGTGCGCGACTGCCCTGCAAGTCGCCGCGGTGCTCCGCCGCCACGGCTGGGTTGGCTGGCCACGGCCGTGCTCACCGGGCTGCCCAGTCGAGCGCGCTCTCGCCCGCCTACCGGTAAAGGCTGGCCGGTGACGGCGGCGAGTACCAGCGAGGTGTCGGTCAGGTCGGGCAGGACGATGTGCGCGCCCGCCGCGGCGAGGTCGGCCGCGGGGAAGCTGCCCGTGGCCACGCCGACCGCACGGGCCCCGGTGGCCAGCGCGGCGGCCACGTCGAGCGGCGTGTCGCCGACCAGCACCGTCGACCGGCCGCCGAAGTCCGTCCCGTACGCCGCCCGGGCCGCCCGCCTGGCCACTGGCACAAGCTCGGCCCGGACCTCGTGCATGTCCCCGTAAGCGCCGACGTCCAGATCGAGGTGCTCGCCCAGCCCGGCCGCGGCCAGCTTCAAAGCCGCGAGCGGCCTGATGTTGCCGGTGAGCACCGATTGCCGCAAACCGGCTCCGGCCAGCGAAGCGATCGCGGCCGCCGCGCCGGGGAGGGCGTGGACGTGAGCCGCCGCGCTGCCGTCGATCTCGGTTACCTGGCGGGCCAGCGCGGCGAGGAAGTCATCCACGTGCGCCTGCGGCTCGGCCACCCCGGCCAGCGCTAGGGTGTCGAGCAGGATGGCCCGATCGGTCCGCCCGGCCTTGGGCGCGATCGCGGTCAGGTCGCGTCCGAACAGGTCCTTGAATACTGCCTCATACAAGCGATTGCCTAGCCCGCCGGCGCTCAGCAGCGTGTAGTCGACGTCCCACAGCACGAGCAGATCGGCCACGAACCCAGGCTAGCCGCGTCTATCCCCGCGAGCGGCGCGCAGGCGGACTAGACTCACCGCGACGGGATACCCGGGGTGGCGGGAGTCCCGCGGCCCTCAAAACGTCGGCGGAGGTGGGCGATGGCGGGGCGGATCCGCGACGAGGACATCGCGGCGGTTCGCGAGCGGTCGCCGATCGACGAGGTGGTCGGGGAGTACCTGCAGCTGAAGAATGCGGGCGGCGGCTCGCTCAAGGGGCTGTGCCCGTTCCACGATGAGAAGACGCCCTCGTTCAACGTCACCCCGGCGCGAGGACTTTTCTACTGCTTCAGTTGCTCCGAGGGCGGCGACGTCATCAAGTTCGTGCAGAAGATCGACGGGCTCAGTTTCGTCGAGGCGGTCGAGCGGCTGGCAGGCCGGGCCGGCATCGAGCTGCGCTATGAGCAGGGCGGCTACGTGCCGGGCCAGGAGCAGAGCCAGCGCCGCCGGCTGATCGACGCGCACCGGGCCGCGGCCGAGTTCTACGCGGAGCAACTACAGCAGCCGCAGGCCGAACACGGCAGGAAATTCTTGTCCGAGCGCGGCTTCGAGCTCAAGGACGCCGAGCGGTTCGGTGTCGGCTACTCGCCGAAGGCCTGGGAGGACCTGACCCGGCACCTGCGCGGACGCGGTTTCACCGACGGCGAGCTGATCGGCGCGGGCCTGGCCCGGGAGGGCAACCGCGGCGCGCGGGATCGGTTCCGCGATCGGCTGATGTGGCCCATCCGGGACCTGTCCGGCGACGTCATCGCGTTCGGCGCGCGCAAGCTCGACCCCGACGACGACGGGCCCAAGTACCTGAACACCCCGGAGACCTCGCTGTTCCGCAAGAGCACCGTGCTGTACGGGGCGGACCTGGCCAAGCGGGAGATCGCCCAGCGCCGGCAGGCGGTCATCGTGGAGGGCTACACCGACGTGATGGCCTGCCACCTGGCTGGGGTGCCCACCGCGGTGGCGACCAGCGGCACCTCGTTCGGCGAGGATCACATCAAGGTACTGCGCCGGCTCATCATGGACACCGAAGGGGCGACGGGCGAGGTGATCTTCACCTTCGACGGCGACGCGGCCGGGCAGCGGGCCGCGCTGCGCGCGTTCGGCATGGAGGAGAAGTTCGTCACCCAGACCTTCGTCACCGTACAGCCCGACGGCCTGGACCCCTGCGACGTGCGGCTGGCCCACGGCGACGCGGCGGTCCGCGACCTGATCGCCCGCCGGGTCCCGCTGTTCGAGTTCGCGATCAAAGGCGTGCTCGCGCACCACGACCTGAACACCACCGAAGGCCAGCTCGCGGCACTGGACGAGGCCGCGCCGATCCTGGCCAAGATCAAGGACAAGGGCCTGCGTGGCAGGTACGCGGTCAACCTGGACCGCTGGCTCGGCCTGATGGATGAGGAGTTCGTCATGGCCAGGGTCCGGGCGCATGCGGGGGACACCAGGACCGTGAAGGCCACTGGCAGGCCGCGGGGATCGTCGAGCCCGGCTGACGCGCAGGAGAACGGAAACGGGCACCACGGGCCGTTCGGTCAAAATCAAGAAAGCCCGTACGACCCCCATGATCCGGTGGTGCAGCTGGAACGGCAGGCGCTCCAGCTCGCTGTGCAGCGGCCCGGGCTGTGCGGGCCGGAGTTCGACGCGCTCGGCGCCGACGCGTTCACCGCACCGGTGCACCGGGCGGTGTTCACGCTGATCGCCGCGTGCGGCGGCACGGCGGCGGGCGGCGGCAGCGTCAAACAGTGGGCCGCCCGGCTGCGCGAAGAGGCGCCGAACGAACGGGCCCAGGCCTTCGTCACCGGGCTCGCGGTGCAGCAGCCGGTGATCAACGGGGAGCCGGACGCTAAGTACGCCGATGTCGTCCTGGCCCGGGTCGGCGAGCTCGCGGTCAGCCGTCAGATCAGCTCGGTCAAGGCCCGGCTGCAGCGCATGAATCCAGTGGAAGAGCAGGCGGGATACAACCGGATGTTCGGAGATCTCATGGCGCTGGAAACCCGCCGCCGGGCGCTGCTGGATCGCGCCGCGGGCGGCTAGGCCGGGATAAGCCGCGATTATACGGTTGCGGACCGTACTGCTTAGTAGCGCAGGGGTGACAAAATTAGGTCCCCCGTAACCACGGGTTTGTGACGCAGACTGGTCCCGTGACCCTCACGGTGCTAACGAACGGACCATCACCAGCGGATCAGCTGACCGATCTCGTGGCGCTAGGGCGGGAACGAGGTTCCCTGACCATGGCTGACGTCATGGTGGCGCTGGACCGCGCCGACCTCCCGCCGGAGGCTATCGACGCGGCGGTGCGCACGCTCGCCGATGAGGGCGTGGACGTGCTCGACGTGCCGCGCGAGGACGATACCGAAGCGGAGCTCCGGCTAGCCGACAAAGGAGCCGACAGCGGCAGGCGGGCCGTCACCAGCGATCTGGTGCGGATCTACCTGCGGGAAATCGGCCGGGTGCCGCTGCTGACCGCTGAGGACGAGGTAGAGCTGGCCAAGGCCATCGAGGC
>PLIQ01000358.1:13508-13680 GCA_003140115.1 Actinomycetota bacterium | reverse complement strand
TGGATCCGGCAGGCCATCACCCGGGCCATCGCCGATCAGGCGCGGACCATCCGGGTGCCAGTACATATGGTCGAGACGATCAACAAGCTGGCCCGGGTGCAGCGGCAGCTGCATCAGGAACTGGGCCGGGAAGCCAGCCCCGAAGAGGTCGCCGCGGAGATGGGGCTTGAGC
>PLIQ01000358.1:6208-13436 GCA_003140115.1 Actinomycetota bacterium | reverse complement strand
ACGCTGGAGGAGGTCGGCCGGGAGTTCGGCGTGACCCGGGAGCGGATCCGCCAGATCGAGTCCAAGACCCTGGCTAAGCTCCGCCACCCCAGCCGCGCGCAGATGCTGCGCGAGTACCTGGACTAAAGCTCGCGCGGCGCTCTAGTCGACGGGACGTGCGCCGTTCACCGCGGAGGTATCGTCGTCGCCGGAGTTCCGGCCGGGGATCCGCACCTTGCTCGCGGTGTTCTTGGCCGTCTCGGCCAGCTTCGGCATGCGGTCGGCGGCCTTCTGCCCGGCGGTCTTGGTCAGCTCGGTCGCCTTGACTCCCGCGGCCCGGGTGGCCCGCCGCACGGTCGGGTTTTCGACCGCCTTGCGGCCGAGCTTCACCATCTGCTCGTAGCGCTCACGGCCGGCCCGCGTGCCGGCCACGAAGCCGGCCGCGAATCCCGCCAGGAACGTTATCCGTGTCCGCATCTGGTACCCCTTTCACGCAGGTTCGTCCTGTGCAGTCAGGATCTTCCCCGCTAGCACGAGGGTACTCATCGTGATGAGCGCGAGGTGAACGAGAGGTGGCCCACACGCGGGGCGTCACACGTCTGCCCGGAGTGCGCTATTCTTATCCGCGTCGATCCCGCGTAGCTCAATCGGCAGAGCGTTCGGCTGTTAACCGACAGGTTCCAAGTTCGAGTCTTGGCGCGGGAGCCTAGCCCTACTGTGGTTTCCAGCCCTCTCACCTGCGCGAACGCAGGAAGAGAGGGATGNNCAGCGCCCTCGCGCGAAGACCATTCCCGGCCGCGCGTGAGGCCTGGCATCAGCGGCGTACTCGACTCCGACGTCCAGCAGACCCGTATCAAGACGGCCGCGATCAGCTGACAGCAACTTGACCGCAGGCGGTCGGCTGCACCCCTTCACCCCGGTGACATGCATCACGGTCCGTTCGGGAGAAAATCACTTGAGCCGAACGGCCGTGGCTCAAGTTGCCGGACCCTGCCACAGGCATCCGCAAAATGGAACGGTGGTGCGGGCCAGCCGCCGCCGAGCGAAGAAAGGTGTCACCGTGACCGAGACCCGAACGCTCACGTTTACCGGTGCGCGCGGAGACCGGCTGGCCGGGCGACTGGATCTGCCAGACGGGAAGCCACGGGCAGTGGTCCTGGTCGCTCACTGCTGCAGCGGCGGTAACGCAGGTCCCGCCGCGGCCCAATTCGCGCGGGCCTTCAGCGAGCAAGGCATGGCCGTGCTCAGCCTGGATCTTGCTTACGCCTGCGAGAAGCTGGCCACCGCCGCGTTCAGCTCGGTCGTCAATGACCTGGCCCTCGCCGTTGCCCAGCTTCGTTCCACCGTGGCCGCGCCGAGCATCCTCGTCGGCCATTCACTCGGCGGGGCAGCGGTCTTGGCGATCGCCGCCCGGGTGCCCGAGGCACGCGCCGTGGTAACCCTCGCGGCGCCGGCCGATGCCGCTCAAGCGGGCGATACGGGCCAGCGCGGCGTCCAGGTCCTGCGCGAGCAGATCGCCGCGTTGGGCCGGGCGCTGCTGGTCATGCACTCGCCGGACGACGAGGTGGTGAGCTTCGCCAATGCCTGGGTCATCTTCGAGGCGGCGAGCCACCCTAAGTCCTTCATCAGCCTGGACGGCGCGGATCATCAGCTGAGCCGCCTCGCCGATGCCGCCTATGCGGCCGGCGTCATCGCCGCGTGGGCGGTGCGCTACCTGCCCGTACCTGGAGGCCCAGACACCGCCGAGCCTGCCCTGCGTGATGTTGTGGTCGTGACCGAGTCGGGCGCGCGCCCGTACGGCCAGCGCATTACCGCCGGCGGTCACCAGCTGATCGCTGACGAGCCGGCCGCCATCGGCGGCGCCGACAGCGGCCCCACCCCCTACGACCTGCTCCTGGCCGGGCTTGGCGCCTGCACCGCCATCACAGTGCGCATGTACGCCGACCGCAAGGGCTGGCCGCTGCGTCAAACCACGGTGCGGCTGCGACATCAGCGCATCCACGCCAAAGACTGCGCCGCCTGCGAAACGACGCTGGGTCAGCTGGACCAGATCGAGCGCGAGCTGCAGTTCGAAGGTGAGCTCACCGACGAGCAGCGCGCCCGGCTTATGGATATTGCCGAACGCTGCCCGGTTCATCGCACGCTGGAGTCCGAGGTACTCGTCTCAACGGTCGAGCGCGTTGCGGATAGCCGGGAGACGCGATGATCATTGACTGCCACGGTCACTACACCACCGCGCCGCAGTCTCATACCGACTGGCGGACGGCGCAGAAGGCCGCCTTCACGGCCGGCGTGATGCCGCCGCCCTACCCGGACATCTCCGACGACGATATCCGCGCGTCGATCGACGGCAGCCAGCTGAAGCTCATGACCGAACGAGGCATCGACCTGACGATCTTCTCACCGCGCGCGTCGGCCATGGAGCATCACTTCGGCGACGAGGCGGTCAGCGCCCGGTGGGCCGAGGTAAGCAATGACCTCATCGCTCGTGTTGTCCAGCTGTACCCGGGCCGCTTCGCGGGGGTCTGCCAGCTGCCGCAGTCCCCTGGCGTTCCGATCGCGCGGGCCGTCGCGGAGCTGCGTCGTTGCGTTCTCGAGCTCGGCTTCGTGGGCTGCAACCTCAACCCCGATCCCAGCGGGGGCCACTGGACCTCCCCGCCGCTGACTGACCGGTCCTGGTACCCGTTCTACGAGGCGATGGTCGAGCTCGACGTGCCCGCTATGGTCCACGTGTCCGCGGTGACCAACCCCAACTTCCACGCCACCGGCTCGCACTACCTGAACGCCGACACCACCGCGTTCATGCAGCTCATGCAGGCAGACCTGTTCACGGACTTCCCGACGCTGCGGTTGATCATCCCGCACGGCGGTGGCGCCGTGCCGTACCACTGGGGACGCTTTCGCGGGCTAGCCGACATGCTCGGCCGGCCCCCGCTGGAGCAGTCGGTGATGGGCAACGTCTTCTTCGACACCTGCGTGTACCACCAAGCCGGTATCGACCTGCTGTTCAAGGTCATCGACCCGGGCAATATCGTGTTCGGCTCGGAGATGATCGGAGCGGTCCGTGGCATCGACCCGCAGACCGGGCATCATTTCGACGACACCCGGCGGTACGTCGACGCGCTGGGCTTGGTTCCTGCCGTCCGGGACCGGGTCTACGAGCTCAACGCCCGCCGGATATACCCGCGCCTCAGCCCTGGCGGGCCGCCACGGCGGCGACCAGGGCGGTCCGCATCGCCTCAACCGGGCCGGGATGACCAGTCATCAGCTCCACCTGCGCAACCGCCTGGTACAGCAGCACGGTCAGACCGCTGACCACCGGGCAGCCGGCGGCCAGGGCTGACCCGGCGAAGGAGGTCGGCCACGGCGTGTATACGACATCAAGCACCATGGTGTCTGGTTTCCAGCGGGTGGCGCTCAGCGGATCGGCTGCACCGCCCGGCAGCGTGGAGATGACCAAGTCGGCGGCGGGCAGCGGCTCGGTGAACAGGCCATCGGAGATCGTCGGCTGCATCCCGAGTCGCTCGGCGGTCTCGCGTAGCTCGCGGGTACGGGCCAGGTTGCGCACCAGGACCGTCGGCGACCGGTGGCCCAGTTCGCGTACTGCGGCGAGGGCACTTTGCGCCGTGCCGCCTGCGCCGAGAATGACCGCCTGCTCGACCCGGGCCAGTCCGGCCTCCCGCAGCGCCGAGACCATTCCGGCCACATCGATGTTGTCCGCCCGCCTGCCGCCGTCCGGAGAGAACACCAGTGTGTTCGCAGCCCCGACCGCCTGAGCCAGCGGCGATACCTCGTCGGCGACGGTCAGGGCCACCCGCTTGAGCGGCATCGTCAGCGACAGGCCCGCCCACTCGGGTCCCATGCTGTCCACCAGGCTCGGCAGCCCCGCCTCGTCGCACTCGATCTTGTCGTAGTGCCAGCCATGCAGGTCAAGCGCCTGGTAGGCCGCTCCGTGCAGTATGGGGGAGAGCGAATGCTCGATCGGATAGCCAAGCACGGCCGCCCGCCGCACCATCTGGTCCACCGCGGTGGTGGTAGCGTCCACGTTCACTTAACCTATCTCGAAGCCTGCCCCAAGGCGGGTATGTCGGGCCGCTGATCGGCCAGGGCCCGGCCAGCCATCTTAACGGTGGCTGATGGCACGGCGTAAACAGCCGCTCGGCATCAGCCGCTGAAGAACTCGCTTACGCTCCGGTTGAAGTCTGCGGTGCGCTCGATCATTGACCAGTGCCCGCAGTGGGAGAACACGCTGAGATCGGCATTGTCGATCAACTCCATCAGCCGCAGGGAGGTCTGGACCGGGATGACCTGGTCCTCTCGGCCATGGACGATTAGCGTCCGGTGCGGGAGCCGACGGATGTCGTCCTCGGGGGTACACATAGCCTCCACCCAGCGCTGCCGCGGGGCGGGAAACATCGCGGCGAAGGACTCCTGGAAGCCGGGCTGGATGCTACCGCGGTACCGCACCTCCGCGAGTTCGTCGTTCACGAGTTCCCTGGAGTAGGCGAAGACGTCCAGTACCTTGCGCATGTTCTCGAACGACGGCTGGTAACCCCAGACGCGTTCGAGGCCCTCGGTGATGGGAAACGGGACGCCCATGCTCCCCATCAGCACCAGCTTGCCGACCCGGTCGGGATGCTGGGTCGCAATACGCAGCGCGATCGCGCCGCCAAAGCTGTTGCCGACCAGGTGGGCCGTCGGCAATCCCAGCGTGTCCATCAGGCCAACCACCTGGTCAGCCCAGGTCTGCACGCCGTATTCGATGTTCGTCGGCCGCTGCGAGAAGCCGAAGCCGACCATATCCGGCGCCAGCACCCGGAAGTTCTCCGCGAGGGCAGGCAGCACCAGACGCCAGTTGGCGTAGGAGGTGACTCCAGGTCCTGATCCATGAATCAGGACCACCGGATCGCCCTTGCCTGCCTCGAGATAGTTGGTCTTTATGCCGTTAGCGTCCGCGCTCGCGCCGATCGCCGGGTTCTCGCCAGTTGTCAAGCTCCGCTCCCTCTAGGTACCAGCGATAGCATTCCCCTGATCATCGCATCGCGCCCAGGCAGGCGACGAAAGCAGGAGGGCCAGTGGTCGCGGTACTCGTCGGTTTCATGGGCGCTGGCAAGACCACGGTCGGACGCATCATCGCCGAGCGCCTTGGTCAACCCTTCGTGGACAGTGACGTGCTGATCGAGCAGCGCCTTGGCCGCGAGATCCGGGACATTTTTGCCACCGAGGGCGAGGCTTACTTCCGTGAGCTTGAGCACGCCACGGTCGCCGATCTCGTCCAGGGCCCGGAAGCGGTCATCGCGCTCGGCGGCGGGGCCGTCCAGGACGAGCGAACCCGCGCGGTGCTGCGTNNTTCCGGCCGATGCTGAGCCGGCCGGGTCTGGATGCCCTATACCAGCAGCGCCTGCCGATATACGAAGATGTCTCGGTTATCACCATCGATACCGACGGCCGGCGCCCGGACGCTATCGCCCATGACGTGCTAGCCGAGCTTACCCGGCTGCCTTCGATCCCGCCCCCGTAAACTGCCGCGGGCCGGTTGGCGCCCACGCCGCTCCTGAAGTACCATCCATGTAGATGGTCAGGGGATGGTAGGAAGATGGCCAAGGGTGAGAGTGAAAAGACCGAGAAGATCACTATCAACCTGGGACTGGTAGACCTCGGACAGATCGATCTGCTGGTCCAGGAAGGCTTCTACGCCAACCGCACCGATTTCATCCGCACGGCCATCCGCACCCAGCTCGCCACGCGGGGCGACGCGCTCGACCAGACGGCCGCCCGACGCACTCTCACCCTGGGCAGTTGTCACTACACCCGTCGCGACCTGGAGGAAATCCGCGACGCCGGGCAGATGATCCATATCCGGGTGCTGGGGCTGGCGAGCATCGCCGCCGATGTCTCCCCCCAGCTGGCGCTGGCCACGATTGCCTCGGTGGAGGTGCTCGGCGCCTTCCGGGCCCCCGCAGCAGTGAAGGCCGCCCTGGCGCCTCGCACCGCCTAAGCCGCCGCGCTCACCCGGGTGCCCGAACCGTCGGCCCCAGCGACGTACCGGTCATCCGGCCAGCAGACCTGCGAAGACCACCACGAGAAGGGACACCGCGATGGATGCACCATCCGCCGGCGAGGCCACCCGGCCAAGGCGGATCCTTCCCCGCTGGATTCCCCGCCGCCGCACCGTCCCCAGCCGAAGCGCACCGGATCTGCACCGGCCCGCGACCCCGGGTGTGAAGGGGTCGGCGGCCCAGTTTGACGCCTTCTCCTACACCAACGCCGCCGGCACCCGCGCCTACCGGCTCTATGTCCCCGCCAGCCACACGGGCGCTTCCTTGCCTTTGGTCGTGATGCTGCACGGCGGCACCCAAGACGCCGCCACCTTCGCCGCCGCTACCGGCATGAACGACCTCGCCGAGCGTCACGGATTCCTCGTCGCCTACCCGGAACAGCCTTCCTCGGCGAACCCAGGCAAGTTCTGGAACTGGTTTGTCCCCGGCCACCAGCGTCGGGGCGCCGGTGAGCCATCGCTGATCGCCGGGATCACCCGCCAGGTCATCGATCGCTACGGGGCGGATGCCGCCCGGGTATACGTGGCCGGGTTTTCCGCCGGGGGCGCGATGGCTGCGGTGATGGCCGCCGCCTACCCCGATCTCTACGCCGCCGTCGGCGTGCACTCCGGGGTGCGCTACGCTGCCGCCAGCAACGCAGCCTCCGGGTTCGCGGCCATGAAGCGGGGTGCGTCACGGTCGGCCCGGCCCCCGGCCCGCCACGTGCCGCTGATCGTCTTCCATGGTGACCTGGATGCCACCGTGGCCCCAGCAAACGCCGCCGGCCTCATCGACGACGCCCTGACGGCAGCCAGTCCGGACGGCCGCCCAGGCGCCCCCACTACCACGGTGACCACAGGGCAGGTGCCCGGCGGGCATACCTATACCCGCACCTGTTACCAAGACCCCGCGGGCGCGGCCCTGGCCGAGCTCTGGACTATCCACCAGGGCGGGCACGCCTGGTCCGGTGGCGTCCCGCACGGCTCCTACACCGACCCCCGCGGCCCGGACGCCAGCGCCGAGCTCATCCGCTTCTTCAACGAGCACCCCGCCGACCCGCCAGCCCGCTGACCTTCTTCTGGGTCGTTCTCACCGACGATACGGGTCGTGACGTTCCGTCCATAATCTCTCACCTAGCGCTGATCAGTACACCGATGTCACGTCCCGGACGCAGGGTGCAGGTAGTCCAGGGGCCAGCGGCAGTCGTAGAA
>PLIQ01000358.1:0-6167 GCA_003140115.1 Actinomycetota bacterium | reverse complement strand
GCAGGCTGTCCAGGACCAGCGCCCACCGGTAGGGCGGCCCTAGCCATTGGGGTTCTTGCTGGTCGCACAGCCAGCGGCCGTCGTGCAGGGCGGCGTGCATCGCGGCGGTGACGTGAACGGCGAGCGCGGGACCGCTGGTCCGGGCGGAGATGACCGGGATACGCGAGGCGATGGCGGCATCGACCGCGTGGGACAGGGCGCACTCCCGCAGCCGGGAGGTCATCGCGGCCAGGGCCGCGGCGAAGGCCGGGCCTGGCATGGGCATGAGCCAGCCGGTCAGGTGGGCCAGCACGGACAGTTCGGCCCACACGGTGATCCGCGGATCAGTGATCGCGGCCCGCTGAGCGGCCCTGACCTGCCGCAGCGTGCACGGCGCCGCCCGGCAGTCCGGCCCGCAGGCGGGGCTGCGGGAGGTGATCAACGCACCGGGGGAGCAGGCCCGGGCCGGGCTGGTGATCTCCCGGCTGGTGCCGTCGGGCATCCGGGTCAAGATCGGGTAGTCCATCCCGTCGGTGAACACCGCGGCCTCGCCCGGGAGCAGGGTGACCAGGTAGGCGGACTGATCGTCGGTCAGGTTCATCGTCGCGCCGACCGCTTGGCGGTCATCGGCGGCCGGGAGCCGGTGCACGATCTTGACCGCGGTGTTCTTGATCACGTCGGGGATGAGCTTGGAGGGGATCTGCTCGGCGATGATCAGGCCCTCGCCGTAGGCGCGGATCTCGGCCAGCAGCCCGGCGAACATCTCCACCGCGTGCGCAGCCGCCCCTCCGCCCTGCCCGGCCGGCTGGCGCAGCAGCCGGTGGGCTTCTTCGAACACCGACAGGTGCCGCAGCCGCGGCGCGGCGGGCCCTTCGGCGCGCTGCCGGAGCCGCAGGTGCTCGGCCAGGCGGATCAGCACGGTGCCCATCAAGAACGCCTTGTCCCGGTCATCGCCGGTGTCCTCGATCTCGAACACCACGTTGGCCGCCAGCAGCCGGCCGAAGTCCAGCGGGTGGCCGCCTTGCAGGAACCGGCCGGTGGTGCCCTGGCGCAAGCTGGAGATCCGCACCGTGACGAACCCCCGGACGTTGTCGGTGATCTCCCGCCCGTACCCGACCTCGNNGCGTTCTCGTAGCACCGGGTCAGGGCCGCGGCCAGGACCTGGGGGAACGGCTCGTCGGCTTCGAACGCGGCCAGGAACAGGGCCCGCACCAGGTCGGCGTGGGTCTGCAGCGGGAACCGGGTCCCGTCCGGGCCCGGTGCCGGCTCCAGCGGGTTGATCCCGGCCGGCGGGTCGCCGAGTTCACCGGGCCGGATCCGGATCACCTGCGTGCCGGGCAGCCGGGCGGCCATCAGCCGGTACTCGGCCTTGGCCGGCTCGACCACCAGCCACGGGATCCCCGCCCCGGTGGCCGCCTCGAGCAGGCCGCGGACGGTCTGGGACTTCCCGGCGCCGGTCGCGCCGCAGACGAACACGTGCCGGTTCAACGACGCGCGGGGCACCGCCAGGTCACCGGCCGGCACCCGGTTCCAGTCCAGCACGGTTCCTAGCGGCACCGGCGGCCCGCTCGAGTCGCCGGGGATGGCCGTGGTCTCCGGGGTGACGTCGAAGTCGGGCCGCAGCACGAACCGGATGCCGGGCAGCTCACGCGCCGGGGGCCGGGCTAGCGCGGCCAACAGCTTGGAGGAGGCGTAGAACGGCGCGGCCGGGCCCGCGATATCTGGATCGTCGCTGGCCCGGGGGAGCGGCACCGCTGGAGATAGCTCGGCATGAGCGCGCCGTGCACCGTCTAGGGTCTCCGCCAGCCCGGCGCACCCGGGAACCGGGGCCAAAGCATAAGGTAGGCCGTCCAGATCGGTCGACGCGCACAGCAAGCCGGCAATCTGAGCCGCGGCAGTCGGTTCCGGGCCGCCGGCCACGACGCGGACCTTCCACAGGCCGGTCGCCGCCGCCTGGCGCAGCTCGGTGTGCCGGGCCGACAGCCGCTGCGCGGCCAGTTGCGCAGGCGGGCTGTCAGAACGCTGCGCGCTGAGCTGGGCCAGGGATACCTCAGAGGCCAGATCGTGGAGCTGGCCTGCCGAGACCGGTTCTGCGAGCACGAGCCAGGCAAACGGCCCGGTCCAGGCCGACAGTAGTCCGTCCTCAAGCGATGGCCGGGCATCCCGGCTGGCCGGCCCCTGGTCCACCCGGCCGGCCAGCAGCGCGTCGGTGATCCCGGCCAGCTGCATCCAGCAGGGCATCCGGGCTAGCAGGTCGGCAGCCTGACCGGGCGCGAGCGGCCGTGCCCGGGCGCCGGCCGGGAAGGTCAGCACCACCTGCCCGCCGTCGGCCGCGCCCGCCAGCTCCGACCCGCCCGCACCCGCCAAGGCAAGCCCGGCCGCGCCCACCAAGGCGGGCCCGGCGGCGAGTACTCGCACCGGACCGCCCGGTTGCTCGCGCATCCAGCCGAACGCCACCGGGGCACCGTAGTGAAACGCCGATACCAGCCCCTGCAGGCGCTGCGTCGCGCCCAGGTCGGTGCGGTCCGGGTCCGGGACGGAGTTCTGCCGAGCGTGCGGACGGCGCGGTAGCTCAGTGATCTGCCAGGCCTGCAGACCGCGCAGCACCTGGATGGCCTCCAGGCCGGGCAGCACCTGCCATGCTCTGTCGTTCATCACCACGCACCCGCTTACACATACGACCGCTGCTCTTATGATAATGGCTCTCCGGAGTCATTCCATCGCTTTTCGTGACGATACGGTCCAGGCCGTCACCGAGAGGCGAGCACGACCGGCCAAGGAGCGCTAGCCCACTGGCTACCAGGCGATTCCCCAGGCGTTCAGCCACCGCGGCCGGACTCGGGTGGCCTTTCCGGTCACGGGATCGACGAGGTACGCGGCAACCGACGGATCCCAGACGAGCACTTGGCTCCCGGCGCGTGAGAGGGACAGACCGTCGGGCATGATCCGGCTGAACAGCCTGCCTTGCAGGCCGCCGCGTCCCACCCGGTACCCGGCCAGGTGGAAGGTATCTTGGCCGGTCAGCCACGAAACGTAGAGCGTGGCGCTGTCCGCGCCGAACGTGAAGAAGGTCGCGCGGCCGTCGGTGGGGTAGGTGTACACCATCTTGCTGGCCGCGGTCGCGTTGCCGGGCGCCGAGCTGGTATCAAGCATGCGCACCCAGTCATGGCCGTAGCCGATCGGGCCCTCGACGTATCCCAGCACGCTTCCGTCAGCCGACAGGGACAGGCTGTTGACGGTGAGTGGATATATCTCCTGCCACGTCTTCACCCGGCCACTGCGGATGATCCCGATTTCCTGGTTCGGGCCCCGGCATTGGTCGGCGGCGAAGGCGACTGTGCGGCCGTCCGCGCTGGCGGCCAGCGACACGATCTCTGCCGGGACGACCGGATCGGTGAACGGCCGCAGCGAGGCCGCCGCTCCGCTGGCCGACAGCGTCAGCATGTACAAGTAGGTGGGGTTGCACAGCCCGCCGCGCAGTAGGCCGGCCGCCAGCACGAACGTGGTAGGGCTCCCGGTGGCCTCTGCGTCGACCCAAACGGTGTCCTTCCTGGGTTCTAGCACCTTGGCCGTGGTCCGCCCGGTCGCCGCCGATACCACATCCAGCGGCACCCGGGAATCCGGCTGGTTCAGCACGACCACGAACGGCGGAGCCGACACGGGAGCCGCCGGAGCTGCGGAAGCGGCCGGAGCCGCGGAAGTAGCCGACCCGCCGGGGGATCTCACCAGCTTCGGCACGGCCACGGCGACCCCGATCGCGACGACGACCGCGGCGGCCGCCGCCAGCGGCGCGACCATGCCGAACCACCTCCGGCGTGGCCGGACCGTAGACCCGAGCGGGGGCCGGCCCGTGAACCCGAGAGTGGACCGGGCCCGCCTTTCGTACAAGCCGGGCAGGTCCTCTTCGCGGACCGTGTCGGTCACCGCGCGATATGCGCCGCGGAGCCCGTCTTCCAGGCCGGTCACGATTCCTCCCGGAGCCGGCGGGCCAGTGCGGTGAGCGCGCGGGAGGCGGTGGACGCCACGGCCCCGCGACTGATGCTGAGAATCGAGGCGACTTCCTGCTCGCTGAGATCTAGGAAGTACTTCAGCGCGAGCACCTCGCGCTGACGGCGCGGCAGGGCGTCGACGGCGGCAAGCAGGGTCCGCCGGTCTTCGCCGGCCAGCACCGAGGCCTCGGCGGACTCGACCAGCGCGAGCGGCTCGGAACCCAGCCGCCGCGCGACCAGGTGCCGACGGTAGCGCGACCTGGTGCCGTTCACCACCGCGGTGCGCAGGTAGGCCAAGACGCGGTCCCGGTCCCTGAGGTCGTCCCAGCGCCGGTGCAGCCCAAGGAACGCGTCCTGCACCACGTCCTCAGCTGTGGCCCGATCGCCGGTAAGCAGCAGCGCGAACCGAACCAGCCCCAGCGCGTGCTCCCGGTACAGGTCCTCCAGCCCAGGCTCGGCGGTAGCCCTCATGTTCCTATGACGCGTGAGCCCGCGAAATGCTGCGCCCGCTGGGCGGGAACTCACACGGGAACTCACACGGGAACTACCACGGGAACGGGAACTACCAGAGGTCGCCGCCGGTGAGCACGTATACGAACGGCACCAGCGGGATCAGGCCGAACAGCCCCCAGGCCAGCTTCTGCCCGCCGGACAGGTCACTGCGCCCCGCGAGGTCGATCCACATCAGGATCACCGCCAGCGGGTGGAGAATGCAGACGAGGAGTTCTAGTAGCTTCTTCATGTCCGGGCTACCTACCCCGTCACCGGCCCGCCAGTCCCGGTCAGGTGGCGCATGTTCCGCAGGGCCACGGCCATCAGGGTGTTCGTCGGGTTGTGCGCGCCGGACGTGACGAACACCGAGCCGTCGGCCACGTAGACGTTGTCCAGGCCATGCACGCGGCCATAAGCGTCGGTGACGCTCGACGACGGGTCAGGCCCCATCATCATGCCGCCCATGATGTGGTTGCCGGTCGGCAGGCCGCCGCTGTTTTCGGTGGCCGGCACGGCCAAGGCCACGCCGGCGCCCGCACGCAGCATCATCTGCTTCAGCCGCGGGATCCAGAAGTCCTGGGCCACCTGCTCGTGCGGGCCGGCACTCCAGGTGATCCGCGCCACCGGCAGCCCGAACACGTCCCTGACCGTGGGGTCGAGGGTCACCGTGTGGTCCAGGTAGGGCAGGTCGTGGCCGATGAACGAGCAGCCCGCCAGCCGGTCGCGCAGCAGCGAGGCCCGCATGAGCTGCTTGAACTCCGTGCCGAACGGCCTGGCCGAGCCGAGCAGGCTGAGCAGGGTCTGGTAGGACTGCGCCTCGCTGATCGGGTCCTGGCTGCCGCCGAGCTCCATCAGGCCGCCGCGCAGGTAGGGCAGCCCATGCGCGCGGGCGAAGGCCCGGGCCCCCGGGAAGTCCGGGTCGACGGCGTCCTCCACGCACTGCGTCACCGAACGTCCCCGGTACGCGTGCATCCGCTCATCGAGGAAGATCGCCGTCCCGTCGATGAACGCGTGGAACATCAGCCGCCGCCCCAGCTTCCCGCTCACATCGGGGAACGACGACAACAACGCGAGCCGGACCGTCTCGATGGCCGACGCCGCCATCACCACCACGTCCGCGTCCTCGGTCCCCGTGACCGGTCCCGAAGCTGTCATCCGCACCCACCGCACCCCGGTAGCCCGCGAAGCAGCGCCAGAGCCGGACAAGACGACGGACGTGACCATCGTCGACGGGACCAGCGTCACCCGCCCGGTGCGCAGCGCTTGGCGCAGCGGGACCAGTGCCGACGGCCGGGCCACCACCGGGCAGCCGAAGCTGCTGCAGAATCCGCAGTTGTTGCAGGCGTGCTGGCCGTTGTAGCCGCTTACCGAGTTGGCCGCCATCGGGAACGGGAACGGGTGCAGGCCGACGGCGGTGGCGCCCGCCGCCACCGCGAGCGACGCGCGCATCTGCGGGCCCGGCGGCATCGGGTACTGCGCGGCCCGGGGGGCGTGCTTGCGCACGATGTCGGGAAACGCCGTGACGTCGCCCTGCACGCCGATGAGCTGCTCCACCTGCTCGTAGTAGGGCGCGATGTCGGAGTACCCGAACGGCCAGTCGGCCACGTCGGCGCCCGGCACCGGACCCAGCGCGGACAGCTGCTGGAAGTCGAGGTCCCAGAACCTGGGCACCTTGGCGTCCCAGTGCACGGTCCCGCCCCCGACCAC
>PLIQ01000036.1 GCA_003140115.1 Actinomycetota bacterium | reverse complement strand
GAGGCGGATCTGATCGTGGCCAAACACAGGAATGGTCCGACCGCCACCGTGACGGTGGCATTCCAGGGACATTATTCACGATTTGTCGACATGGCCGGATAAGTCCGCTGGCTGTAGGATCCCACTCACAGTGGCATTTTCCCAATGATCTTGGCATCCCGATGGCATGCGCGTCCCACTCCTGGCATCTAATTGTCCGGTCTCAGCGCATGTGTCAGATTCTCACTTGATGTGCAGGTAACCTGGCGTTTTCTCAGCGATCTTGGCGGGGCGGCCGTGGCGGCTGTCCGATCTCAACGAAGCCGCCGGCTTGTCTCAGCGAGGTGAGCATGGTGGCGGCGGAGTCAGCAGCTTGTCGTATGAGTAACCGATCAGCTACTTTATGCTTACTTCTGGGTGATCTGATTCTCATTTAAGGTGGCTCGTCTTACTGAATCCGTCATGGTTGCGGGATGGGGGAGATCAGCGAGGCTGCCAGCGGGCATGGGGATGTAGAGGTCAGCTGGGCTGACCCGGACGGGCAGCGTTGCAGCGCCGGTCTTGATGACGTGGCCGGGATCGCGTTCGAGGATGCGTTGCCTGCGCGGGAGTTCTTGTCTTACCGCGGGCAGCGGCATTTCCCTGGCCTGTGGTGGCTTGCGACGACCGGGCGGCATGTCGGGTATGAGTCGTGGCTGGAACGCGATCGTGTCATGGCGCTCGACTTCGACCGGGCGGTGACGGGCGTGTCGTCGCAGCCGTTCACGCTGTCGTGGGACGGGCGCGGCCGCAGAGTGTCCCATACGCCGGATTATTTCGCGCGGCTGGCCGACGGGAGCGGTGTGGTGGTCGATGTCCGCCCCGCGGACCGGGTCGGGCCGGCCGACGCGGTGAAGTTCGAGGCCACCGCGGCGGCCTGCGCCGTGGTAGGGAACTGGTCGTTCCGGCTGGTTCATGAGCTGGAGCCGGTGCTGGTGGCCAACGTGCGGTGGCTGTCGGGGTACCGTCATCCGCGGCACGGGGATCTGGATCTGGGCGCGGCGCTGCGGCGGGTGTTCGCCGACGGCGGCGCGCTGCTGGCCGGGGTGTCGCAGGTCGCTGACCCGCTGCGGGGGCTGCCGGTGCTGTTCCATCTGCTGTGGCGCGGCGGCCTGATCGCCGACCTGAGCGTTCCGCTTGGCGACGGGACGTGGGTCAGCGGCCGGGAGCCGGCGTGAGCGGGCCCGGGCTGCGAGGAGTGCTGCGGGTCGGTGAGAAGGTCCGGTTTGAGGAGGCCGTGCACCGGGTGGTGGCCATCGAGGGGACGACGGTGCGGCTGGTGGCCGCCGATGGCCGGCCCTGGCTGGCGGCAGTGGCCTTCCTGGCGGGATCGCCGGGATTCGAGGTGATAGGCGAGCCGGGACCTGGCCGGCGGCCGGTGCTGCCGCCGTTCGCCCTGCTCGACACCGTTACCGAGCAGACGGCGGAGCGTGCCCGTTTCTGGGAGTCGCACGTCCTGGAGTTGCTCTCTGGGCTGCCTGCTGGTGCGGTTGAGGGGCAAGAACCGCGGCCGGAGTTCGATCCGCGACTGCGGACGCTGACCGAGCGGGAGGCCGCGAAGGCGGCGGAGCTTACGGCGGCGGGCGAGCCGGCGAGCGTGCGCACGCTGACGCGGATGCGGCAGCGGTATGAGTCCCAGGGGCTATGGGGCCTGGTCGATCACCGTAATACCCGCCCGGCCACGCCGTTCGGGCGCGTCGACGAGCGGGTCGTTGAGGCGATCGCGGCGGCCATGGACGAGCAGGCCGATGCTTCGACCGGCACCCGGGAGCGGGCCTGGCGGCGGGCGCAGGAGATCCTGGCCGCCCGGCATCCCGGGCAGCAGGTGCCGCTTCCGTCCCGCTCGACGGTCTACCGGGTGTTCAGGGACCTGGAGGGCGGACGGCACACGTTCGGGTCGGCGGTTCGGCGGCGCAGTAACGCGAACCGGCCCGTCGCGCCGTTCACCGTGACCGCCGCGCAGCGGCCTGGGGAGATCGTCCAGATCGACACGACGCCGCTGGATGTGATGGCGGTGCTGGATGACGGGGTAACTGGCCGCCCGGAGCTGACGATCACGCTGGATGTCGCGACCCGCACGATCGGCGCGGCCGTGCTGCGCCCGGAGGGCGCCAAGGCGGTGGACGCCGCGGTGCTGCTGGCCCGCATGCTGGTGCCCGAGCCGATGCGGCCCGGCTGGGATCCCGCGCTGTCGATGGCCCGGTCGGTGCTGCCCCATGACCGGCTGACCGCCATCGACCAGCGGCTGACCCTGGCAGCGGCCAAGCCAGTCATCATCCCGGAGACCATCGTGATCGATCACGGGAAGGTCTTCGTGTCGGAGACGTTCCTGTCCGCGTGCCGGACGCTGGGCGTGTCCGTGCAGCCGGCCAGACCTTACACCCCCACCGACAAGGCCATCTGCGAGCGCACCTTCTCCTCGGTGAACACGCTGTTCTGCCAGTACGTGGCCGGATACACCGGCTCGGATGTCACCCGCCGCGGCCGCGACGTGGCGGCTGAGGCAGTGTGGACGCTGCCGCAACTGCAGGATCTGCTGGATGAGTGGATCGTGGCCGGCTGGCAGAACCGGCCGCATGAGGGACTGCGCAGCCCGTACCTACCCGGCCGGGAACTGACCCCGAACGAGGCATACGCCGTGCAGGTGGCGCGGGCCGGCTACCTGCCAGTCCCGCTGGCAGGCGAGGACTACATCGAGTTGCTGCCGGCCTGCTGGCGGGCCATCAACGACTACGGCCTGGTGATCGGCCACCGCACCTACGACTGCCCGGAACTGGGTCCCTACCGGCGCAAGACCTCACCGGTGGCAGCGATGCGCGGCCGGTGGGAAGTGCACTACGACCCCTACGACCTGTCCCGCATCTGGGTCCGCGACCAGGCCGGCGGCGGCTGGATCACGGTGCCGTGGACCCAGCTGCCGATGGTGGCCGCCCCGTTCGCTGACTTCACCTGGCGGTATGCCCGGCAGGTCCTGGCCGGCCGCGGCGGCGACGACACCGACCAGGCCGCCGTCGCGCGCGTCCTGGCCGACCTGCTGCACCGCGCC
>PLIQ01000463.1 GCA_003140115.1 Actinomycetota bacterium | reverse complement strand
CAGATCACCGCGACACAGACCGGAACCTTCATCGGACACTGCAGTGAGTTGTGCGGCCTATACCACAGTCGCATGCTGTTTACGGTGAAGGTCGTGACTCCGCAGCAGTTCCAGGCGTACATGGCCGCCGAGCAGGCGGAACAATCATCCGGGAGCACGCAGTGAGCACCATCGAGCATCCGGTCATTGGTATCCCGCAGAGCCGGACGGAGCGCAAGGGATCGATCCTGGCGTACTGGCTGTCCTCGACCGACCACAAGATCATCGGGCACCTGTACCTGATCACCTCGTTCTTCTTCTTCCTGTGCGCCGGGGTCATGGCGCTGCTGATGCGGGTCCAGCTGCTCGGGCCGGACCAGCACTTCGTGTCCGACCAGCAGTACAACGAGCTGTTCACCATGCACGGCACGCTGATGCTGCTGCTGTTCGCCACCCCGCTGTTCGTCGGGTTCGCGAACGAGCTGATCCCGCTGCAGATCGGCGCGCCCGACGTGGCCTTCCCGCGGCTGAACCTGCTCAGCTACTACCTGTTCACCTTCGGCGGGCTGATCCTGCTGGCCAGCTTCCTGAGCCCGGGCGGCTCGGCGTCCTTCGGCTGGTACGCGTATTCCCCGCTGACCAGCGCGATCTACTCGCCCGGCATCGGCGCCGACATGTGGATCATGGGCCTGGTGCTGTCCGGCTTCGGCACCATCTTGGGCGGGGTCAACTTCGTCACCACGATCTTCTGCATGCGCGCGCCGGGCATGACGATGTTCCGGATGCCGATCTTCACCTGGAACGCGCTGCTGACCTCGATGCTGATCCTGATGGCGTTCCCGGTGCTGGCCGCCGCGCTGCTGGTTCTGGAGATCGACCGCCGGCTGGGCGCGCACGTCTTCGACGCCGCCAGCGGCGGGGCCATCTTGTGGCAGAACCTGTTCTGGTTCTTCGGCCATCCCGAGGTCTATATCCTCGCGTTGCCGTTCTTCGGCATCGCGACCGAGATCTTCCCGGTGTTCAGCCACAAGCCGCTGTTCGGTTACAAGACGCTGATCGCGGCGACGATCTCGATCGCGGGCCTGTCCATGACCGTGTGGGCGCACCACATGTTCACCACCGGCGCGGTGCTGCTGCCGTTCTTCTCGTTCATGACGTTCCTGATCGCGGTGCCGACCGGGGTGAAGTTCTTCAACTGGGTCGGCACCATGTGGAAAGGCCAGCTCACCTTCGAGCCGCCGATGCTGTTCGCGGTCGGGTTCCTCGTCGTGTTCCTGTTCGGCGGCATCACCGGGATCATCCTGGCGTCTCCGCCGCTCGACTTCGCCGTGTCGGACTCCTATTTCGTGGTGGCGCATTTCCACTACGTGCTGGCGGGTACGGTGCTGTTCGCGATGTTCGCCGGCTTTTTCTTCTGGTGGCCGAAGATGACCGGCAAGATGCTGAACAGCCGGCTCGGCAAGGTCCAGTTCTGGCTGATGTTCATCGGGTTCAACATGACATTCCTGGTCCAGCACTGGGCGGGAGTTGAGGGTCAGGTACGGCGTACCGCCAACTACCCAGACCTGCCCGGGAACGTGACCACGCTCAACATCATCTCCTCCGTCGGGTCGTGGATCCTCGCCCTGTCCATCCTCGTGTTCTTCTGGAACATGTACGTGACCTGGCGGTACGGGGAGACCGTGACCGAAGAGGACCCGTGGGGTTTCTGCAGCTCGCTGGAGTGGGCGACGTCCTGCCCGCCGCCCCGGCATAACTTCTACCGGATCCCGCGGATCAGGTCCGAGCGGCCCGCGTTCGAGGCGCACTACCCCGACATCAAGTGGGGCCGTGAATCACAAGGGCTCGAGCAGGAGATCCCGACCCTCGAGAGCGCGGTCGGAAACAGGGGGTTGGAGGCATGAAGGTCGAAGGCTGGCTGTTCCTCGGCTGCGGGATCTTCTTCGGCGGCGCGGACATCGTGTACTGGTACGTCTCGCACGACCCGACCGGGACCACCGCGCTCGCGCTCGCCGTGGGCTTGGCCGTGCTCACCGGCTTCTACGTGCTGTTCACGGGGCGCCGCCTGCCCTTGCGGCCCGAAGACGACAACGAGGGCGAGATCGACCAGGGCACCGGCGAGATCGGGTTCTTCAGCCCGCACAGCTGGTGGCCGCTGTTCCTGGGGCTTAGCGCGGCCACGGCGGCGCTCGGCTTCGCGGTCGGCTGGTGGCTGTTCCTGCTCGGGATGCTGTTCACCGTGTTCGCCTCGATCGGCTTCGTCTTCGAGTACTACCGCGGCCACTTCGCCCACTAGTCGGACCATCGAGGGGTTTCAGGGGGTCGTCCCCCCCTGGGATCACAGAGCCCACTAGTAGTAGTACGGGAACCCGGTCCAGTCCGGGCGGCGCTTCTCCAGGAACGCGTCCCGGCCCTCGACCGCCTCGTCGGTCATGTAGGCCAGCCGGGTGGCCTCGGCCGCGAACACCTGCTGGCCGACCAGCCCGTCGTCGATCAGGTTGAACGCGTACTTCAGCATGCGCTGCGAGGTCGGGCTCTTGGCGTTGATCTTGGCGGCCCACTCCAGCGCGACCCCCTCTAGGTCGGCGTGCGGCACCACCGCGTTGACCATGCCCATCCGATGCGCGTCCGCGGCGTCATAGGTATCGCCCAGGAAGAAGATCTCCCGGGCGAACTTCTGGCCGACCTGGCGCGCCAGGTAGGCCGAGCCGAAGCCGCCGTCGAAGCTGCCCACGTCCGCGTCGGTCTGCTTGAACCGGGCGTGCTCGCGGCTGGCCAGGGTGAGGTCGCAGACCACGTGCAGGCTGTGCCCGCCTCCCGCGGCCCAGCCGGGCACCACCGCGATGACCACCTTGGGCATGAACCGGATCAGCCGGTGCACCTCCATGATGTGCAGCCGCCCGGCCCGGGCCGGGTCGATGGTCTCGGCCGTCTCGCCGTCGGCGTAGCGGTACCCGTCACGCCCGCGGATGCGCTGGTCGCCTCCGGAGCAGAACGCCCATCCGCCGTCCTTCGGCGACGGGCCGTTGCCGGTGAGCAGCACGCAGCCCACGTCGCCGGACATCCGCGCGTGATCCAGCGCGCGGTACAGCTCGTCCACCGTATGCGGCCGGAACGCGTTCCTGACCTCGGGCCGATCGAAGGCGATCCGCACCGTACCCGAATCCACGGCCCGGTGGTACGTGATGTCGGTAAAGGAGAACCCTTCCACGCGGCGCCACCGCTCAGGGTCGAAGATCTCAGAAACCATCCCCCCATTGTGGCCGAGCCGCCGGCCCGCCCGAGCCCCCGTCCCGNNTGGGCCACGTGGGTCTTGGCCGTGGCCGGACTGATCGTCAGTTCCTCGGCGATCTCCCCGTTGGACAGGCCCCGGGCCACCATGGCCAGGACCTCCATCTCGCGCTCGGTCAGCACCCGGGCGAGCTGATCGGCGGTGCAGCGGCCGCCGGAGGTGATCCGCCTGGCGGGATCCGCCGGTGGCGCTGGCACGGTGCGGGCGAACTCGCCGATCAGGAGCCGGGTCACGCTCGGCGCCAGCAGCGCGTCACCCGCCGCGACGACCCGGATGGCGGTCAGCAGGTCAGCCGGAAGGGTGTCCTTGAGCAGGAACCCGCTGGCCCCCGCGCGCAGCGCGGCAAAGACGTACTCGTCCAGGTCGAAGGTGGTCAAGATGAGCGCGCGGACGTCGGTGCTCTGGGTGATCCGCTGGGTCGCCTCGATCCCGTTCATGACCGGCATCCGCACGTCCATCAAGATGACGTCGGGCCGGGCCCGCCGGGCCGCCGCGACGGCCTCCTCCCCGTTGCCCGCCTCGCCGACCACGACGAACCCCGGCGTGGCCGCGATGATGCCGCAAAAGCCCACCCGGACCAGGGCCTGGTCGTCGGCGACCACCACCCGGATGGGCTCGGCGCCGGTCATGGCAGGGGGATACGCGCGCTGACCCGGAACCCGTAGCCGGGCAGCGGACCGGCGCTGAACTCGCCGCCCAGCAACGTGACGCGCTCGCGCATGCCGATGATCCCGTGCCCGGCGCCGGGCAGGCTGGCCACGGGGGCCGGGCCCACGCCGCGCGGGTCCAGCGCGCCGTCCAGCACGGCCACGCCGTCCAGCACGGCCACGCCGGGCCGCGACATCAGGGCGGTGCCGTTCTGCGCCACGATCCCGTGCCCGCCCAGCCCGCCGCCTGACCGCCCGCCGCCGGCCAGCCCGCTGCCTGACCGCCCGCCGCCGGCCAGCCCGCCGCCTGACCGCCCGCCGCCGGCCAGCCCGCCGCCTGACAGCCCGCCGCCGACCAGGTCCGGAGCCGGCATCCCGGTGCCGTTGTCGGTGACCTCGATGGTCAGCTCGTCGTCACGGTAGCCGAGCAGGACCCGGCACGAGCTCGTATGCGCGTGCTTGACCACGTTGGTCAGCGCCTCCTGCACGATCCGGTAGGCCGACAGGTCGATGCTCGCGGGCAGCTCGCGATGCTCGCCAAAGCGGCTCACGTCGACCCGCACGCCCGCGCCCGCGGTCCGCGCGACCAGCCGGTCCAGCTCGGCCAGCCCTGGCGCGGGAAACAGCGGCGCGCTAGAGGGCGCCGCGGGCAACTCATGACCGGTCATCGTCGCCCCGCGCGCATCGGCGTCGTCGGCCTGCCGGAGCGCACCCAGCATCCGGCGCATCTCGTCCAGCGCCTCGCGGCTGGTGGCCTGGATGGCGCCGAGCGCGTCCCGGGCGTCACCGGGCTGGCTGTCGATCACGTACTGACCGTAGCCCGCCTGGACCGCGATCACGCTCATGCTGTGTGCGACCACGTCGTGCAGTTCCCGTGCGATGCGCAGCCGCTCCTGCGTCACCGCCTTGCTGGCCGCCTCGTCCTGCAGCCGGACCGCGTACCTGCGGCGCTGGCGCACGCTATACCCGCTCGTCCAGGCGATGATCACGCAGAACACGACCGGGATCATGGCGCCGCGGTTAGCTGGGCCGCGATCGCCGAGTAT
>PLIQ01000668.1:918-6670 GCA_003140115.1 Actinomycetota bacterium | reverse complement strand
CAAGCCACGCTCGAATCGTCCGGCAAGGTCGGGGTCGATGGGTGGCTGTCCTTCGGCATCGCAGCACGATGGCTTGGTCCGAGGCTCCTCAGGCTCATCGATGCCGAGCGTTGTGTACAGCACGCGGTAAGGGTTGAAGGTGCGGGTGTGCTCGGCGATGAGCAGCAGCACGCACCGGTCCGGCGCCTCAAAGACGGTCAGCAGGCGCCATGCTCCGTAGAGATCCAGCCTGCAGATCCCCGACAGGGCTTCTCCCGCTAGCCGGACACCCGCAGCCGCGCATCCGCGGCGGCGTATGTCCTCGACTGCTAAGAGGAACGAGGCCTTGGCCTTTCCGCGCAGGGACGCGATCTGCTGGCTGGCCAGCTTCGTCGGGACGGTCGCGACGGTCAGCGTGGCTCCTCTGCGGCCGGATCGCTGAGCTCGCGGCGGGCCCAGTCGAGATCCTCTTCTGATGGCACGTACTCTTCGCCGAGTTCCCCCGCGCGCAGCTGGCGCAGCGCCTCGGCGAGCTGGCTGTCGGCGTAGTCGGCGGTGTCCTGGGCGGACCACCAGGCGTAGTCCCGTAGCTCGCGGTCTTTCCCGAGCCGCCGGAGTTCCCCGAGCAGGGCCTGTACCCGGACCAGGCTGTCGATGGTGACCTCGTGACGCCGCCGCTGCACCGGAGCCGGTGCTAGGACGCCTGCCTGCCGCCACGCCTCGACGGTCGTGCGGGACACCTCCAGCAGGCGGGCCGCTACCGCGACCGACACGCTGGGCAGCTCGTGGCGCCGGTGCTCCAGCAGGACCCGGGCGGCTTCCCTGACCCGCTGCTCGTCCAGCTTGCCTGCGGCCATGTCGTGCAGCATGGCAACATCGGCGACAACCTGCTCGGCGTGGTCGTATTCACTCGCGACGGACACTGCCACCTCCCATGCTCTGGACAAAATTATGCCATATTTGTTCAGCGGCAGCAGTCATTGCCTGGGACGCCGCTCTCAGTCGGCACGCTGCCGAATGCGGTGCCCTGATCAGCGACCTCGGCGACCACGAGTTCCTGGTCCGGCTCCAGCCACGACCAGAGCGCGCTGCGGTCCTCGCTCTCCGGAGAGATGTCCCCCTTAAAGGGGATATCGTGACCGGCGCCAGCTGCTCAGAGTGGACGTGGGGAGGGCACCGCGAGACGCGAGGGCTCTGAGTCCAGCATGAGGAATGCAAATCGTCNNTCGCTGTCGCCGTCCTCCCGGTTGCGGGCCAGCCCGGAAGGGTGGGGGAGTTATGAAGAGGATCGTCGTCATCGGGGCCGTGCTGCTCACGCTCGCGAGCGTATCTGTCGCAACTGCGACGGCTAGCTCGGCCAGCGTGTGCGAGCCGAACGGGACGGGGTGCACGCTGGCAGGCACCTACTCCGGCCCGAACGCTCTGATTAACAGCAATTACGGCGGGTTCAAGCTCGTGTGGACAAAGTCGGTAGTCCAGCCGTACTCATCTGGTGTGCCGCTCTATTGGACTGTCTGGGTCACATACACCAACACGGACTCGTCCACCCTCACCTTGAGCTGTCCCGCAGACGCAACGGACCTCTCGGCGGTTCAGGAACACATGTCCGGGGGCAGCGGTGACGACGGCACTGTCGGCGGTTACAGCACGACATGCAGCGACAACCCTGGCTGGACAGCAGATGTGCCGCCCGGCGGTACTGCTCAGGTCTACACGACCTTCCATAACGTGCCGTGGCCGGGCAGTGCCGTGGCTATCACCTGGTACACCGCCGGCACGACTGCGTACGTCAACCCATTCCCAACCGCGACTTCTCCCGTTTTCAGTAACGCCAACTGGAACGGGTATGTAACCGGCGATCCAGGCAAAAGCATCACACTGGTGTCATCGGAGTGGACCATCCCGGCAGACGCCTGCGGCGGTGCGCCCGGCCTCGGCGTGCCTTGGCAGGACAGCATCTGGGTTGGTCTCGGCGGCATCAACATCGGTGCGGAGTCCAAGACGCCGCTGGTGCAGATCGGCACCTTCTCCAAGTGCGACTACCACCTCTCGGGCTTGCACTTCAAGGTGCGGCAGCAGAGCTGGGCTGTCGAAGAGGTCGTCTACCCCGACAAGTCGTGCTGCAACGAGGTGACAGGCCGTCCGGTCGCCACCGGGGACACCATTTACGCCTACGTGGAGAACTACGGCCCAGGCAAGTACGACATGTACCTGGCGGACAAGACCCAGGGCTGGCACTGGGGACCCATCGATGTCACGGTCCCTGACACCCGGACCCCGTTCAGCGCGGAGTGGATAGTCGAATCCGGCGTGGGTTTCTTCGGCCTCTTCCCGATGGCTGACTTCAAAAAGGTCGGCTTCACTGGTATGTACTACGAGACCACGACCGCCGGGGTGATTGCCGGTCATGGGCTCACCGATTCCGGTGTCGCCCGGCTGATAGCGGGCACGCAGACCCGTGTTGCGCCGCTCAGCGACTACACCGGCGTGATCAAGTGGCGGGCGCTTTACTGACCGGCTCCTTTTCCCCAGGCAACGCCAGACACAGCGCGGCTCGCTGGGCACTGCGGCGGACACCACGGCCGTTCGGGGTAAAAATTGTCCTTATGCCACCGACGGTCCCCAGCCGAGCCGACGGCGCCGTACTGGACGGCGTGCTCGAGCGGGTCACGTTCGCCAATCCCGAGACCGGGTACACGATCGCCCGGATCGCCCCCGAGCACGGGGGCGGCGCGGACCTGATCACCGCCGTCGGGCCGCTGCTCGGGGCGCAGGTGGGGGAGTTCCTGCGGCTGCGCGGCCGCTGGTCCAGCCACCCGAGGTTCGGCCGGCAGTTCGAGGTCCACTCCTACGCCACCGTGCTGCCCGCCACCGCCGCGGGCATCCAGAAGTACCTGGGCTCGGGGCTGATCAAGGGCATCGGCCCGGTGATGGCCGAACGCATGGTGGCGCACTTCGGCGTGGACATCATGCACGTCATCGAGGAGACGCCGGGTCGCCTGGCCGAGGTCGACGGGCTCGGTCCCAAGCGGACCGCGATGATCGCCGCCGCCTGGGCCGAGCAGAAGGCGATCAAGGAGGTGATGATCTTCCTGCAGGGCGTCGGGGTGTCCACGTCGCTGGCCGTGCGGATCTACAAGAAGTACGGCGACGCCTCGGTCTCCGTCGTCAGCCATGAGCCGTACCGGCTGGCCGCCGACGTGTGGGGCATCGGGTTCAAGACCGCCGACACGATCGCCGTCGCGGTCGGCATCGCCCGGGACAGCCCGGAGCGGATCAAGGCCGGCCTGGCCTACACCTTGTCCGAGGCGGCCGACGACGGTCATTGCTACCTGCCCGCGCCGAACCTGATCGCCGACGCCGCGAAGATCCTCGAGGTGCCGCCGGAGCTGATCACCCCGTGCCTGGACGAACTGGCCGCGGCCGAGGGAGTGGTCCGCGAGGCGGTCCCCGCCCAGGCGCACGCCGCACCGCAGGTCCCCGCCGTCTACCTGCCCCCCTTCCATCAGGCCGAACGGTCCGTGGCTCACGCCCTGCTCCGCCTGCTCGCCGCGCGGGCTGACCGGCTGACCGCGTTCGCGGCCGTGGACTGGGACAAGGCGCTGTCCTGGCTGCGCGGGCGGACCGGCGCCGAGCTGGCCCCGGAACAGGCCGACGCGGTACGCCTCGCCCTGACCTCGAAGGTCGCCGTGCTGACCGGCGGCCCGGGCTGCGGCAAGTCGTTCACCGTGCGTTCGGTGGTGGAGCTGGCCCGGGCCAAGGGAGCGAAGATCGTGCTGGCCGCGCCGACCGGCCGGGCCGCCAAGCGGCTGGCCGAGCTGACCGGTCACGAGGCGGCCACCATCCACCGGCTGCTGCAGCTGCGGCCGGGCGGCGAGCCGTCGTTCGACGCCACGAATCCCCTGGACGCGGACCTGGTGGTGGTGGACGAGACCTCGATGGTGGACGTGATCCTGGCCAACAAGCTGATCAAGGCGGTCGCGCCGGGCGCGCACCTGCTGCTGGTGGGCGACGTGGACCAGCTGCCGTCGGTGGGCGCCGGGGAGGTGCTGCGCGACCTGCTGGCCGCCGGGTCGCTGCCGGTGGTGCGGCTGACCAAGATCTTCCGGCAGGCGCAGCAGTCCGGGATCGTGGTCAACGCGCACCGGATCAACGCCGGGCAGCCGCCCGCGCTGGCCGGCTTCGGCGACTTCTTCTGGTTCGGCTGCGAGGACACCGAGCAGACCGCCGAACTAGTCGTGGACATCGTGGCGCGGCGGATCCCGGCGCGGTTCGGCCTGGACCCGCGCCGCGACGTGCAGGTGCTGTGCCCGATGCACCGCGGCCCGGCCGGAGCNNAAGGTCACCCAGCTGCGCAACAACTACGACAAGGGCGCCGCCGGCGTCTTCAACGGCACCGTGGGCGTGGTCACCGCGATGTCCCCGGAGGAGCACACCCTGACCGTGCGCACCGACGAGGACGAATCGGTCGACTACGGGTTCGACGAGCTGGACGAGCTGGCGCACGCCTACGCGGTCACCATCCACCGTTCCCAGGGCAGCGAGTACCCCGCGGTGGTCATCCCGCTCACCACCAGCTCGTGGATGATGCTGCAGCGCAACCTGCTCTACACCGGGGTCACCCGGGCCAAGCGGCTGGTCGTCCTGGCCGGCTCCCGCCGGGCCCTGGCCACCGCGGTCCGGACCAAGGGCGCGGGCCGTCGCCACACCGCCCTCGCCCATCGCCTGCTGGTCACCTAGCGTCAGCCACGCTCGCCACCGCCGCACCGAACCAACCCGGCTCACCCTGCCATCCCTGGAGCGCACTGTCGGTCACGCTTCCGGACGGTTCCGGCACCTTGCGTATCAACCGGGCCTTCGACGTCTGCGGCGCAGCCCCGGGCGCGGGCGCGTTCGTATCAGTGTGACGTGCGAGAAAGCCGGGACGCTCGAGACGACACATCAGACTATTCCCGACATAATCCGACATCTAACCTGGCGCGATGACCGACAGTCGACACTCGATTCAAAATTTTCCACCGAAAACCGAGTCTTGCACACAAAGTTGCCTACACTCTGTAGGGTAAGGGCCACTCCTTCGGCAGGCAGAGTGCGTGAACCCACCGCCGACGTGGGCTTCCACACCGGCAACGGCTTACGCATCCCGCCGCTTCGGTGGGGTCATAAACCGTGTCCGGTCGCGGTCGCGGTGCGGACGACGCTCCTGCGAGGCTGCACCAGACGCCGCTAGGCCTGAAGGGAGGGGCGTCCCGCCCGGGCCTGACCCATGCGGCCCGGTCCGTTCAGGGCGCTTGACCAGTCACAGGTCGATATCCGGTATTCACCCGTGCCAACCGCGGGTTCGATCGCGCCAGAAAATGAGCGGAATCACTCGCAGAGAGCAAAGCATTACTCACTCGAACGAGAGGAACGCGCCTTGCGTGCCAACCATAGCGGCGACAGGCCGAAACGGTACCGCTCGCTAGCGATCGTCACACCGATCGCGCTCATCACGGGAGGGGTGCTCGCCATAGGCCCGGCGGCAGTCCTTGCGGCGACCCCCGCTGCCGCATCGGTAACCACCCCCGCGGCCACACCTACGCAGAACGACTGGGTGTTTTCCTGCGGCAAGGCCTTCACGCCCGGAAAGCAGAAGTGCCTGGTCATCAAGAATGTGGCCGCCCATCCGACCGCGCAGACCGTGAGCCCAGACGCGATCCCCTCCGGTGAGGGCTACGGGCCTTCGCAGTTCCAGGCCGCGTACAACCTGACCGCGGCGTCCGCCGCCGACGGC
>PLIQ01000668.1:0-826 GCA_003140115.1 Actinomycetota bacterium | reverse complement strand
TCGCCGAGGAGACGGCCGCCACCACGCTGGGCGCCAAGTACATCTCCAACAGCTGGGGCGGAAGCGAATCATCTTCCGATCTCACGTACGACTCCGAGTACTTCGGCGTATCGGGTGTGGTCTACACCGCGTCCGCCGGTGACTCCGCCTACAGCGGCGGCGTGATCTACCCGGCCACCTCGCCGCACGTCGTCGGAGTTGGCGGCACCACCTTGGACACCGCGTCCAACTCGCGCGGCTGGACCGAGAGTGTCTGGGAGACCAGCTCTACCGAGGGCACCGGGTCAGGCTGTTCCTCCAACGAGCCCCAGCCGGCCTGGCAGGCCGCCCTCTCGGTCATCACCGCCGTCTGCTCGCACCGCGTCGACAATGACGTCGCAGCCGACGCCGACCCCAACACCGGTGCCGCGGTTTACGACACCACCAACGGTAACGGCGGCTGGAACGAAGTCGGCGGCACCAGCGAGTCCTCGCCGATGATCGCCGCGGTCTTCGCGCTGGCCGGCAACAACGGCAACGGCGGCGAAAACGCGGCCGACTCGATCTACACCCACACCAGCAATCTCTACGACGTGACCACCGGCAGCAACGGCAGCTGCGGCAGCTCGCTCCTGTGCACCGCGAAGACCGGCTACGACGGCCCGACCGGCTGGGGCACCCCAGACGGCCTGACCGCGTTCCAGAGCACCTCCACGACCGGCAACACGGTCACGGTCACCAACCCGGGCACCCAGACCGGCACCGTGGGCACCGCGGTCAGCCTGCAGATTCACGCGACCGACTCCGCCTCCGGCCAGACGCTGACCTACAGCGCCACCGGCCTGCC
>PLIQ01000324.1 GCA_003140115.1 Actinomycetota bacterium | reverse complement strand
GGCGGGACGCTGGCCGGGGCCAAGTGCGTGAACGGCCTGGGCGACTCGCTGTTCGGCCAGGTCGCCTACTGCAATAGCGTGCCGTTCTACGCCGCCGCCAGCCGGGCTATCCAGGCGGGCCGGCTACGCATCCCCAAGACCGGCCGGTCGCCGCTGACCGGGCAACCGTGCCCGACCACGCGCAGCTTCCAGCTCGTGGACCAGGACCCCAGCGACGACGTGACCACCCGCTACCTGCTCACCGCGAGCGGCCAGACGGCCCAGGACAGCGCGGCCAACACGGCCCTGCTCCCGGGGGCCGGAGCGATCGAGGGCGGCCAGACCAGCGGCGACAACACCCTGCTGGACACCTTCATCCTGCCCGCGCTGGGCTGCCGCGCGTTCACCGCGCCCGACCTGTCCAACGCCGGCCGGCCCGGCACCTCCCAGACCCTGGACGAACTCTCCGCGGCCGCCAGCCAGCGGGCCCCGATCGCGCTGGTCCCGGAGAACGACCCGATGACCACGGTCAACGGCCAGGCCGACCGCCCCAAGACCAACCTGTACCGGCTCGGCGTCGGCCAGCCGCTGGTCACCGGGGTCAGCAACGAGCCGTTCGGCGACTCGCGCGCGGGCGGGCAGCAGGCCGATACCCCGGCCAACTTCTGCGCCGACATGCTCAACGTGCAGACCGCGTTTATCGCCGCCGACACCGAACGGTTCAGCGCTCGGCCCTCGCCGGTCCCGGCCACCGGCAGCAACCTGTTCACGTTCCTGGCCGCCCGGCTGAGCGCGTCGTTCACCAACCTCGGCTGCCAAGCCTTCGGCCTGCATAACACGGTCAGCGTGACCCTGAACGCCCAAGGCGAGGCCGTCGCCGCCGCGGTCAGCCTGGTCCCGCAAGCCCCGACGCAGCCGCAANNCGGTACCCAGCCCCTGGCTCCCGTGGACCCCGTGGGGCGACTATGGTGACCCGGGCTACTAACCGGAAAACCCGGAAAGCGTCAACCGACGTTCGCGATGTTCGCGGTGCCGGCGTAGTAGTTCCCGGTCGCCGAGGTCTCCAGCGGCGAGGAGGCGGTGTCCGCGGGCAGCGACGACGGCGAAACGAACTGGCTGCCCTGCGGCCCGGCCTGCACGGCCATGCCCAGCGCGCTGCCCTTCAGGTACTGCGACCAGGGCAGGAACCACTCGGTCCAGCCGTCGTCCCACTTGCCCGCCGCGGTGCTGGCCGTGACCGTGATCGGGTCGCCGGGGATGCTCATGTTGTAGTAGATGGTGGCGTCCTCGGGCGGCAGGTTGACGCACCCGTGGCTGACGTTGGTGCTGCCCTGGTCCACCACCGACCAGGGCGCGGAGTGGTAGTAGTCGCCGCTGAAGGTGAACCGGACGGCCCAGTTGACCAGCTCGTTGTAGTAACCGGCGCTGCCCGGCGCGCCGCCTCCGATCATCCGCACCGGGTTGCTCTTCTCCACGCTGACGTAGGTGCCGTCGGGCGTGGGCAGGCTGGCCCGGCCGGTGCTGATCGGCCAGTTATAGAGGAGCTTGCCGTTGAGGTAGATCTGGGTGAAGTGCGAGGTCGTGCTGGCCACGGCGATGAGCGACCGGCCGATGTTGAACGTCTGGGTCAGGTCGGCCGTCCCGTACACGCCCTTCGCGCCCTGCACGCCGTCCAGGTGGCCGTCGAAGCTGACCGTGGTGTTGGCCGGCCAGTAGTCCCGCGGCCGGAAGTCCAGGTGCTCGCTGTCGTCCCAGTACCAGGCGCCGATCACCGGCTTGGACGTGGTGAGCTCCAGGGACCGCTCGACCGCGGCCCGGTTGGTGATCGGCTGGCTGAAGATGAGCATGATCGGCATGCCCACGCCGTACGTCTGATCCGAACCCTCGTAGATCTCGGCCGAGAACGTCGACGCCGGGGCCAGCGTCCGGAAGGTGCTGGTCGTGCGGATCTGCTGCCCGCTGCCGTCGGTGCCGGTCGCGGTCACCGTGTAGCTGTGCGATACCGCCAGCGTCCAGGCGCTGTGCCAGGTCTTGCCGTCGGAGCTCAGCGTGCCGGACACCGCGCCGCCGCCCGGCGCCGCCACCGTGACGTTGGTCACCTTGCCCTTGGTCGCGGTGACGGTGATCCCGGCCGAGGGGTCGACGCCGCGGCTCCCGTTGGCCGGCGTGATCTTCAGTTCCGAGGCCATCAGCACCGCGTGCGCCGAAGCCGAGGCGGACGCCGAAGCCGCCGCCGCTGCGGACGCCGCAGCCGCCGCGGCCGAGGCCTGGGCCGGCGTCTGCGGGGACGCGCTACTGCACGCGGCGGCCAGCAGCCCGATCGCCATCGCCGCGGCGATGCTCGCAACCCTTCGTGGCGACCTGCGGTCTATGCCACGCACGGTAATCCTCCCTGAGCGCCGGGACCCGGCAGAACTGTCCAGGTACGAATATTACGTGGGCTCACGAAGCCTAGACGCCGGAAACGTCCGGTAGGTTGCGGCGACGCCGGAGCGTGAGCACAGCCCAGCCGAGGGCCAGCACGGTCAGCAGCACGAGCACGTACTCCGGCCAGGCCCCGATCCGGTCGGCGAGCGTCCGGTAGCTGACCAGCGGCACCCGCGCGTCCAGGATCGCCTGCCGCCAGACCCCGCTCTGCTCGATCACCGCCCCGTCGGGCGCGATGATCGAGCTCTCCCCGGTGGTCGACGCGTACACCACCGCGCGGTCGCTCTCGATGGCCCGGATCCGGGCCATCGCCGTCTGCTGCTCGGTCTCGCCCAGCTGCCCGTCGATCTCGAAGTCCGCGTCGTTGGACTGCAGCGCGAGCAGGTTGGCCCCGGCGTTGACCTCGGACCGGACCAGGTCGTCGAAGCCCACCTCGTAGCAGATCACGTCGCCCAGCCGGATCGGCCCGACGTCGAACACCACGGCCTTATGCCCGGGGGTGAAGTTGACCGGCTGCAGCGAGGGCAGCGAGCTGAACTTGGAGATGAGGCCGCGGAACGGGATGTACTCGCCGAACGGGACCAGCTGCCGCTTGGCGTAGAACGTGGTCGGGCCGACGCCGGGCACCCACAGCTGGCCGACGTTGCGCTGCGGGTTCGACAGCACCTCGCCGACCAGGATCGGCTTGCCGACCGCGGCCACCGCCCCAGCGATCTCGGTGTAGATGGAGGGGTCCTCGCGCGGGTCGGTACCGGTAGAGTTTTCCGGCCAGATCACCAGGTCGGGCGCGGGCAGCAGGCCCGCCTTGACCTCGGCGGCCAGCTCGGCCGTGGCCGCGGCGTGGTTCTGGGTCACCTCGGTGTCGTTCAGCTGCTGCGGCAGGTTCCTGGCCCGCGGCACGTCGCCCTGGATCGCGGCTACCGTGGCCGTCGGCGCGCCCCCGGTCGGGTCGACCGGCAGCAGGCCGCCCGCGAGCACCAGCCCGGCCGTCACCACCGCGGCCAGCCCCGCGCCCGCCGATCCCCGGGACCGCCAGCCGGGCCCCCCGAGATGGCACAGCACGGCCCGGGCCGCCATGGCGCCGGTCAGCGCGACCAGGAAGCTCAGCAGCGGCGCGCCGCCCACCGCGACCCAGCGAACGTCCGGGGCCACCGACTGGCTCATGGCCAGCCGGCCCCAGGGAAAGGCAAAGGGCCACCGGTCCCGGAGCGCCTCGGCCGCCACCCACCAGGCCGCCACCGCGGCCGGCCAGAACGGCAGCACGAGCAGCAGTCGCTGGCCGATGACGAGTATGGCGAAGATCACAGCCAAGGCCAGGGCCAGCGCGCCCCATGCGTACCAGGCCACGTTGATCAGCCACGACAACAGCGGCACGAACAGAGCCAGGCCGAACACCAGCCCGCAGCAGAACGACCCCCGCAGGCTCCGCCCGGTCAGCGCGATCACCAGCAGGGCCGGCCCCGCCGCGGCCAGCGGCCACACGTCCAGCGGCGGGAACGCGGCGAACAACGCCAGCCCGCCCGCCACCGACGCCAGCAGCGCCCACCGCGTCCGGAACCCCCCGAACGCGCCAGCGCGTCCGGTCCTGGCCCCCGAAGCTGGCACCGCGTGGGAGATCACGCACGCAGCCTAACCGCCCCGCCGCGCACCCGTCATCCTGACCGATTTGCGGCAATTCCTCCCACGGAATGGTCGCAGAGCCGGGCAAGCCCCCGTGTCCCGTACCAAGGTCGCAATCCGCTGGGCTATAGTACGGATTGCGAACGCCTCAGTGGGGGGGCGTGCACCTGCCATTCTTGGCCTTTCTTAGGTAGTGCACATGACACGTGTTGTTTGGCAGCACCTTCATTGGCAGCACCATCATTGGCTGCGCCGTGATTAAGGTCCGCTATCGCGATCAGAACGAGCTCTCTCCCGGATTACACGCCGCGACTGAACGGCAGGGCCGTAACACCACGGTCTACCTGCTTTCCGGGCTGACCGCCGCGCAGCGCCGGGCCGCGCTGCGCAGGCTCAAGATCTCGGCCCGGCGGGGTTACGGCCCGCGGCTGCCCGCGCCGCAGCTGGCACTGGCGCTGCTGGCCGACCGGATCAGGACCGCGGTCGGCCAGGCCGGCGCCGTGTTCCGCTCGCACCCGGCGGGCAGCACCGTACCGGTGATGATGGTCTCGGCGTGCGCGATCGTCTTCCTGACCCTGTCCCCAGTGTCCGGCCGGGTCACCCACCAGCCCCGGGATCGGGGCCAGGCGTCCACCGTGGCCGTCGGATCGGCCGCCCCGCTGCGCGCGGGTTCCGGCAACCTGGCTGCGCGCTGGGTCCGGCCCGAGCCAGTCGCCAAGACCGATCGCAGCGGCCCGGACCGATCCGCGGGGCCAGCCCGGCTCGGCCACCGGACGGCCCGGACGGCCCGGCCTGCCGCAAGCCAGGCCGCCGGGGCGTCATGGCGCCTAGCTGTAGCGCGTACCCGCCGGTTCAGCGAACGGAGCCGGCTCCAGCCGCGCTACGACTGGAAACCGGGGTGGGAAGACATCGGCCGCTAGCCAGCGGAGGCTGCTCGCTTAAGCTGCATTAGTGAGCAGGCGCGGATGGTTGCTGTTCGCCGCGATGGGCGTGATCTGGGGCATCCCCTATCTGCTCATCAAGGTGGCGGACGGCGGGGTCTCGGTGCCGGTGCTGGTCTTCACCCGGGTCGCGCTCGGCTCGCTGCTGCTGGCGCCCGCGGCGATCCGCGGCGGGCACCTGCCCGCGCTCAAGGGGCACGCCCGATGGCTGGCCGCGTTCACCGCGCTCGAGATCGTCGGGCCGTTCGCGCTGCTATCCAACGCCGAGAAGCACCTGCCCAGCTCGACCAGCGGCCTGCTGGTCGCGGCGGTGCCGATCTTCGGCGCGCTGCTGGCCTGGCTGACCCGCTCCGGCCGCNNGCCGGCCGGGGCAGCGTGGTGCCGGTCCTGGAGGTGCTCGGCACCGCGCTCGGCTACTCGATCGGCCCGCTGATCGCCAACCGCAAGCTGTCTGACCTGCCGCCGGTCGCGGTCAACACGGTCTGCCTGGGCGCGGCCGCCGTCGTCTACGCGCCGTTCGCCGCGCTCACCTGGCCCCGGCACGTCCCGTCGGCCCAGGTCCTGGCTTCCCTGGCGGGCCTCGGGGTGATCTGCACCGCGGCCGCGTTCCTGGTCTTCTTCCGGCTGATCGCCGAGGTGGGGCCGGCCCGCGCCACCGTCATCACCTACGTTAACCCGGCCGTCGCGGTCGCGCTCGGCGTCCTGGTCCTGGGCGAGCCCCTGACCGCCGCGATCGGCGTCTCCTTCGCGCTGATCCTGGGCGGTTCGGTGCTGGCCACCCGCCCCGGCTCGGCCCGGGCCGCGCCCGCCCCGGAAGGCCCGGTGGTGGCCGAAGAAGGTGCCACCGTGGCCCGTTCGGACTAATTTAGATTTGATTCTGATGCCGAACGAAACGTGGTACCAGCCGCCGTGAGCCAGCCCGCAGCCCCCCAGACCGCCGACCCGACGGGCCTGCGGCTGTCCACCGCGCGCGGGCGCTGGGTGGTGACCGCCACCGTGCTGGGCTCGGGCATGGCCGCCCTGGACGCCACCGTGGTGGGCATCGCGCTGCCCGCCATCGGGCGGAACTTCCACACCGGCGTGGCCAGCGTGCAGTGGGTGGTCGACGCGTACACGCTGACCCTGGCCGGCCTGCTGCTGCTGGGCGGGACGCTCGGCGACAGCTACGGCCGGCGCAAGCTGTTCGTGATCGGCACCGTGTGGTTCGCCTGCGCGTCGCTGCTGTGCGGGGTGGCCCCGACCGTGGGGGTGCTGATCGCGGCCCGGGCCCTGCAGGGCGTCGGCGGCGCGCTGCTGACCCCCGGCAGCCTCGCCATCCTGCAGGCGTCCTTCGCCAAGGAGGACCGCTCGGCCGCCATCGGCGCCTGGTCCGGCCTGGGCGGCGTGGCCACCGCGATCGGCCCGTTTCTCGGTGGCTGGCTGATCGGCGCGGTGTCCTGGCGGCTGGTGTTCTTCATCAACCTGCCGCTGGCCGCGCTGGTCGTGGCCATCTCCATCCGGCACGTGCCCGAGTCGAAGGCGCCGGGTCCGGTGCCGAAGCTGGACATTCGCGGCGCGTCCTGCATCAGCGGCGCGCTGGCCGGGATCACCTACGGGCTGATCGCGGCGTCCTCGTACGGCTGGGGCTCGGTGTCGGTGCTGGCACCGCTGGGCGTGGGGCTGGTCCTGCTCGGGCTGTTCGTCCTGGTGGAGGACAAGGAGTCCGAGCCGATGCTGCCGCTCGGGGTGTTCCGGTCGCGGCAGTTCTCCGCGGCCAACGCGGTGACGTTCGTGGTCTACGCGGCGCTCGGCGGGCTGCTGTTCCTGGTGCCGGTGGTGCTCCAGGTGGCCCACGGCTACAGCCCGATCGAGGCGGGCATGTCCCTGCTGCCGGTGACGTTCATCATGCTCGCGCTGTCCTCCCGCTCGGGCGCGCTGGCCGCCAAGATCGGGCCCCGGCTGCAGATGACGGCCGGGCCGCTGGTCATCGCCGCGTCGTTCCTGCTGTTCACCAGGCTCGGGAACTCCGGCGACTACCTGACCGTGGTGCTGCCCGCGGTGGTGGTGTTCGGCCTCGGGGTGGCGATCAACGTGGCGCCGCTGACCGCCACCGCGATGTCGTCGGCCCCGGCCGAACACGCGGGCGTCGCCTCGGCCGTCAACAACGACGTGGCCCGGGCCGCCTCCCTGATCGCGGTGGCGGTGCTGCCCGCGCTGGCCGGCATCACCGGGCAGAGCTACCTGCACCCGGTCGCGCTGGCCCACGGCTTCAAGATGGCCGCGATCATCGCCGCCGCCTTCTGCGCCGCCGGCGGCGTGCTGGCCGCGTTCACCATCCGCAACCCCGGCCGCGACAAGAGCAGCGAATCGTCCTCGTCCCCCTCCTACTGCGCCCTGGAGGCGACGCCCCTCCAGGTGCCTCTCGGGCCCGCCCCCAGAACGATGACCTGGACTCGGCCCCGCTCCCCAGATCGGTAACCTTGACCTCGTGGACGTGCACAAGGCGGTAGAGGAAGCGGCCCGGGCCGCGCGCGGTGCCGTACCCGGCCTGGCCAGCGTCCCTGACCGGCGGCTGGACCACGCGCTGCGGGCCATGGCCGAGCATCTCGGCCTGCACGCGACCGAGGTGCTCGAGGCGAACGCCGAGGACATGCGGGCCGCGCGGGCCGACGGACTGCGGGACGCGCTGCTGGACCGGCTGCGGCTGGACGACGCGCGGCTGTCGGCCATGGCCGGCCAGCTCCGCGCGCTGGCCGACGTCCCGGCCGAGCCGTCCCGGCGCACGATCAGGGACCTGCCCGGCGGGCTGCGCCTGGAGGAGCGCCGACGGCCGGTCGGCGTGATCGGGGCTAACTTCGAGGCCCGCCCGAACGTGGTGGTCGACATCGCCTCCCAGTTCGTCAAGTCGCGCAACGCGGGCGTGCTGCGCACCGGCTCGGCCGCGATCCGTTCGGCCATCGCGCTGGCCGACGAGGTCATCGCGCCCGCGCTCAGCCAGGCTGGCCTCGACCCCGCGATGATCCAGCTGCTCCGCGCGCCCGGCCAGGACTCGGCCCGGGCGCTGGTCAGCCAGCCGGGCCTGATCCCGCTGGTCATCCTGCGCGGTAGCGGGGACAGCACCCGGTCCCTGGCCGCCGAGGCGGCCCGGCACGGCGTGCGGACGATGGCCCACGCCGACGGCGGCGCGGTGCTGTACGTCGACGCGGCCGCCGATGCCGACCTGGCCGTAACGCTGATCGAGGCCAGCCTGGACCGGCTGGGCGTCTGTAACCGGCTCAACCTGCTGCTCGTCCACCCGGCCCGGTGGGACGAGCTGCTGCCGCGGCTCCGGCGGCTGCTGGCCCGGCTGGGCATCACCGCGTCGCTGCCCCCGCACGCCCACCCGCTCGGCCACGAATGGGCCCTGGACCCCGGGCACGAGGCCACGGTGACCATCGCCGCCGCCGACGGCCCCCGCGCCGCCGCCCTCCTGGCCAACGAGGAGACCTCGGGCCTAGCCGCCGCGATCGTCACCGCCGACCAGGCCGCCGCCGCCGAGTTCCTCGGCGCCTACGCCGGGACCGGCGCGTTCTGGAACGCCACCACCCGCCTGCTCGACGGGTTCAAGCTCTTCTCGGTACCCGAGACCGGCATCAACATCGACGCCGTGCCCGGACCCCGCGGCCCCGTCACCTTCCGCGACCTCTACCTCCGCCAGTGGGTCGTCACCCCTGACGGTCACGATGAGTAGCATTTCGGGAAGGCCCATCGCAATCACCTGATTTACCTGCACCGGCTTCCGGTAACGGATGCCTATTTGGACACTTATCTAAACAGCCAGGTCAGGTCATAGCGTGGCGCCCGCGAGCCGGTATAAGCTGCTCGCGGACATCGCCAGACATCACCGGGCGAAGTCGGCAGGCGGCCTCGCCCGCGATTACTTTACGTGAGCAGCCCCGCCTGCGGCCTGGGCCTCGTCGCGGTCCTGAACAAGGGGGAGTTTTCATGTATCGATCCAGACCGCCCGGGCCAAGCCGGCCCGGACACAGCCTGCGGGGGTTCCCTGCGGGGCTGCGGCGCTCCATTTCCAGGCCGCTGCTCGCCATGCCGCTGGCGGGAGCGCTGGCCCTGGCCGCCGCGGTGATACCGGCCGGGCAGGCCAGCGCCGACGGGGGCTCGTGCAGGTACAGCGGCAGCCAGGTCACCTGCACGTTCTACTACACCGGGAAGGCGCAGCCCTGGAGGGTGCCGGAGGGAGTGACCTCGGTCACCTTCGTCGCCTACGGCGCCCAGGGCACGGCCGCCGGGACGGCAGGGGGTCTCGGCGCGGCAGCCAGGGCGACGTTCGCCGTCAGGCCCGGAGCCCCCGTCGAGATCGTCGTGGGCGGTGCGGCGGGCTTCAACGGCGGCGGGGCCGGCGGCGGCGTGACCGTGGGCCAGGGCGGCGGTTCGGGCGGCGGCGCATCCGATGTCCGCATGGGGAACTGCGCGTACCAGGGCAATTGCGAGCTTGGCTCCCGCGTCCTCATCGGCGCCGGCGGCGGCGGCGGCGGTGGTGGGGGCGGCGCCGGCGGCGGCGGCGGAGGCGGCG
>PLIQ01000449.1 GCA_003140115.1 Actinomycetota bacterium | reverse complement strand
GTTCCATCGCTGCCGCCTTGACGACACCGATGTTCCTTCGGTGCTGCTCCGGCCACTCGGACCCTCCGCCCGGCGCCAGTTCGGCGTAGGCGGCCCGCACGATGTCGGGCGGGACCGGGTCCGGCGGGACCGGCGGGGCCACGCTCACGCTCCGAACCGGGGGACGCGGGTATCGGCCAGCGGCACGTGGACGATCCGCGACTCGGTGTAAAAGTCCAGGCTGTGCGCCCCGCCCTCACGGCCCAGCCCGCTGGCCTTCACGCCGCCGAACGGGGTGCGCAGGTCCCGCACGTTGTGCGAGTTGATCCAGGTCATCCCGGACTCGACCGCTCCCGCCAGCCGGTGCGCGCGGGCCAGGTTCCTGGTCCACAGGTACGCGGCCAGCCCGTAGGCGGTGTCGTTGGCCAGGGCGATCGCCTCGGCCTCGTCGTCGAACGGGGTCACGCACACCACCGGGCCGAAGATCTCCTCGCGGAAGATCCGCATCCACGGCTCGACGTCGGCGAAAACCGTGGCGGCCAGGTAGTTTCCGGTGGGCTGGGTTGCGGGCCGGGCCCCGCCGGCGACCAGGCGGGCGCCCTCGTCGAGGCCCGCCTGCACGTAGGACAGGACCCGGGCGTAGTGGTCGGGGTGCACCAGCGCGCCGATCTCGGTGGCCGGGTCGGCCGGGTCGCCCACCCGGATGCGTTCGGCGCGGGCGGCGAGCCGGGTGACCAGATCGTGGTAGACGGGCCGTTCGGCCAAAATTCTCGAACCCGCCGTACACCGCTCGCCATTCAGCGAGAACACGCCGAACAGGGCGCTGTCGATGGCCTGGTCCAGATCGGCGTCGGCGAAGATGACGCACGGCGATTTGCCGCCCAGTTCCATGGACAGGCCCTTGAGGTGCGGCGCGGCGGCGGCCATGATCGTGCGGCCCGTGCTGGTCTCGCCGGTGAACGAGATACGGGGCACGTCCGGGTGCGCGACGAGCGCGGCGCCGGCCACCTCACCGATGCCGTGCACCAGGTTGAACGCGCCGTCGGGTAGGCCTGCCTCGGTCATGATCTCCGGCAGCAGGCTGGCCGACAGCGGGGTCCACTCGGCCGGCTTGAGCACCACCGTGCAGCCCGCGGCCAGCGCGGGAGCGAGCTTCCAGGTGGCCAGCATGAACGGGGTGTTCCACGGGGTGATCAGGCCCGCCACCCCGGCGGGCTGGCGGATCACGTAGCCGAACTGTTCGTTGGTCCGGAAGGCATCTTCGTGCCCGGTGACGGCCAGGTCGGCGAAGAACCGGAAGTTCTCCGCGGCGCGGGCCGCCTGACCGCGGGCCTGGGTGACCGGCAGGCCGGTGTCGAACGTCTCGAGTTCGGCGATCCGCTGGGCGCGGGCCTCGATACCGTCCGCGATCTTGGTCAGGATGCGGGCTCGGTCGCGTCCGGGCATCGTGGGCCAGGGGCCTTCGGTGAACGCGTCGCTGGCCATGGCGACGGCGTGGTCGACGTCGGCCGGGCCGCCCGCCGCGACCGCGGCGTACGGCCGGTTGGTCACCGGGTCCGCGACCTCGAACGTCGCGCCGTCCGTGCTGGGGGTGTGCGCGCCGCCGATGAAGTGCTCAAGCTTGGCTGGGAGCCCGGACCGGAAGGTCACTGCCGTTCCCGCCAGGCTTGGTAGTCGGGGCGGCGGGCTTCGGGGAGGGGGAACAGGCCGTCGATGCTCTCGCCAGCGGCGACGCGGGCGGCGATGAACTGTTCCTGGCGCTCTTGCTCGCGGGCTTCGGCCAGGACGTCGGCGGCGATCTTGGGGGGTAGGACCACGACGCCGTCGGCGTCGCCGACCAGGAGGTCGCCGGGCTGGATGGTCACGCCGGCGCAGGCCACGGTGACCCCGGTTTCCCAGGGGACGTGCCGGCGGCCGAGGACGGCCGGGTGGACCGCGGCGTAGTAAATGGGCAGGTCCAGCGCGGCCAGGGCAGCGCTGTCCCGGATCGCGCCGTCGGTGACGATGCCGGCCGCGCCGCGCACCTGGGCGCGCAGGGCCAGGATGTCGCCGACGGTGCCCGCAGTGGAGTCGCCGCGAGCCTCGACGACCAGGACCTCGCCGGGCCGGATCGCCTCGATCGCGCGCTTCTGGGCGTTCATGCCCCCGCCGTACGCTGCGGACAGGTCCTCGCGCAGGGGCAGGTAGCGGAGCGTGCGGGCGTAGCCGACCATCGGGGTGCCGGGCTTGGTGGAGCGCAGGCCATCCAGGGTGACGGTGTTCAGGCCGCGTTTGCGGGCCACGGCGGCGAGGGTGGCGGTGGAAACCTCGCGCAGGCCGGCCAGGATTTCTTGGTGGGGGGCGGGGGGCTGGTGCACGGCGCCGTAGGCAGCGACGCGTTCGGCGTCGTCGGCGCGGGGCATGGCGCCGGGCGGGTCCAGCCGGTAGTCGGCCGCGACGATCGGGCTGCGGAGCCGGCCGGAGGACAGGTCCCCGGCGCTGACCTCGACCTCGACCAGGTCGCCGGGGATCACCACGGTCGAGCCGGTGGGCGTGCCGGTCAGGATCACGTCGCCGGGTTCCAGGGTGAGCAGGCGGGACAGGTCGGCCACGATATCGCCGAAGCCGAACAGCATGTCTCGGGCGGGCCAGGCGTCCTGGGCCAGGTCTCCGTTGACCCAGGTGCGCAGGCGCAGCGCCTGTTGGTCGACGGCGCGGGCGTCGAGCAGCCGCGGGCCGATCGGGGTGAAGCCGTCTATCCCCTTGGACCGGAGGTTGGAGCCGCGGTCGGCGTAGCGCAGGTCGTAGACGCCGAAGTCGTTCGCGGCGGTGAGGTGGGCCACGTGGTCCCAGCCGTCGGCCGGACGGACCCGGCGGGCGCGGCGGCCGATGACCAGGGCCACCTCGCCCTCGAAGGCGAGCAGTTCGCAGCCGGGCGGGCGCGCGACGGGATCGCCGCTGGCGGCCAGCGAGGAGGCGGGCTTGAGGAAATACGACGGCCAGGCTGGCATCGTGCCGCGCTCGGCCGCGCGGCTCCGGTAGCTGGCGTGCACCGCGACGACCTTGCCGGGAACCCGTTCCAGGGCTGTCATCGTGGGCAAAATCATATATCGGCCGTTCGCGGCCCGGCCGCCGCCCGGCGGCGGCGGGTCGCGGCCCGTTTGCGACCCGGCCGCGGCGGGCTGCGCGGTTAGGCAACAGCGTCGTTGTGGCCACGACGTCGTGAGCGGCCGGACGGCGCGCGCTAGAGTCTGCGCTATGCGACTGGCGACCATCAGGACTCAGGCCGGGACGACCGCGGCGCAGCTGGAGGGGGACCTTCTTATCCCGCTGGATGCCGCCGATGTGGGCGAGTGGCTCGCCGGCGGCGGCGAGGGACAGCGGCGGGAGAGAGCGGAGCCGGTATCGGCGGCGGAGGCGGACTTCGCGCCGGTGGTGCCGCGGCCGGGCAAGATCATCTGCGTGGGNNCTGAACTACCGGGCGCACATCTTGGAGACCGGTCGGGAACTGCCTGAGTATCCGACGCTGTTCGCCAAGTTCGCCGACACCTTGACGGGCCCCCGCGACGACCTGGTGCTGCCGTCGGTGAGCGAGAAGGTCGACTGGGAGGTCGAGCTCGGCGTCATCATCGGGCGGCCGGTGTACCGGGCCACGGCCGCCGAGGCCGCGGCCGCCATCGCGGGGTACACGGTGGTCAACGACGTATCGATGCGAGACTGGCAGAGTCGCACCCTGCAGTGGCTGCAAGGCAAGATGTTCCAGCGCACCACGCCGGCCGGGCCCTATCTGGTCACGCCGGACGAGGTCGGGGACGCGGCCGACCTGGAGGTCCGCTGCGAGGTCAACGGGGCGGTGATGCAGCAGTCGCGGACCTCGGACCTGCTGTTCGGCCCGGCGGAGATCGTCGCCTACGCGAGCCAGGCGATCACCTTGCGCCCCGGCGACCTGATCGCCACCGGTACGCCCGGCGGGGTGGGCAACGCCCGCAAGCCTCCGGTCTACCTGCAACCCGGCAACACGCTGCGGACCTGGATCGAGGGCCTCGGCGAGTGCGTCAACCTGTGCGTGGCGGAAGAGACCGGCTAGCGCCGGGGCGNNGACGCCCGGAGTCGCAGTACGCCGGAAGGCGCGGTACACCGGGAGTGCTCCAGGCGTACCGCGCCATCCGCGTTAGAGGTGGTACTTAGGGCAGGGCCGTGGTGACCGGCTCCGGATCGGAACTGGTCGATAGCGTAATGTGCGTTTTCAGGCTGGGTGCGTTCGTGACGCCGGTCAGGACGAGCGTGACCACGTCTCCCGCGCCCAGCTCCTGCGGGCAGCTGCCCGAGCTGATGGCGACCGTTGCTGTGGTTCCGCTGCTGGTCAGGGAGCCGCCACAGGACTGGCCCGTGGTGTTGTCGGTCACGTCCACGCTGCCGTTGGGTGGCATGCCGGTGCCCGCCGGCAGGGTCAACGAGATCGTCGAGCCCGGGTTCGAGACGGAGACGAGGCCGTTGGACGTACCGAACGTGACCGAGTAGGTCACATCCGACGCCCCACCGGTGAGCGAGCTCAGCTGCAGGATGTCATGGGACACCGATTTCGCCCCGGTGAGCGTGTAGCTGGCGGAGGATGCCGTGGGGTCCGACGTCGTGAACAGCGACCCGGTGTCGGCCCCGCTCGTGGACGGGTTCGCGACGCCGAAGACGATGACGCTGATCTCGTCGCCAGGCCCGCCTCCCATGTTCCCGCCCGACGGCGGGAGTATGGTGGCGGTCGCGCCGGAGCCGCTGTAGCTGGCGCCGCCGCCCGCTCCGGTGTTGTCGTTGAACACCTCCGCGAACCCGCTGGCCGGGAACGTCGTGCCGGACGCGGCCTCGAGCGTGAACGTCGAGAAGTCATCGCCGGCGCCGTTGACGGTAAACCCGTTCGCCACCTTGAACGTCGCCGCGTAGGCGAGGTCGGTGGCGGACGCTGCCGTCGAGACCGGCCTGAGGATGGCCGAACTGACGGACGTCGCGGCCGTCAGGGTGAAGGGCAGCGATGCCCCGCCCGCCGAGGGTGTCGTCGTCACCGCGAACGTCTTGCTGCCAGTGCTGGTCGCGTTCGCGACGCCGTAGGCGAGGACCGTGATCTCGTCGCCGGACTTGGTGGTCGTTCCGTCGTAAGAAAGTTTAATCGATGAGCCTGGCGAGCTTCCGCCCACCGGGCACACGCTCACGTCGGCACCGGTCGTGTCGTCGATAACGATGTACTGGCCGCTGGCCGAGCACAGCGGGAAGGTCGCTCCGGCCGAGGTCAGGGTCAGGGTGGACGCGCCGTCGGTGAGCGCCGCGGTCGACGCGAAGGTCTCGGCGTACAGCACGCTCGTCGCCGAGGCCGAGGTCGAGCTCAGCGCGTCCGTGGCCGACATCGCCGTCGCGCCGGTCAGCGGCAGGCTGATGGTCTTGGGATCGGCGCTGGTGGAGACGGCGACGGTGCTCATGGTGGCCGGGTTCTTGACCCCCTTGATCACGACGAAGATGGTGTTGCCGGGATTGGTGTCGAATCCGGCCGTGACGGCGACGGTCGTACCAGACACGGTGGCGCCCGCGCAGCCGTTTTCCGGGCCCTGCGAGGCGCCCGGGCCGGCGTCGATGAAGGTGTAGTCACACCCGGAAGCCGGGAACACGGTGCCGGCCGGCGCGGTGAGAATCACCGTGGACGAACTGGCCGCCACTTCGCTGTCGATCAGGCGATCGGGGGCGGTGAAGCCGACCGTCCAGGTCACGTTGGTGGCCGATCCGGTGTAGGAGCTGAGGTGGAGGAACGGGTTGGCCACCGATTCGGAGGCGACCGGCGAATAGCTGAGCGTGACCAGCTTGGGATCCGCGGTCGTGGACAGCGTTACGTCCTTTTTCCCGCTGAGGGAGGGACTGGTCACCCCGGCGATGGTGATGGTGGTCAGGTCGTCCGGGTTGGCCTGCAGGCCCGTGATGGTCGCCGTCGTGCCGTTGAGGCTGTAGGTCGGGCAGCCCGTGGTGCCGTCGGTGTCGTCGGTGAAGCCGACCACCGAGCAGCCGCCGCTGGCCGGCGGCACCGCCCCGGTGGGGAACGTGACGATGACCGCAGAGCCCCTGGTCAGCCGGTCGGGGTTGGCGAACGTGACGGCGTAAGTGAGGCCGCTGGCGCCGGCTGACGACGAGGACACGTGGAGCGACGCGCTGGTGACCGCGTGCTCGCCGGCCACGGTGTAGGGCAGGCTTACCGCCGTGGTGTCGGCGCTCGTCGCGACGGTCAGGTTATCCGACCCGGCGGAGGTCGGGTTGGCGACGCCGGGGACGAGAACCGACACCGGGTCACCCGCGGCGACGTTCACCGGCAGCGTGATCACCGCGGTGGTGCCGGTCACCGTGACGGCTCCGCACCCGGTGGCGGTGGTGGCGTCGTCGGTGACGCCATAGCAGACACTCCCCGAGGCCGGCAGGGTGGTCCCGGCGGCTGCCTGCAGGGTGATGGTCGACGTCCCGCTGGCCAGCGCGCTGGGCGTGGCGAAGTTGACGGTATAGGTGACGTCGGTGGCCGATGCGGACAGCGAGCTCACCTGGAGCGTGGCCAGGCTCACCTCGGTCGCCGCCCTGGCGGTGCCACCCGCCACGCCGAGCAGGGCCAGGGCGGTGACCACCCCCAGGGCACCCGCTCTAGCCGCGATGCGGGCGGGGCCCGTGGTTTTACGGTTTCTTCGTATCATTGCGTTCCCCCATCTCCTTGCTGTTTCTCCTCAGGAGGCTCCTTGCCGTTTCTCCTGCGGAGGGACTTGCGCCGCACCTTAAGGCGGGCCGGTCCAACCGCGGTTAAACGGAGGCGGGGTCAGCAGAATCGAGGTCGAGTTCGCCGAGCGCCGCCCGGGCCTGGCGCAGGGCGGCCCGAGCCGACCCCGCCCGGCCCTGCGAGGCCAGCAGGTCCGCCAGGCGAACGTAACGGTGTTCGTCGTAGGGCTCGGCGTCGATCGCCCGCTGCATCAGGCGGATCGCGTCGTCTACTTCGCCCTCGGCTTGGGCGCGGGCGGTCAGCAGGTCGAGCAGTTCCAGGTACCTGAGCCTGACCCGCTCCCGGGACTGGCTGGCCCAGGGCTCATAACGGTCGGCGGGCAGCAGCTCGCCGTGGTAGCGGGACAGGGCAGACAGGCCGATGGCCGCCGCCCGGTCGCGCTCTCCCGCTGACCAGGCCGCCAGCGCGTGGCCGGCTTCGGCCTCGAACAGGGCGGCGTCGGACTCGGCGCACGAGGCGAGGCGGATCATGTCGCCCTCGCGCACGAGCACGTCCCCGGCGGCCGCCCTGAGCCGGCTGAGCAGGTTCTTCAGCCGGTTGCGGCCGGTGGCGAGGTCGACGTCCGGCCAGAGCACCTCGATGAGCACTTCGACGTGGACCTTGCCCCCGGAAGCGGCCACCGCGCGTACCGCCTTCGCCGGGCGCCCAGCCGGAAGGTCGATGCGGCGCCGGTGGCGACGCAACTCAAAACCCCCCAGCAGGCTGACCGTGTACGTGGCGGCGCCGCCTAGCAGATCCGCGGCGGCCGTTGACCCGGCGGCGGCGGCGACCGGCAACAGCGCCTCGGCGACGACTGGCTCTCGCCGCAGCGGACCCTCGGGAACGCCCAGGGTCCGGCAGGTGTCAAACGCCGACGCGGCGAGCGCCCCGGCGGCCGGGTCGCCGGCGCGCAGAGCGGCGTACGCGCGCAGCACCATGATCGGCCAGCGTTCCTGCGGATCGAGGTCGGGTCGCGCCAGGGTGGCGGCGATGATCTGCTCGGCCTCCGCCGGGTCGCCCGATCGCCCCAGCACGGCCGCCTCGTAGACCCGCACCACCCGTTCGAAGCCGACCGCGCGTGATCGGGCCTGGCGCAGGTGCTCGGCCGCCATCTGGTGCTCTCCGACCCGGTCGAGGTACTCCGCGGCCCGCGCCAGGAACTCGGTGCCTGGCGTCTCGTCGAACCAGGCGGCCCGGTGCCGGTGGACGTCGAGGACGGCCCGGACGGTAGCTTCCCGGTCACCCGATGCGGAGGACAGCTCGGCATCGGACCAGGAGGCGCAGGCGTAGAGCCACTCTTCCCCGATGGCGGCCGCGATGCCCCGCATCTGCGCGACGTCGGCGGCGGCCTCGCGGAACCGCCCGAGCTCGCTCAGGATGCTCACGCGGAAGTTGAGCACCGTGGAGCGGTACGGGGTCCGAGCGGGAAGCAGGGCCAGCGCCCGGTCGATGATGGCCAGCGCCCGGTCATAACGGCACTGCGCGAAATGAAGCCCCATGGCCAGCGGCACCAGCGCGCGTGCGGCCCAGATGGGCTGGCCGATCCGGTTCGCCAGCCGGGCGGACTCCTCCAGCATGGCTTCGGCATCCTCGTGCGGGCCGTCCTCGCTCCACCATGACCGCAGCCGCCCCAGGGCGTCGAGCGCCCGCGCCCGCGCGGCTGACTCGTCGTCGCCGGCCTGCTCGATAACCGCCCGGGCGAGCGCGCTCGCCTCGGCGCGTGTCGTCTCATCCCACACGAGATCGCGGGCACGTTCGGCGTCCAGCTCGCGCGCCAACCGCGGGTCCGCCCGGCCGTGGCTGACGATGCGCCGCGCTCGCTCGAGCGCCTCGCGGCGCAGGTCCATCCGGTACCCGGTCTCGGCGACCCGGCCCAGGTGCAGCAAGATGCGCGGGTAGCGGTCCAGGGCGCGCTCGCCGAGCGCTTCGACCACGGCGTGCATCTCGGCCCAGCCGAGCTGTTCGGTCTCTGCGGGCGCGAGGGACTCGATCAGCGACGCGGCCTGCTCGGCCAATCCGGAAGTCACCAGGAGCCTGAGCGCCACCACCAGGTCCCCTTCCGCGGCGTAGGCCGCCGCCGCGGCACGCGCCGACTTGGGTTGCAGCCGGGATCGCCGGGCGAGGTGGGCGGCTACCGGGCCGGGTATTTCCCACCAGCCCGTGGCCGTGCGCGCCAGCGGCAGGCCCGCCCCGACCATGAGATCGAACAGCCCGGAACGCCCGGTGACCGCCTCGACCACGTGTGGCGAAAGGTAGGGCAGGTGGGACAGTTGAATCACGGCGCTGCGATCTGCGCGGGACAGGCGGCCGAGGAAGCTCTCAACTAGGCTGCCCATGACCCGTGCGGGATGGCCTGCCGCGAGAACCCCCAGGTCCAGGCCATGGCCCAGGCCTGAGATCGGGCCTAAGGTCGGGCCGCGGTTCGGCGCGGCGAGCACCACCGCGCTGGCCCAGCCGCCGGTGGTCTCCACCAGAGCCGCCAGCTCGCCCCCGCCCGGGCGGCTGCCGGTCAGGACCTCGGCCAGCTGTGCCGTCTCATCGCGGGTGAAGGCGATATCGCCGGCCGTGAGCTGCGCAGCACCGGGAATGGCCCGCAGGGTTTCCAGGCGCTGGTGAAGCCGCCTGGCGACCACGACCATGCGATGCGGTGGGGGCATCCCGGACGCCAGCCGAAGCACGAGCGCCGCGCATTCCGGCGTGGTGAGATGGTGGGCATCATCCACCACGAGCAGCAGCGGCTCGTGGAGATCCACGAGGGCGTCGAGGAACCGGTCGGGCCACCCCGCCGGGTCCGTGGTGCCCAGCACGGAGGAAAGGTCCGACAGCCGGGCAGCTTTCACGGCGCGCCGGATCGAGCCGACCAGGACGGCGGCCTCGTCGTCGGCCGGCGCCAGCGCCACCCACACGCAGCCGCTCCCGAGCGCACCAGACAGCTCAGAAGCCAGGACCGACTTGCCGTAGCCGGCGGGTGCCTCGACGATACCGACCGGGGCGCTCAGCAACCTGCCGACCAGCCGGAGACGTGCTATGTGATGCCATGGAAGCGCTATCGCTTTCCAGTCCATGGTTGCGACCATGACTTCCGCACCCCCCCAGGCACCCGTAGACCACCGGATCATAGCGGGGCACCCGAACGTCTCCCGGGTGATTCGCGCGCAGGAGTTCGGCGGCGGGTGTTCTCACGGGCCGTTCGGTCGAAAGGTCTTAATTCTTGCGACAGGCCGGTCGCGAGTTCGGTGACGATATCCAGGTGACCGAGGTGCCTGGCGTACTCCTGCAGCAGGTGGAACAGGACCCGCTCCAGGGTGGCCGGGTCGGCGCCGTCCCACCGGTCGCCGGGCTGGCCCACGTCGGCCAGGTCATGGGACTCGATGATGGCCCGGCTCCGCGCGGCCTGGGCGGCTAGGTCAGCCAGCAGGCCGCTCAGCGTCTCGTCCGGGCCGACGGCCCAGCGGTCGCCGTCGGCG
>PLIQ01000454.1 GCA_003140115.1 Actinomycetota bacterium | reverse complement strand
CCTGCCCGGGTCGCTCAGCTTCGAGTACGGCGACAGCCTGGTGGCCAACCTCGGCTGGCTGCTGCCCCCGGGCACCCCGCTGACGCTGATCGGCGACCGCCCCGGCCAGGTCGCCGCGGCGCAGCGCGACCTGACCAGGATCGGCATCGACCGGATCGCGGGCACGGCCGGGCCGCCGCAGGACTGGCACGACGGGGCGCGGCGGCTGGCGTCCTACCCGGTCTCGGACTTCGAGCGCCTGGCCGCGGCCCGGCGCGATCAGCCGGTCGCCGTGCTCGACGTCCGCCGCCGGCTGGAGTGGTCGGGCGGCCACATCGAGGGCGCGCTGCACGTTCCCCTGCACCACCTGCCCGGCCGCCTCCCCGACCTGCCGCCCGGCCCGATCTGGGTCCACTGCCAGGCCGGGTACCGCGCCAGNNGGCAACCCGTAACCGCTCAGGAGGGACCGATCGATGCCCGTTGAGTTCATCGGCATGATCAGCACTCGTGACCAGTCCGAGACCCGGCGCTCCCGCGGGCCGGTCGTGGACCGCGAGTACGTCAGGCGCTTCGCCCGGGCGCACGAGGATGCCGGATTCGATCGCGTGCTCATCGGCTACAGCTCGTCCCAGCCCGACGGGACCCAGGTGGCCGCGTACGCCGCGGCCCAGACCGACCGGCTGAGCTTCCTGGTCGCGCACCGGCCCGGCTTCATGGCGCCGACGCTGGCGGCCCGGACGTTCGCCACCCTCGACCAGTTCGCCGGCGGGCGGATCGCCGTGCACATCATCACCGGCGGCAGCGACGGTGAGCAGCGCCGCGATGGCGACCACCTGTCCAAGGACGAGCGCTACGACCGGACCGATGAGTACCTCGATGTCCTGGTGCGGGCGTGGACGGCGGACGGGCCGTTCGGCTACCAGGGTCGCTACTACCAGGTCGAGGACTCCTACGCCGACGTCCGTTCGCCGCAGCAGCCGCGGATCCCGCTGTACTTCGGCGGCTCCTCGGCCGCGGCCTACCGGGTCGGCGGTAAGCACGCCGACGTCTACGCCCTGTGGGGCGAGCCGCTGGCCGAGACGGCCGAGCAGATCGCCTCGGTGCGTGCCGCCGCCGCAGCGGCGGGCCGTGACACGGCTCCGAGGATCAGTGTGTCGTTCCGTCCAATTGTCGGCGCCACGGAGGAACTCGCCTGGGAGCGGGCGCACCAGATCCTGGCCACGACGCGGGCGAACATCGAGTAATTCCGCGGTCAGTGGCGCCGGCCGGCCGGCGGGCTCGGCGGCGCTCGCCCGCAGAACCGGGGCTCGCAGCGGCTGCTGGCCGCGGCGGCCAAGGGCGAGCTGCACGACCGGGCGCTGTGGACGCCGCTGGCCGCCGCCACCGGCGCCGCCGGCAACTCCACCGCGCTGGTCGGGACGCCGGACACCGTGGCCCAGGCGCTGCTCGATTACGTGGGCATCGGGGTGAGCACCCTGCTCATCCGGGGCTACGACCCTTACGACGATGCGATCGACTACGGCCGTTATCTGCTGCCGCTGGTCCGTGACGAGATCGCGCGCCGCGAGCGCCGGCCGCTCGCCGCGGTCTCGGGCGGGGCCACCGTGCGGGAAGGCTAGGCCGTCGGCGGATCAAGCTCGGCGGATTACTACTAAAACGGTAGGATAGGCGGAATAATGGCGAACATGGAGATCGATCCGCGAGGTCCGCGTGTCGCGGCCCTGATCACGACCGTGGTGCTGGCCGTGGTGCTGATCACGGGCAGCGTGTGGCTGCTGGCCTTCCAGGCGCTGGTCTTCGCGGTCTCGTCCGCGTTCGGCCTGCGCTACTCGCCCTATGGCCTGCTCTACCGGCGGCTGATCCGGCCGCGGCTGGGCCCGCCCTCGGAACTCGAGGCCGAGGCGCCGCCGCGGTTCGCCCAGGGGGTCGGGCTGGTCTTCGCGCTCGCCGGGGTGGCCGGTTACGCGGCGAACCTGGTCTGGCTGGGCCGGGCGGCGACGGCGCTCGCGTTGGTCGCGGCGTTCCTGAACGGGGCCTTCGGGTTCTGCCTCGGCTGCGAGATGTACCTGATCATCCGGCGGATCTGGCCAGGCCGTCAGGCGCTGGTGCCGGCCCGCGCTGACGAGAAGGTCTGAGGCACTTACAGGTCACGTTCCAGGCGGGCGGCGACCTCTCGATAGCGGCTGACTGGCACCAGATGCGCACCGTCGAAGGCTCCGCTGTCGCGGATGGCCATGATCTGCTCGCACGCCGCGTCCACCCCGGCGCCGCGGTCACGCTCAACGTCATCGATCAACTGGCCGGGGATATCGATGTCCGGGATGGCGGACGCCAGGGCGCGGGCCATGCCCGCGCTGGCCAGCACCATCACCCCCGCGTAAACCGGTGCCTGCACGCTGGTGCGCTCACGCCACCGCAGCAGGGCCTCGACTGAGAAACTGACCTGCACGAAGGTGAAGTCGGCGGCCGTCTTCCACGCCGGAACCGGGCGCAGGCCGGATGTGACCCCGATGCCAAACGGCCGGCAGCCGGCGAAGGCCGGATCGTCCGCGGCACCGCGCGCTTCCTCGATCATGGTCCGTACCGTCAGCTCACTGGTCCGGCTGCCGGCCGTGGGCTTGTCGCCGTAGACGAACAAGAACCGGTCCACGCCATACGCCGCCGCGGTCAGCAGGTCCCGGCGGAACCCCAGCAGGTTACGGTCCCGGGAGTTCAGGCAGGCGATGCTACGGGCACCCATCGCCTGCACCTCATGCGCGACCGCCACGCTGGATACCGTCGCCCTCCCGATGTGGTTGTCTGGAATCAGGAACGAGTCCGCGACCAGGCTCAGCACCCCGATCTGGTGACGCACCCGGGTCAGGTCCGGGCGAGTAGGCGGCTCGATCTCACAGACCAGCTCGAAACGACGATCAGCCATTGGTAGTCAGGGGCGCG
>PLIQ01000207.1:18361-28719 GCA_003140115.1 Actinomycetota bacterium | reverse complement strand
TTCCTTAGTGACCTGGGGCGGGATGGGCGGGCGCTGAACGTCCGGCATCTGGGTGCCGGTGGGGTACGGCTGGTACATGTTGTTTTCCCCTTTCCTGGTTATGGATTATTTCCTGGATTGGTCCACGCGCGGAGCAGGCGGGTCTCGATGGAGTTGACCGGGATCAGGCGGCTGGTCAGCACGACGTGCGTCCGCTGATCGCGGATGCGGGTGGTCACGGCCGCGGTGGCGTCGAGGTTCGTGCCCGCGTGGCTGGCGACGTCCCCGCGCGGGGTAATGAGCCAGCCCAGGCCGACCCGGCGGCCGCCGGGGCCTAGGGCGGTCTGCGGGGTAAGCGCCTCGTGCGCGAGGGCCTCGGGCAGCAGCGCTGACCACCCGAGGCCCAGGCGCACGAGATCGGCCCCCGTCGACCACAGCCCGGCCACCGCCTGGAGGGTGGGGATCCGGGCCGGGATCTTTTGGAACATGCCGTCAAGCGAGAGGTTGTAGCCGGTGACCGCGTGCGGGCCGATGTCGGCGGCGCGGGCGGGAAAGTCGGAGTCGGTGAGCTTCAGCGGGGCCAGGACGAGCCGGGCGGCGGCCTCGGCGTAGGGCATCTCGGTGACGTCGGCGACCAGCTGGCCGAGTACGGCGAAGCCGCCGTTGCTGGGGTGGACGGTCCCGCGGGGGCCGCTGGCGGGGATNNCGGACCGCGCGCAGGTGATCGTTGGCCGGATCGTCCAGGCCGACGCGGCCCTCGGCGACCAGCCTGAGCACTGCCGTGGCGGTGACCAGGACGGTGACGCCCGGGGCCGGGAAGCGGTGACCGGGGTCCAGGGGCTCGCGGCGGTCCAGGTCGGCCCAGCCGCGGGCGAGGACCCATGTTTGCTGCGCGTCTTGTGCTTGCTGCGCGTCTTGGCCGGCCTCGGGTTCGCCGCCGGCCAGGAGGAGGGCGGTCAGGCCTAGGTCGGCGAAGGCCTGCTCGGCGAGCTCGGCTACTCCGGCGGGAACCGGGCCCTGGGTGCGGACGGGGGGGTCGGCGATCCGGGGATCGTGGACCCGGCTGCCGACCGGGATCCCGCGCAGGCCGGTCAGGCGGTGCGGCGGCTCGGCGTCGGTCACCGCGATGTAGTGCATGCCTTGGAGCTGGACGTAGGCCTGCTCCGGGGTCTGGCCGAGGACCACGAGGTCGCCGCGCAGGTCCGCGGCGACGTTGCTGATCGTCGCGATCAGGGCGGGCGGCGGGATCACGCTCAGGAAGCGCTCGTCGAAGTGCAGCCGCAGCTCGTCCTCGGCCGGGGCCGTCCAGCCCGGCTCGCCGGCCCCGGAAAAGCGCGCGATCACCCAGCGGAGCTGGTCCAGTGCGTGGCTCTCTGGTGCGTCGCAGACGCGCTGCTTGAGCGCGGTCCAGTTGGGCAGGCCGTGCTCACGGGCGATGGCGACCTGGGCTTCGTGCAAGCTGGGGAACTCACCCGTGGCGAGGCGGCGCTTGGCCTCGAGCTTGAGGTGGCGAAGACTCGGCCGGCCNNACCCGGTGAGCTTGCAGCTCTGCCCGCGGACCCAGCGGCGGCCGGTACCACCGCCTCAGATGCTACCCCTCCGCGGCGCGGGGTGGGGCCCGGGGTCGGGCGCGCCGGGTGGGGCGCTGGGTGGGCGCGGGAGGGGTTGCTACTTTGCGCGCAGGAGGTATCACTATGCGTGGCATAGACTAGTGATGTAAGTTACGCCAGAGGCTTGGGGGGTTATGGGTGCTTCTCGGGGGTCTAGGGTCGGTCCGGCACTCGTGCCGAATCAGGTGCGCCCCGCCGGGTCAGCGACCGCGGTCCTCGACTTCGCCGTGGCGCAAATCCTGCGGGACGACACCGCGCTGGCCGCGCTACCCGCGGTGCTGGAGCGGCTGGTGGCGACGTTCGGCCTCCGCGCCGCGCTGGCCTTCCAGCCGACCTCGGGACAGCCCGCCACGGTGCTCGCGGCGTACCCGGCGGACGCCGCCGGTCCGGCGCTGCTGGCCAAGCTCGGCGCGCTGTCGCTGGCCCAGCGCACTCCGGTCCAGCTGACCCTCGAACCCGGCGAGGGTGCGGACGGCACGCGGGCGGCCAGCGCGCTGCTGGCCTACTCGGTGCCAGCCGGCGGCCAGTGCCTATGCACGCTGGCCCTGATCGGGGACGCGGCGAACTGGGACGAGGAGGTCCGCTCCACGGCGCACGCGGTGGCCACCATCGTGGCGACCCAGATCCGGCACGCCAACGACCTGGCCGAGCTGGCCGAGCGGCAGGCGCTGAACCGGGCGCTGGTCACGGGCGCGCCCATCGCCATCATCGCCTTCGACTCCAGCGGCAGCGTCATGGAGTTCAACCCGGCGGCCGAGAAGCTGTCCGGCTTCCGCCAGGACGACGTGCTGGGCCGGTCACTGGCCGACTTCCTGATCCCGGAGCGGTACCGGCAGCGATTCCTCGAGCACATCCGGACTTACGTCGAGACCGGTGACCCGGGGGAATTCACCGGCCAGATGAACATCGCCGCGCTGCGCGCCGACGGCACCGAACGCACCGTGGAGCTGACCCCGGTGCAGATCACGCTGGGCGGGGCGACGTTCTTCACCGGTTTCATGCGGGACCTGACCGAAATCGAGCGCTCCTACGCCGCGCTGGCCGACCAGACCGAACGGCTCAACTGCGTGATCGCCGTGGCTATCCCGGGCATACTCATCACCGACGAGCAGGGCCAGATCACGCACGTCAGCCAGAGCTTCGGCACCATGTTCGGCCTCGACGACCCGCCCGCCCTGGTGGGGACCTCCGCGCTCGCGGTCATCCGTCGGATCTACGACGTGTTCGCCGACCCGGTCCGGTTCGGCCGGCGGGTCGCGGAGGTGCTCCGGGCCCGGCAGCCGCTGTCCGGGGAGCAGATCGAGTTGGCGGACGGCCGAACCTTCGAGGGCGACTACTGGCCGATCCTGGTCGACGGCCGTTACCGGGGCGACCTGTGGCTGGCCTGGGACATGTCAGAGCGGACGGAACTGGAGCGGCAGCGGATGGCGGCGCTGGAGGCCGAGCTCGCCGCCCAGCGGACGGCCGAGCAGGCCCAGCGGCAGCTAACCGAGCTGCACGAGCGGCAACTGACCGAGCAGAACGAGCGGCTGCAGCGCATCGACGAGGCCCGGAACCAGTTCCTGGCCATCGTGTCGCACGAGCTGCGCACCCCGCTGACCTCGATCGTCTCCTTCATCGAGCTGATCAGGGGGGAAGCGGACGGGCTGACCGCCGAGGGCCTGAGCTTCCTGGGCATCATCGAGCGGAACGCCGACCGGCTGCACCGGCTGATCGGCGACCTGCTCATGCTGGATCGGCTGGAGGCGGGGGCGCTGCCACTGGACCTGGCGGCGGTCTCCGTCACCGACCTGGTGACCGAGGCGATCCGGGCCGCGACTCCGGGCGCGGCCAAGCAGGGCGTCAAGCTGGAGGTGAGGGCGACCACGGGACCGCCGGTCCAGGGTGACTCGCGACGGCTGATGCAGGTGCTGGAGAACCTGATCGCCAACGCGGTCAAGTTCTCACACCGCGACGGGCTGGTCCGGGTCACCGCCACGTGGCGGAAGGGGACCTGGCGGATCGACGTGGCGGACTCGGGCATCGGCATCCCCGCGAACGAGGTCGGTCACTTGTTCAGCCGGTTCGTCCGNNCGTCATGAGTCCCCGCGCTACTAGTTCCGTTGGTTCCGGGTCCGGGTCCGGCTTTGCTTCCGGCTTCGGTTCCGGCTTTGGCGGCTCGGCGAAGGGCCGGGTGCTGGTCATCGAGGACGACCGGGACATCGCGCTCGGTATCCGCACCGTGCTGACCAGGAACGGATTCGACGTGGCCAACTCGATGGACGGGAAGCAAGGCCTGCGGGTCTTCCACACCGCGCGGCCCGACCTGGTGGTCCTGGACATCGGACTGCCGACGCTGGACGGATGGCAGGTCCTGGAGCGCATCCGCGACCTGAGCGACGTCCCGGTCCTCATCTTGACCGCGCACGCGCAGGAGGCGGAGAAGGTCCGCGGGCTGCACGGCGGGGCCGACGACTACCTCACCAAGCCGTTCGGCAACGGGGAGCTGGCCGCCCGGGTCGAGGCGCTAATGCGGCGGCCGCGNNTGCTGGCCGCGCTGGTCCGGCACGCCGGCCGGACCCTGAACCCCGACCAGTTGCTCGAGATGGCCTGGAACGACCCGCTCGGCATCGGCCCGGAACGGGTCAAGTTCGCCGTCATGCGGCTGCGGCGCAAGCTCGACCAGCAGGGCGGGCCGGGCTCGGCGATCGAGGCGGTCCGGGGATTCGGCTACCGGTACGTGGCCCCTTTGGCGGCCAGAGCGCCGCTGCCCCGGAAGGGCGAGCCCGGCTGACGGGACGGCGCAACCGTCCTGCATCGTGCTCGCAACGAGGCCGGATACCCACGGGGTCCACAGTGGGCCCATGAACGTCAATTTGCTAGGAACACGAGGGCGGATCCTCCTGGTCGAGGACGATCCCGAGGCGGCCCTGTTCGCGGTCACCGTGCTGGCCAAGCGGGGGCAGTTCACGGTCACGCACACCGCCGACCCCGCGGTCGCGCTCCAGCTGGTGGCCGCCGGGCAGTGGGACCTGGTGTTCACCGACGTGGAGATGCCCGGCATGAACGGCCTGGAGTTGCTCGACGCGCTGCGCCGGATCGCGCCCACCCTGCCGGTCGTCGTGGTCAGCTCCCACGCGGACCTGCGGACCGCCGCGCTGCTGCGCCACGCGGATGAGTTCCTGGCCAAGCCGGTCCGGATCGACCAGCTCCTGGCCACCGCGGCGGGCCTGATCGACCGGGCTGCCCGTCGGCAGGAGCAGGCTACCGACCAGTAGGGCCGGGCCGCCGCCGCGGCGGCGGCCGCGATACCCTGCCAGGGACGCCCGGGGCTGATCAGCCCTGATTGACGCTGATGGTGGGTGCGCGGATGACGATCGTCGAGGGATCGGGAGTAGTCATCACCGGCGGCGGCGCCGGGATCGGCCGGGCCATGGCCCGCAGGCTCGCCGCGGGCGGCGGCCGGGTGGTGGTCAACGACCTGGACGCCGAGGCGGCGGCCGCGGTGGCCGAGGAGATCGGCGGGTACGCGGTGCCCGGGGACGTCGCCACTGAGCAGGGCGTCCGCGAGCTCATCGCCGCGGCCCGCGACCACCTTGGCGAGATCGACATCTTCTGCTCCAACGCCGGGATAGCCGACGGCACCGGCCCGGACGCGCCCGAGGCATCCTGGCAGCGGTCCTGGGAGCTCAACGTCATGGCCCACGTCCGCGCGTCGCGGGAACTGCTGCCCGGCTGGCTGAGCCGGGGCCAGGGTTGTTTCGTCGTGACCGCGTCGGCGGCCGGGCTGCTCACCATGCTGGGGGCCGCGCCGTACTCGGTGACCAAGCACGGCGCCGAGGCCTACGCGGAATGGCTGGCCGCGACGTACCGCCACCGCGGGCTGACCGTGCACTGCATCTGCCCGCAGGGGGTTCGGACCAGCATGCTGGCCGCCTCCGGTCAGGCCGGGGAGGTCGTGCTGCGGGAGGCGGCGATCGAGCCCGAGGAGGTCGGCGAGGCGCTGTGGGAGGGCCTGGCCGACGGCCGGTTCCTGATCCTGCCGCATCCGCAGGTGCACGACTACTACGGGCTGCGGGCCGCCGACCCCGACAAGTGGCTGCGCGGGATGAACCGGCTGCAGCAGCGGATCGAGGAGGCGGGACTGTGAAGGCCTGGCTGGTTCGTGAGCTGGGTGAGCCGCGGGAGGTGCTGGAGCTAGCCGAGGTGCCGGAGCCCGAGCCGGGGCCGGGGCAGGTGCTGGTCCGGGTGCGCGGCGCGGCGGCCAACTTCCCCGACGTGCTCATGTGCCGGGGCCTGTACCAGGTCCGCCCGCCGCTGCCGTTTACCCCCGGCGTCGAGTTGTGCGGCGAGGTCGTCGCGGTCGGCGCGGATGTGGAACAGCTGGCCGTCGGCGACCGGGTGCTCGGCGGGTCCTCGCTGCCGTCGGGCGCCTTCGCCGAGTTCGCGGTCATGAACGCCGACAGCGTCTTCCCCGCCCCGGAGGGCCTGGACGACGCCGAGGCCGCGGCCTTCTTCATTACCTACCAGACCGGCTGGTTCGCGCTGCACCGGCGGACCCGGCTGGCCGCCGGGGAGACGCTGCTGGTGCACGCCGCGGCGGGCGGGGTGGGCAGCGGCGCCGTCCAGCTCGGCAAGGCGGCCGGAGCGCGGGTCATCGGCGTGGTCGGCGGCGAGCGCAAGGCCGAGGTGGCCCGAGCGCTCGGCGCGGACGTCGTGGTGGACCGGCTGAGCCAGGACTTCGTCGAGGTGGTCAAGGAGGTCACCGACGGCCGCGGCGCCGACGTGATCTACGACCCGGTGGGCGGGGAGACGTACACCCGGTCGACCAAGTGCATCGCGTTCGAGGGCCGGATCTTGATCATCGGCTTCGCGGGCGGGGAGATTTCGTCCGCACCGCTGAACCACGTGCTGATCAAGAACTACTCGGTGGTGGGACTGCACTGGGGCCTGTACCAGATCAAGGACCCGCGGCTCGTCCGGGACTGCCACGTCGAGCTGACCAAGCTGGTGGCCGACGGCCAGATCCGGCCGCTGATCGGCGAGCGGCTCGGCCTGGCCGAGGTCGCCGACGGGCTCCAGCGGCTGGCCGACGGCAGCACCGTCGGCCGCCTGGTGTTCGTGCCCTGAACCGCGACGAGACGCGCTCTGCCCTGCCTGCCCTGAACGGCTACGAGGCGCTCTGCGCCCAGGTGTCCGGGTAGGTGTAGTTGGCGGTGGACCCGTTCCGGGTCTCGGTCATCTGGGTGAAATGTCCGTTGACCGGAGTGGAGAGGGTAATGGTGGTGCTGACGTTATCGGGCGAGGCGGCCGCGCAGGACGGGACGCAGCTATCGATGTCCGACGTGCCGGTGCCGGTCGCGCCGGTGGCCGCCCACGAGCTCCAGGTGATGCCGGTCACCACGTTCGTCCCGTCGCCGCTGTAGGCGATCTCGGTCGGCTGCATGCCGGAGTAGCTGCCGACGACCAGGACAGGAAGGGCGGCGGAGCTGGACGAGGTGGCCTGGCTCGGGCTGGTCGAGCTGGTCGCGGTGCTTGTGCTGCTCGACGACACAGCGGGTGAGGATGCGGCGGCCGAGGTGTTCGTGACGGCCGAGGTAGCGGGCGCGGTCGGGCTGTGGCTCGCGGCACCGCCGGAAGCGGTGTTGTGGCCGTTCGAGGGGTGCCCGGACAGCGCGAAGGCGAGGGCCGCGCCGCCGGCGCCGAGCAAGATGGCGACCGCTAGCACCAGGGTGAGCAGGACCGGGCGCCGCAGGCCGGTGCGCTGCGGGGCGGCGGGACGGGCAGCCGGTGGCGGAGCGGGCCCGGACGGCGTGACCGGCGGGAGGGCGGCGGGCCGCCAGGTCTGGGCGAGCACGGTCTGGGTGGGGTTGTCGTAGCCGGCGGAGGGGATGGCGGCGGTGTGAGTCAGCTGGCTCAGCAGCTCGGGCGCGGTGGGGCGGTCGTGCGGTTCCTTGGCCAGGGCGGCGGCAACCTGGGCGTGCAGCGCGGCCGGGACCGCGGCGATATCCGGCGTCTCATGCACGATCCGGTACAAGATGGCGTCGGGGGTCCCGGCGCCGAACGGCGACTGCCCACTGGCCGCGTAGGCGACGGTCACAGCCCAGCTGAAGATGTCGGCCGCGGTGCCCGCCCGGCCCATGATCTGCTCGGGGGCCATGAAGCCGGCCGAGCCGACCGTCATGCCGACCCGGGTGACGGCGGTCGCGCCGAGCACCTGCGCGATCCCGAAGTCGATGACCTTCGGGCCGCCCGCGGTGAGCAGCACGTTCGAGGGCTTGAGGTCGCGGTGCACGATGCCGGCCGCGTGGATCGCGGTCAGCGCCTCGGCCAGCCCCGTAGCCAGGCCGTACAGCATCTGCGGGTCCATCGGGCCGCGGGAGTCGATGTACTCCGACAGCGTGGGTCCCTCGGCGTACTCGGTGACCAGGAACGGCCGGGCCGAGGTGGTGTCCGCATCGATCACCCGCACCGTGCACACGCCCCTGACCCGGGTGAGCGCGGTCACCTCGCGGCTGAACCGGGTCCGGAACTCGGGGTCGCTGGACAGTTCGGGCCGCAGCACCTTCAGCGCTACCGGGTGGCCGTCCTGGCCCGCGGCGAGGTACACGACACCCATCCCGCCCGCGCCGAGCCGGGCCAGCAACTGGTACCGACCGACCCGCGGCGGGTCAGTCTCCCGCAGGGGTGTACGAGCCAACCCAGTCCCCTTCCGCCAAGCGTCAATCGTCGCGCATCGCGCCATCCGGCGCGACCTGCTCGGCGGGTAAGCTCCTGCCGCGGATGGCGATCCAGGCCAGGGCCAGCGCGACGAGGTAGCCGCCGGCCGCGGCGGCCAGCGGGACGTGCAGGCTCAGCGCGCGGCCGGAGCCGAGGAGCGAGCCGAGCAGGGCCACGCCGAGGGCTCCGCCGGACTGCCGCGCGGCGTTCAGGATGCCGCTGGCCACGCCCGCGTGCTCGGGCCCCGCTGCGCCCACCACGACGGCGGTCATGGCCGGCATGGCCAGGGAGACGAGGCCGAGCAGGACCGAACCGCCGACGACGATCGCCAGGCTGGTGTCGGTACCCGCCGTGGCCAGGACGGCCGCGCCGACGGCGGCCAGCGTGAGCCCGGCCAGCATCGGCGGGCGCGGCCCGAAGCGCGCGGTCAGCCTGCCGCTAGCCAGCGAGCCGACCCCGACGACCAGGCTCATCGGCAGCAACAGCAGGCCGGTAGCCAGGGCCGACTGATGACGCGACTGCTGGAGGAACAGCGAGAGGCAGAGTAGCGACCCGTACAGGACCAGGTTGAAGATCACCCCGACCCCGGTAGCACCACTGAGGCTCCGGGAACGGAACAGGGCCAGCGGCAGCATCGGGGACGCCCCGCGCCGCTCGGCCCGGAGGAAGAACCACCCGGCGATCAGGCCGACCGCGAACAGGGCGGCGGGTCCGGGAGACAGCCAGCCTCGCTGGCCCGCAGTGATGAAGCCCGCGGTCAGCCCGGCCAGCGAGACGACCCCGAGCAGGAGCCCTGGGAGGTCTGGCCGGCGCTCCGGGTTGAGCGGCGACTCGGTGACGTACCGCCGCAGCAGGAACGCGGTGAGCACGCAGATGGGCACGTTGACCAGGAAGATCGACCGCCAGCCGGCCAGCGCCACCAGCGCGCCGCCGAACACCGGGCCGAGCGCCACGCCCAGCGAGCCCATGCCGCCCCACACACCGAGCGCACGCGCCCGCGCCCGCGGATCGGGGAACTGATGCACCAGCAAGGCGAGCGAGCACGGCAGCAGAGCCGACGCACCGAGGCCCTGCACCGCGCGGGCCGCGATCAGGACGGCCAGCGACGGTGCCGCGGCGCAGGCGGCCGAGCCGGCCGCGAACGCGGTCAGCCCGAGCACGAACACCTTCCTGGCCCCGATCCGGTCCGCGGTCGACCCCGCGGTGAGCATGATCGAGGCCAGGGCCATCCTCGGGGTCTTTGAGATCGGCGTGGTCGCGGCGGGTGGCCACCGATTCGGTCGCGCTGCGTGGCTGACTGCCGCGCGTCACCTTGGTTGCCCCTTCCGGACGACTAGCGGATCTGGTCCGGGTACCCGCAGGGCCCGGTCTCATCCCACCAGCATTACCCGCCGACGTTTAAAGCCAGCCCGAAGCGTGCCGGCCTGCCGGCCGACGTACAGGGCCGCGGTTCACGGGATCTGCCCGGTAGACATCCCGAAACAACCCGAGTTTCCGGCGCGTCGCGGCACGAGTCCGTTTTATTACGAATAATCCTCTTGGTCATCTTGGAGCTGCCTGGCCGAGCATGGTTGATGGACCGCTGTACCAGCAAGAACAGGTAGAACGGACCATCAACCAGGTAGCCGGGTCGTGAGCACACGGGAGGAAAGCCGTATAAGAGACAAATACCATTCAATGGCAGGCCGATGGAGGGTAGCGGGCCATCTAGCACATCGCTGCGCCCCGCATTATTGGCTCCGCAGCCTCCATTTTGGGGCGCCCGGACTGGTGTTTATTTCCGCCCGGGCCCGGCAGCGGATGCGAAAGGCCAGCGAACGATCAGAAGGAGAACAACGTGACCACCGTCGTACACAAGCCTGGTCGCCAGCTCGGCGACCCGAAAGAACTGCTGCTGGGCTTCCTGGACTATTACCGGTCGGTCATCATCCGCAAGATTGAGGGCCTTACCGATGCGGAGCTACGCGCCAGCCGTCTGCCATCCGGCTGGACTCCCCTGGAGCTGCTCAAGCACCTCATTTACATGGAGCGGCGGTGGCTGCGCTGGGGATTCTGCGCCGAGCAGATCAC
>PLIQ01000207.1:5478-18243 GCA_003140115.1 Actinomycetota bacterium | reverse complement strand
AGCCGGGAAGCGGTCCGCCGACTAGGGCGACGATCAGGCCGACGGCACCGGCGCCGAGCAGGGTGAGGACCACGCCGCGCCGCACAGCGAGCATCAGCACGGCCGCGCCAGCGAGGACAGCGTATTGCCAGGGCTCGGTCAGCGCGCGGGCCAAGGTGACCGCGGAGCCGAGGATGGCGCCGATCGCGGCCGGGCCGGCGCCGTCGAGGAAGGCCTGGGCGTGGCGGTTGCCGCGCAGGGCGCCGAAGTACTTGCCGCCGATCAGGATGAAGGCGAAGGACGGGGTGAACGCGACTAGGGCGGCCAGCAGCCCGCCGCCCAGGCCGGCGGCGGCGTAGCCGACGGTGGCGACGGTCAGCACGACCGGGCCCGGGGTGATCTGGCCGAGGGCGACGCCGTTGAGGAACTGGTCGCTGGTCATCCAGTGGTGGCCCACGGCGTCGGCCTGCATAAGCGGGATGATGACGAAGCCGCCGCCGAAGGACAGCGCCCCCACCTTGAACGCCACCCAGGCCACCGCGAGCAGCCCGCCGCCGCCGACGGCGACTGCGGCGGTCTGGGCGGCGGTCTTGGCCGCCGCGGCGGGTCCTGCCGTCCGGATCGCCCGCACGGCGAGTAGGGGCCAGGCGGCGACCGCGCGAGCGGGGCGGGGCCGGGGTTTGCGGCGGATGGCCAGTTCGGTGAGACCGCAGCCGAGCAGGACGAACACCAGCCACGGGCCGATGAGGGGGGCGGCGGCTGCGCCCGCTAGCAGGTAGGCGATCCAGCGCAGCCGGCGCGAACCGGCGGCGCGGCGCCAGCTCGGGACCAGCAGCAGCCAGCCGGCCTGGACCGCGACCGCGGCGACCGCGGCGTCCGCGCCCGCGCCTATCCCGCGCACCCACGGCGGCGGGGTCCCGGCCAGGAACAGCACCGACAGGGCTAGGATGACGATCAGCCCGGGCACGATGAACGCCGCGCCGCCGACCAGCGCGCCGAGCCGGCCGCGGACCCGCCACGCACAGAAGATGGCCAGTTCGGTGGAGGCCGGCCCGGGTAGCAGGTTGCAGGCGGCAATCGCGTCCTCGAACTCGGTCGAATCCAGCCAGCCCCGCTGGTCCACGCACAGCTTGCGCAGCAGCGCGATGTGCGCGGGCGGCCCGCCGAACCCGATACAGCCGATCCGGCCCCATTCCCGCAGCACCGTGGCCAGNNGGATCCGGGTCTTTAGCGTGTCGGCTACGGCGCGGAACGCCGGGTAGGTCTCCGTGTCGGTGCCGCCGGAGGCGGCGGGGTCGGGGATGCTCCAGTGGATGACCTGGGGGTGGCCGGGGAATTCCGGGCACACCTCGCGGACCCGGTCGCACAGGCTGATCACGTAGTCAAACCGCTGCCCGGCGAAGGTGTCCAGGTGCTTGGACGCGCGGCCGGCGATGTCGACGCCGTGCTCGCGCATGACCCGGACCGCGTTGGGATGCAGCGGCTTGGGACGACTGCCCGCGCTGGCCGCCTCGACCGCGCCGGCCGCTAGGCGCTCGGCAAAGGCCTCGGCCAGCTGGGAACGGGCGCTGTTCCCGGTGCACAAGAACAGCACCCGAGTGACGGCGGGGAATTCGCCTGCGGGCGGCGGGACCAGGCGCAGGCCGGGATGCAGGGCCGCCCCGGCCGCGGTGAGCAGCTCGCCGCAGCGGGCCAGGTCGATGCTGTAGTAGGCGTCACGCCGGTCGGCCGAGCTGCGCCGCGTCGTCACCAGGCCGCCGGACCGCAGCTGCCCCAGATGATAGGACACCAGGCTCTGCGGCTGCCCGAGGAGGGCCTTCAGCTCACGGACCTGCCGGTCGCTGTGCGCCAGCTCACGCAGCAGCCGCCAGCGCAGCGGATGAGCGGCCAGCCGCAAGAACCCGGGCGGGACGGTGTCCCGCTGAACGGTCACGTGGCTAAAAGTACATCAAACTAGCTTGATCGATCAATACGTATTGATCGGTTATCGTCTGCTTCGCGGGCCGCGGATGGCCAGGGCCGTTCGGCGTCATGATGATTTTGACCGAACGGCCGTGGTTCGTGCCTGCAGTGACCGGTGGGGCGTGCCCTAGGCTGCCAGACGTGGACCCACTACGCATCGGAGTGCTCGGCACCGCGCGGATTACCACCGCGGCGCTGCTCGAACCGGCCGCGAGCGTGCCCGAGGTGACCGTGGCCGCGGTCGGGGCCCGGAGCCAGGCCCGCGCCCTGGCCTACGCGGAGCGGCACGGGATCCCGGTGGCCCACGGCAGCTACCACGAGCTGGTCGAGGACCCGGACATCGACGCCATCTACAATCCGCTGCCCAACTCACTGCACGGCCCGTGGACGCTCACCGCGATCGACGCCGGGAAGCACGTGCTGTGCGAGAAGCCGTTCGCCTGCAACGCGCGGGAGGCGGCGCGGGTCGCGGACGCGGCGGCGGCCTCCGGCCTGGTGGTCATGGAGGCCATGCACTACCGGTATCACCCGCTGATCCGGCGGCTGGCAGAGCTGGTCGGCGAGCTGGGGCCGGTGCGCCACATCCAGGGTTGGACGAGCTTCGCGGTCGCCGACCCGGGCGACATCCGGTACGACTACGCGCTGGGCGGCGGGGCGCTGATGGACGGCGGCTGCTACGTGATCGACTGCCTGCGGCTGATCGGCCCGGGCGAGCCCGCGGTGACCGCGGCGCTGGCCGATCCGGTCGATGCGCTGGGCGGCGGGCGTTCCGGGGCGGTGGCGGACGGACGTTCCCGGGCGGTGGCGGACCGCGCGACGGCGGTCCGGCTGGCCTTCCCCGGCGGCGCCACGGCCTGGTTCGAGTCCGCGTTTACCCGGGACGGGCAGGACCGGGACGAGGTCCACGTGAGCTGCGAGCGCGGGACCGTGTACGTGCAGGGCTTCATCCGGGCGCACTCGGGGCACCTGGTCGCGGTCAGGGACGGGTCGGTGCTGGCCGACGAGCGGGGCTCCGGGGACACGACCTACACCGAGCAGCTTCGCGCGTTCGCCGCGGCGGTCGCTGGCCGGAGCGACGCCCCGACCTCGGCGGCGCACGCGGTGGGGACTATGCGGCTGATCGACGACGCGTACCGGGCGGCCGGGCTGCTCCCCCGGGGCGACTGATCTTATGACTTTGGCCGGAACCGAGGTCGCCCGGTTCGCCGCCGACCTGATCAGGATCGACACGACCAACCGGGGCGGCGGGGACGGGCGGGAGCGCCCGGCCGCGGAGTACGTGGCGGCCCGGCTGGCCGAGGCCGGGGTCGAGCCGGCGCTGCTGGAGTCCGCCCCGGGGCGCGCGAACGTGGTGGCGCGGATCAGCGGGCGCGAGCCCGGCGCGGCGGCGCTGCTGGTGCACGGGCACCTGGACGTGGTGCCCGCGGACCCGTCGTCGTGGACCGTGCCGCCGTTCGCGGGCGAGATCCGCGACGGCGTGCTGTGGGGCCGCGGCGCGGTGGACATGAAGAACGCCGACGCGGTGCTGCTCGCGGTGGTCAGCCAGTGGGCGCGCTCTGGGGTGCGGCCGCGGCGCGACGTGGTGCTCGCGTTCACTGCGGACGAGGAGGACACGGCGGAGTTCGGGGCACAGTGGCTGGTCGAACGGCACCCGGAGCTGTTCGATGGGTGCACCGAGGCGGTCGGGGAATCGGGGGCCTTCACCTTTCACGCGGGTCGCGGGCAGCGGCTGTACCCCATCGCGTCGGCGGAGCGGGGCACCGCCTGGCTGCGGCTGACGGCCCGCGGCCGGGCCGGGCACGGAGCCAAGCCGAACCCGGAGAACGCGGTGACCCGGCTGAGCGCGGCGATGGCCAGGATCGGCGCCTACCGCTGGCCGGTCCGGCTGATCCCGACCGTGCAGGCCGCGGTCGAGGCCATCGCGGCCGCAGCCGGGCGNNCCGGGCGCGGCGCTGGTGGCCGGCACGATCCGCAACAGCGCCAACCCGACCATGCTGGCCGCCGGGTACAAGGTCAACGTCATCCCGGACGAGGCGGTCGGCTACGTCGACGGGCGGGTCCTGCCCGGCTGCGAGCAGGAGTTCCTGGCCACCCTCGACGAGCTCACCGGGCCGGAGGTGAGCTGGGCCTACGCGTATCAGGACGACGCGCTGGAGGCGCCGCTCGGCGCCCCGCTCATGGCCAGCATGACCTCGGCCCTGCTGGCCGAGGACCCGGGCGGCACGATCGTGCCGTACTGCATGAGCGGCGGAACCGACGCCAAGCACTTCGCCCGGCTGGGGATGGCGTGCTACGGCTACACCCCGCTGGTGCTGCCCGAGGGGTACGACTACTACGCCATGTTCCACGGTACCGACGAGCGCATCCCGCTGTCCGCCCTGGAGTCCGCGGTCCGGATCATGGACCGGTTTCTGACCGGTTCCTGACGACCAGGGCTTTTAGCACAATCGTCCTGATAGATACCGGCGGTTAGCTAAAAGTTATCTGATTCTTGATCTGGGCTGTTTTCGCAGCTCAGGCGGCCTTTGTAGGGGCCGGGTGATAAAGATCCCCCCAATCGGGTGACGCCGTGTCTGGTTTCGTCGACGTAAATAGGGCATGTGTCAACTGGCTGGTGATGAGCAGGGGGTTGCCATGACTGTCGCCATAGAAGACGCGACCGGGGTAGCTGGGCCGAGGATGGGACTGGGCGGACGGTTCCGGCTCGGCGAGCGGGTTACCGCGGCCGACGGGCTGTCGCTGTGGGAGGCGTCGCTGTGGAAGGCCACCGACGAACTGCTCCGCCGACCGGTCGCCATCCACCTGCTGCCCCGCGGGGTGCCCGTCCCGGCGCCCGTGGTGGAGGCGGTGCAGGCCGCGGCGCGGGTCAGCGATTCGCGGCTGGCCACCATCTACGACACCGACTACAGCGTCGAGGACCCGTACATCGTGTCGGAGTGGGCGCCGGGCACGCACCTGGAGGACCTGGTGCTGTCCGGGCTGCCCAGACCGGCGCTGGCCGCCGCCATGATCGCCGACGCCGCGGACGCCCTGGCCGTCGCGCACCGGGCCGGCCGGCCGCATCTGTGCCTGAGCCCGCACTCGCTGCGCTGGGACGTCGCCAGCGGCCTCAAGATCACCGGGCTCGGCATCGACGCGGCCCTGTCCGGGACGCACGCCGCCAACCCGGCCGCGGCCGACACCGTGGCGCTGGGCCGGATGCTCTACGCGCTGCTCACCGGCTGCTGGCCTGGCGACGAGGCCACCGCGCTGCCGGACGCGCCCCGGCACAAGGGGCATGTATACACCCCGCGGCAGGTCCGGGCGGGCGTGCCCGGCGTCCTGGACACGATCACTCGCCATGCCCTCCAGCTTCAGCCGGGCGCCCCTTCAGCGGCCCTGCTCACTCCGGCATGGCTGGCCACGGCCCTGCGCTCGGTGCTACGGCCCTCGTACTCCTCGTTCGACCCGGCCGAGCCGGCGGGCTGGACCACGGTCAGGGCTCAGCAGACCGGGCCCCGGCGGCAGGCCCGGCACGCAAGGTCACGGGCCGGGGTCAGGCACCGCACGACGCTACTGGACCCGGCGGCGTAAGCGGCTACCCGCTCAGCAGGGAACGGACCCGATCCTGGCCTAGGGCTAGCAGCAGGGTGGGGAGCCGCGGGCCGGTGTCTTTGTCGACCAGCAACCGGTAAAGCAGCGCGAACCAGACTTTCTGGGCCGCCTTCAGATCCTTGGTCGGCGGAGCGCTGATGGGCAGCCCGCGCAGCAGCTTCGGGATGCCGTACAGCAGGGTGGTCAGGCCCTCCAGGGACCAGTCCTCGGCCATGCCTTCGAGCAGCAGCTTGATGGATTCGCGCTCGGACTCGGTCAGGGCCGCGAGCCCGGCCGCGTCGGGCACGTCGCGGACCTGGGTCCGGTCCGCGGGCTGGACGTATTCGGTGACCCAGGCCTGCGCGCAGTCCAGCCGGGGCCGGACCTCGTCCAGGCTGTCCACCGGGTCGTCCGCGGTCAGGTCCCGCACGATCCGCAGCATCTGCGCCTCGTCGCCGGCGGTGATGTCGGCGACCGAGGCCAGGGTGGCGAAGCGCAGCGGGCGCGGCGTGACCGGCAGCGGGCCGTCCGAGGTGCTGGACGCGCGGGCGAACACGGCAAACCTGGCCTGGTCGGCACCGCCTTCCGCGACCTCGAGGCCCAGCTTGTCCCACTCGTCGTAGACCCGGCCGACCTCGGCGTTGAAGACCAGGGTGAAGGCCTGCTCGGGACGCCGCCGCGCGTACAGCCAGCGCAGCACCGGGGCCTCGAAGATCTCCAGCGCGTCGGCCGGGGTCGGCGCACCGCCGCGGGAGCCGCTCATCTTGGCCGACCCGGTGGTGCCGACGAAGGAGTATCCGAAGTGCAGCGGCATCTCGCCGCCAAAGATCGGCACCAGTTCCCCGCCGACCGTGAAGCTGGAGCCGGGCGAGGCGTGATCCACCCCGGCGGGCTCGAACGTCACCTGCTCATAGGCCCACCGCATGGGCCAGTCGACCTTCCAGGCCAGCTTCCCGGCCACCTCGGCGATCGGCACGGGACCGACCAACGCGCCGCAGGCGCAGGTGTAGGTGATCTCCGTGGTCTGGTCGTCGAAGGCGGTCACGGTGGTGTCGTCGCGGCCGCAGGCCGCGCAGTACGGCCGGAACGGGTAGTACTCCCCGGCCTGCGGCTCGTCCTCGTCGTCCGCGCCGGCCCGCCTGGTGCGGTACCTGGCCAGGACCGCGCCGATGTCGGCTCGGCGTCGCATGGCGAGCACGATCTGCGCCGTGTACGCGCCGGAGGTGTACATCTCGGTCTGGCTGATCTCGGTGACCTGGACCCCGAGGCGATCCAGTGAGTCGCGCAAGGGCTCCTTGAAGTGCTCGGCGAAGTTCTCGTGCTCGCCGCACGGGTCGGGCACGCCGGTCAGCGGACGGCCGATGTATTCGGCGAGCGAGTCGGGCAGCCCGGCCGGGACCCGGCGCAGGCGGTCGTAGTCGTCCCAGGACAAGATGTGCCGGCAGGGCGCACCGTTCCGCCGCACCTCGTCCGCGACCAGGTGCGGGGTCATCAGCTCACGCAGGTTGCCCAGGTGCACGGGGCCGGACGGGCTGATCCCCGACGCGCAGGTCGGAACCTCGCCGGGATGCCGGCGTTCGCCCTCCGTGCGCACCTGGGCCGCCGTGCGCGCCACCCAGTCTTCGGCCGCAGCCACGGGACAGACCTCCTCCGTCGTCGTTCGCCGGCATCAGCGTACAAGCAACCGGCGGCGCGGCGATCTGGTCGCCGTGCCCGCCAGCGCCGTTTCGGCCTATTGCGCCGCCGGAGTAATTGCCTCGGCGGGAAGCGGGTCACGTCCAGATCGTTACGACTCGGCATACAACTCGCGTTAAAGCCACGGCGTTAAGTCCGATCTCAGTAGAATCGCCTCGCTAATCGGCTTTATTGGCATTCGCCTGATCCACTGTAATTCCGCCCTACAGGTCGGAATTCAGGCGAAACCACCCAGAAGGGGAGTTTGAGTGGGGACTCGTAAATCAATCCGCTACCTGACGACCATCCTCGGCGTGTCCGCGATGGCGTCCCTGGCGGCCATACCGCTGGCCGGCGTCGCGGCCGGCACGACCGCGGCCGCGGCGACGACCGCGACCGCGCACACCGCGCGAGCGGTACCCGCGGTGCTCGGGTACAACGGCAAGCCGCTGTACACCAAGACCAGCAAGCCGAACGCCGCCGGCCTGTTCACCTGCCAGGCCCCGGAGTCCGCGACCAATGCGGTGCCGTGCTACGGGCCGTCCCAGATCCGCACGGCGTACGACGTCCCCCGCAACCTGACCGGCAGCGGCAAGACGATCGCCATCATCGACGCCTTCGGGGACCCGTACATCAAGAGCGACCTCGCGCTGTTCGACTCGACGTTCGGTCTGCCGGCCGCCAACATCAACATCATCTGCGTGGCTTCGGCAACGACCACCGGCCCCTGCCCCACGTTCTCCCTCAGCAACGCCGACGAGGTCGACTGGGCCGGAGAGATCGCGCTGGACACCCAGTACTCCCACGCCATCGCCCCGGGCGCGACCATCGACCTGGTGATCTCCAAGAGCGATCAGGACGCCGACATCCTGGCCGCGCAGCAGTACACGATCAACAACAAACTCGGTGACGTGCTGTCGCAGAGCTTCGGCGAGAACGAGCTCTGCCTGCAGGCGGAAACCTCGATCTTCAACGCGACGGTGACCGCGTTCCAGACGGCGCAGGCCAACAAGATCAGCGTCTTCGCCTCCTCTGGCGACCAGGGCTCGGCCACGACGAACTGCGCCGGCACCGAGTACGTGGAGGGCGTTAACCTGCCGGCCTCCGACCCGCTGGTCACCTCGGTCGGCGGCACGCACCTGAACGCGAACTACACCACCGGCGCCTACCAGAGCGAGACGGTGTGGAACGACTCCGGCCTCAACCCCGACTTCGGGGCGGGCGGCGGCGGCTTCAGCACCATCTTCTCGCGGCCGTCCTACCAGACGGGCACCGGCAGTGCCTTCCGCGGCGTGCCGGACGTCACCTACAGCGCCGACGTCTACAACGGCGTGCTGGTTGCCTTCAGCGCGGGCAACGGCGGCACTCCGGCCTTCTTCATCTTCGGCGGCACCAGCGCGGGCTCGCCGCAGTGGGCCGCGCTCGCCGCGCTCGCCGACCAGGCGGCCGGCCACGACCTCGGCTTCCTGAACCCGTCGCTGTACAACCTGGCGGGCAGCCCGGCGTTCTACCCGTCGATATTCCACGACATCACGGTCGGGAACAACGCGTGGGACGTAGCCGGGGTCCCCGGTTACTCGGCCCACCGCGGCTGGGATGCCGCCTCAGGCCTGGGCTCGCCCATCGCCAACTCGCTGATCCTCTTCCTTTCCCGCTCCTAATCACGCGGCCAACGCCCCCGGACGCAGTTCCGTCCGGGGGCGTTGGCTTTTGTAAACGACTAGAAGGGCAGCTGCGCGCCGAACAGGCCGGCCAGCTTGGTCAGGTCGGGCAGGCCCAGGCCGACGCCCTGGTTGTACGCCTGGCCCGGGTTGCCGGTGTAGAGGATATTGTCGTTGCTGGTCCCGGCCGCGTTGAGCTGGGTGAACGCGTTGAAGCCGCTCGCCACGGCGTGGTAGACGGCCGGGTTCCAGAACCCGACCCGGTGACCGAGGTAGGAGTCGATGACCGCGGTGGCGCCGTTCAGCTGCGGGGCGACGAAGCTGGTCCCGCCATACTCGTTGAGGCCGCCGACCGACGCCCCGTAGACCAGGTAGCCGGTCTCCGGGTCCGCGTCCGCCGACACGTCGGGAACGGCACGGCCGCTGCCGATGCCGAAGGTCACGCTGGGCGTGGGGTTGAAGTTCCACTCGAGCGGCTCGGTCAGGCCCGGAGCGACCTGCGTATAGTCGGTCGGGGTCAGGTACTGCACAGTGTGGAAGTCGGCTGTGCCGCTCACGTCCCGCTGATAGGACGGGGTGGGATCGACGGAGCTGAAGCCGCCGGTGCTGCCTGCGACGTTGCTCTCGGCCGCCTCAGCCAACGGCACGTCGTTGGCCTGCGCGATCGGTCCCCACAGGTAGTCCCAGCCCCAGATGCGCTGGGCCGGAACGCTGACCGCCGCCGAGCCGTCCGTGCCCTTGACACTACCGGTCCACGGCAGCGTAGTGCCGCCGGCGGCGGTGACGTACGGGCTGTCAGACGGGGTCTGGATCGACACGTTGGTGCTGCCGAGGTCGCGGCTCGCCGCGTAGGCTCCCTCGTCGCCGGAGGCGACGAACATCGACTGCCCCTGCACCGCCATCTCCAGGAACGCCTCGTCGTACGCGGCCTGCAGACCCGAGGACTCCTGGCCCGCCAGGACGGCGGCCTCTATCACGGTCTCAGACTCGCCCCAGCTGGTGGAGACCGTGCTGGCGACGTTCTGGCTGGCGGCGGTGAAGAACCCGTCGGAGAAGCCGTAATCGGTGTTGGGCGCCTGGTAGGAGATCACGTTCGCGCCGGGAGCGAGCGCCCCGGACTGCTCGATGTCAAGGTCCGTTTCGTCCGAGCCCGCGAGCGCGCTCGGGCCGGGCGCCCCGCCGTCGATGCTGTCCACGGTGAAGGTGCCGGTGCGGTTCGTGTGCGAGATGTTGTCCCAGAAGTACTGCGGAGCGCCCGAGTCCACCGCGGCCAGGGTCACGATGCCGAGGGTCTGGCCGGCTCCGGCGGCGTCCTTGGCGTACAGCGGGTCCAGGTCGTACCACTTGGCGAAGTCGGACGGCAGGTGGCAGCCGTTCGGCAGGCCGAACTCCGTCACGCAGGCATTGGGTCCGCCCTGCTGCGGCTTGCTGTAACTGGACGGCTTGGCGATGTCGCTGACGAACGGCCCGTAGTCCGACAGGCCGAGGATGGCCGTCACGAAGCTGGCCAGCCGGTACGGCAGCAGCGGGGCCTGCTTGGGGCTGTACACGTTCTGCGCGCGGATCGGGCCGAGCCCGCCGATGCCCGCCTGCTGGGGCACGTGCACGTTCTGCTCGGTGATGGTCAGCGCCTTGTTGAAGTCGCCGGCGGTGCCGTTGGCCACGACGTTTACGTCGTCCGGGTAGACGCTGGTCGTGATGCCGAAGCCGGCCAGGTAGCTGGTCAGCGCGTCGATGTTGGACGCCGGCTGGCCGTACCGGGCGGCGAACTGGCTGACCGACAGGTAGTTCGACTGCGGTATGCCCGACTCAACCTGGGCCTCGAGCGAGGAGATGCCCTGCTCTTTGAGGACGAACGACACGGTTTCCGGCGTGCCCGGCGGAGTGTCCCCGAAGGGCGACGCGCCGGGCAGCGCGGCGGCGTTGATGCCGGCTGGCACCTGAGTCGGCGTGTTCGGGCTCTGGTTCAAGGATGCAGCCGCGCCGGAGGCGCCGGCCAGGGGGGCCACGACCGCACCCACCCCAAGCAGTATCCCGGCCGTTAGCCGGGCCCTTCTCATACGGATCATGTCCTGTGCACCGTCCTATGCGTTAGTGACTGACTGTCACGGTTAGTTGCGGTAGCCGTGAGAGTGGACGATTATGCCAGTCCGGCGCGGACGAGAACGGTGACTTAGCTCAATCGGTTGGTCGCTTTTGGTAACCGTCGAGCCAGGCCCGCGAATGGCAAATCCCGGGCCGCCAAGGAGGCGGCCCGGGATTCGCGGGTCGGGCTAGCGGGTGGGTACGGGCTAGAAGGGCAGCTGCACGCCGAACTCCGTGGCCAGTTTGGCCAGGTTGGGCAGGCCGAGGCCGACGCCCTCGTTGTACGCCTGACCCGGGTTACCGGTGTAGTAGATGTTGTCGTTGCTGGTACCGGCCGTGTTGAGCTGGGTGAACAGGCTTCCGTCGCCGTTGGCTACAGCGTGGTACATGGCCGGGTTCCAGAACCCGACCCGGTGACCAAGGTAGGAGTCGATGACCGCGGTGGCGCCGTTCAGCTGCGGGGCGACGAAGCTGGTTCCGCCGTATTCGTTGAGCCCGCCGGCCGAGGCCCCGTAGATCAGGTAGCCGGTCTGCGGGTCGGCGTCCGTGGCCAGGTCCGGGACGACCCGGCCGCCGTGGCCGGCGCCAAAGGTCACGCTGGGCGTGGGGTTGAAGTTCCACTCGAGCGGCTCGGTCAGGCCCGGAGCGACCTGGGTGTAGTCGGTCGGAGTCAGGTACTGCACCGCGTGGAAGTCGGCCGTGCCGCTCACGTCCTGCTGGTAGGACGGCTCGGGCTCGAGCACGCTGTAACCGCCGCCGCCGCCGGCGACCAGGCTCTCGGCGGTCGAGGCTAGGGATACGCCGCTGACCTGCGCGATCGGTCCCCACAGATAGTCCCAGCCCCAGATGCGGTTGGCCGTGGTGGTGGCCGTGGCCGTGCCGTCCGGACCGGACAGATACGTGGTACCCGGCAGCGTTTCGCCGCCGCCCGCGGTGATGAACGGGCTGTTCGCCGGCTGGTCGACCGCCAAGTTGGTGGTGCCGATGTCGTCGCTGGCGTCATAGGCGCCGGCGTCGCCCGAGGCGGCGAACGCGGACTGGCCTTGCGCGGCCATCTCGAGGAAGGCCTCGTCGGAGGCCTGCACGAGGCCGGCCGCCTCCTCGCCGGAGCGGATGGCCGCCGTGATGATGGTCTCGGACTCGCCCCAGCTCGTCGAGACGTCGGTCGCGACGTTCTGGCTGGCCGCAGTGAAGAACCCGTCGGAGAACCCGTAGTCGGTGTTGGGCGCCTGGTACGAGATCACGTCCGCGCCGGGAGCGATGGCCCCGGACTGCTCGATGTCCAGGTCGGTCTCGTCCGAGCCCGCGTTACTGCTCGCCGGACCCGAGCCGCCGTCGACGGGGTCGACGGTGAAGCTACCGGTACGGTTCGTGTGCGAGATGTTGTCCCAGAAGTACTGCGGAGCGCCCGGGTCGACCGTGGCCAGGGTGACGATCCCGACGGTCGAGCCGGTGCCGGTCGTCTTGGTGTACAGCGGCGCCAGGTTGTACGTGTCGGCGAAGAAGGACGGCAGGTGGCAGCCATTGGACAGGCCGAACTCGGCCACGCACGTGCTCGAGCTGCCCTGCTGCGGCTGATCGTGGGCCGAGGGCTTGGCGATGTCACTGACGAACGGGCCGTAGTTCGACAGGCCGAGGATGGCCGTCACGAAGCTGGCCAGCCGGTACGGCAGCAGCGGCTCCTGGGTGCTGGTGTACACGTTCTGCGCGCGGATGGGGCCGAACCCGCCGATGCCCGCCTGCTGGGGCACGTGCACGTTCTCCTCGGTGATGGTCAGCGCCTTGTTGAAGTCGCCCGCGGTGCCGGTGGCCACCACGTTCACGTCGTCCG
>PLIQ01000207.1:0-5430 GCA_003140115.1 Actinomycetota bacterium | reverse complement strand
TGAGTCGGCGTGTTCGGGCTCTGATTCGAGGCGGCGGCCGCGCCGGAGGCGCCGGCCAGCGGAGCCACGACCGCACCCACCCCAAGCAGTATCCCGGCCGTAAGCCGGGCCCTTCTCATACGGATCATGTCCTGTGCACCGTCCAATGCGTTAGCGAATATCACGGTTAGTTGCGGTAACCGTGAGCGTGGACAAATCCCGGGCCGCCTGGGAGGCGGCCCGGGATTCGCCGGCTGGTTAAGGGACTAGAAGGGCAGCTGCGCGCCGAACAGGCCGGCCAGCTTGGCCAGGTTCGGGAGGCCCAGGCCGATGCCCTCGTTGTAGGTCTGGCCCGGATTGCCGGTGTAGTAGATGTTGTCGCTGCTGGTNNACGAGTCGATGACCGCGGTGGCCGCGTTCATCTGCGGGTCGACGAAGCTCGTCCCGCCGTATTCGTTGAGCCCGCCGACCGACGCCCCGTAGACCAGGTAGCCGGTCTGCGGGTCGGCGTCCGCCGACACGTCCGGGACGACCCGGCCGCCGTTGCCGGTACCGAAGGTCACGCTGGGCGTGGCGTTGAAGTTCCACTCGATCGGCTCGGTCAGGCCCGGAGCGACCTGCGTGTAGTCGGTCGGGGTCAGGTACTCCACCGCGTGGAAGTCGGCCGTGCCGCTCACGTCCCGCTGNNCTGCGCGATCGGCCCCCACAGGTAGTCCCAGCCCCAGATGCGCTGGGCCGTCGTGGTGGCCGTGGCCGTGCCGTCCGCGCCGGACAGATACGTGGTCCCCGGCAGCGTGGTGCCGCCGGTCGCGGTAATGAACGGGCTGTCTGCCGGCCAGTCGGCCGACAGGTTGGTGGTGCCCAAGTCCCCGCTAGCGGTGTAGGCGCCCTCGTCGGCCGAGGAGGTGAACGCGGACTGGCCCTGCGCGGCCATCTCGAGGAAGGCCTCGTCGTAGGCCTGCACGTAGCCCGCGGCCTCCTCGCCAGACCGGATGGCCGCCGTGATGACGGTCTCGGACTCGCCCCAGCTCGCCGAGACGCCGGTGGCGACGTTCTGGCTGGCCGCGGTGAAGAACCCGTCGGCGAACCCGTAGTCGGTGTTCGGCGCCTGGTAGGAGATCACGTTCGCGCCCGGAGCGATGGCCCCGGCCTGCTCGATGTCCAGGTCGGTCTCGCTCGAGCCGGAGGCCGCGCTCGCCGGGCCCGGGCCGCCGTCCACGTTGTCGACGGTGAAGGTGCCGGTGCGGTTGGTGTCCGAGATGTTGGTCCAGAAGTACTGCGGAGCACCCGAGTCGACCGAGGCCAAGGTGACGATGCCCACGGTCGAGCCGGTGCCGGTCGTCTTGTTGTACAGCGGCGCCAGGTTGTACGTGTTGGAGAAGTAGGACGGCAGGTGGCAGCCGTTGGTCAGGCCGAACTCGGCCACGCAGCTGCTCGAACTGCCCTGCTGCGGCTGGTCGTGAGTGGACGGCTTGGCGACGTCACTGACGAACGGCCCGTAGTTCGACAGGCCGAGGATGGCTGTCACGAAGCTGGCCAGCCGGTACGGCAGCAGCGGCTCCTGCGGGCTGGTGTACACGTTCTGCGCCCGGATCGGGCCGAACCCGCCGAAGCCCGCCTGCTGGGGCACGTGCACGTTCTCCTCGGTGATGGTCAGCGCCTTGTTGAACTCGCCCGCGGTGCCGGTGGCCACCACGTTCACGTCATCCGCATAGACGCTGGTCTTGATGCCAAAGCCGGCCAGGTAGCTGGTCAGCGCGCTGATGTTGGACGCGGACTGCCCGTACCGGGCGGCGAACTGGCTGACCGACAGGTAGTTCGACTGCGGTATGCCCGACTCAACCTGGGCCTCGAGCGAGGAGAAGTTCTGCTCTTTAAGGACAAACGACACGGTTACCGCCGTGCCCGGCGGGGTGTCCCCGAAGACCGACGCGCCGGGCAGCGTGGCGGCATTGATACCGCCGGGCACCTGAGTCGGCGTATTCGGGCCCTGATTCGGGGCGGCGGCCGCGCCGGACGCGCCAGCCAGGGGGGCCACAATGGCACCCGCCCCAAGCAGTATCCCGGCCACGAGCCGGGCCCTTCTCATACGGATCATGTCCTGTGCACCGTCCAATGCGATCGCGATCCTCACGGTCTGTTGCGGTCAGCCGTGAGACGCCCGATTATGCCAGCTCATTTCGGGTGAACGGGGGCAAGTTGACCGGATCGTTTCGTCACTATCGGGTAACCGCCAGGCGGGGGCCAGCCCGGCCCCGGGTCTGCGCTGCTGCTTCGGTTACGGCTGGAAGCCGGTCTCGGTCCAGCGCTTGAACACCTCGACCTGGTCGGCGGGCCAGGCGCCGTCGCAGGGCATGGTGCCCTTGCTGAGCTGGTCGAGGATGGCGGGGGCGTGCGCCCGCACGTCGTCGTAGGACCACAGGTCGAACGCGCGCATCATGGACTGGCGGTCATGCTCGCGGAACAGCGGCTTGACGTTCGCCTCGAAGCTCACCGTCTCGTCGGATCCGGGCAACGGGATCACCTCCTGATCATCGAAGCTACTAGTCTGCACAGAGGCCTCGGCGGGCGGTCCAGCGGGACCCCAATCCCACGCGGGCGGCGGTGCGTCGGTGACCCGCGAGGTCCACTCCAGATAGGCGGTGAGCGCCCCGCGGAACTGCGGGTCGGCGGGCAGCATGGCCTCGTCGGCGGCCCGGCGGGCCAGCGCGACCCAGCGGGCGCGCTGCTCCTCGGTCAGGTCCGGCCGTCCGGTGGCCCCGTCGCCGGCCACGGGCCCGCCGAACGCCTCGGCGAACACCGCGGCCTCGCGCAGCGGGAGTACGGGCGGCATGGCCGCGAACACCGAGGCGAGCAGGTCGTCGGCGGGTACGTGCTTCTCGTAGAGCCCGCGGGTCATCCGGGTCAGCGCGGGCAGGCCGCCGGCCCACTCGAACAGGGTCGGCTCGGCGCCGGCCCGGCGCACCGGGTCGCGGAAATCGGTGTACCAGTGCATGCCGCTGCAGAACGGCTTGTTCTGCGAGTGACCGCAGCGGCAGAGCGCGTAGTGCTCGCGAGACGAGCCGGCGGCCTGGGGCACGTCGGCCTCGGCGGAGTCCGACAGCGGGAGTCCGCCGGTCACCCGGTACGGGCCGTCCTGGGTGATCTCGATGGCCTGCTCGCGAGTGCCGTGCCGGTCGACCAGGTCGCGGGCCTCTACCTGGTCGAAGGCCAGGCTCAGCGCGCCGGACGGGCAGTCCCGGACGGCCCGGACCAGCTCGTCCATCCGGGCGCCGCTGGGCGCGACGAACGGCTCTTGGCTGGTCCGGAACGCCGCGGCCAGCCGATCGGTGCACAGTCCCGAGTGCTGGCAAATGCCCCGGTTGTCGAAGATCGTGACCTGCTCCCCCGGGTAGGTGTCGCGCTGGTCCGGCACCCGCTTGGGATCCTTGTCGTCGGTGAACCCGCCGGTCGCGTGCGACCCGTCGCAGAACGGCTTCAGCGCCGAGGCGCCGCACCGGCACAGCGCGAGCTGCGGAGGCAGGGTGAGCCGCTCGCCGAGCGGGGTGCGCACCGCCGCCACGTTGGTGACCAGGTAGGGGCCGTTCTTGGCGGTCACGATGCCTGGCGGCAGGTCGGCCTGCACCTTGGCCAGGGCGGCGAGCCGGCTGGCGCGTTCGGTGCCCGGGACCTCGTTGACGGCCAGATCCTGCAGGGCCGCGGCCGCCTCCAGCAGGCCAGGGGGCGCTGACCGGCCGAAGCGGGCGCGTTGCCGGGTGGCGAGCAGGGCCGCGTCCCAGAGCGAGCCCGGGGCGTCCGGGGCGGGCGGGGTGTCTGGGGTCTCGGAGGGCGCGGGGAGGGCTTCGGTTAGGGGGCGGAGGACGCTGTTGACCAGGCGCGCCAGGGTCCGGGGATCGTCCCGGCGGGCCAGGACGACCGGGTAGGTCGAGCGGATCAGGTCGCCCAGGTTGGACAGCAGGTCGTTGGCATGGCCGGTGAAAGGATGGCCCGTTCGGTACAAACCTTCGGCGCGGGCCAGCAGGTCGGCTACGGGCTCAGCCGACGGCGGGGGTTCGGTCCAGACGTCCCGGTCGGGCATGTGGGCCTCGAGGGACCGGGCGATCTCGACCAGGCTGGCCTGGACGGTGCCGAGCCCGTCCGCGATCGCGGCAGGGCAGGGGGCGTCCGGCTCGCAGAACCTGGCGGCCTGGCGGATGCGCTGGGTGAGCAGGATCCAGGCCGCTTCCCGGTGCGGCAGCACGTAGTCGGACTCGTAGAACAGCTCGAAGCTGGGGCCGGCCGTGCGGGCCGGGTAGTCCGGGCCGGCCGGCAGCGTGGTGACCAGGTCGCCGAGCGGCTTGAGGGCCCGGAACATCAGCGCGACGGTGGCGTCGGCCAGCGCCGTGAGCTGGGCGTCGGTCTCCTCGGTGTGGGCGAAGAAGCGCTGCAGCGCCAGCAGCAAGATCTCGTAGCTGACGTTGAACAGGTCCATGACCTGCCGGGTCAGCGCGTCGGTGACCAGCGGGACCCCGGCGTCGCGTTCGCTGGGCCGGACGTTGACGGTGACCACCGGCCGGACCGGGTCGAAGGCCGGGTTGGCCTCGCGCAGCTCAAGGTACTCGTCCAGGATCGCGACGAACTGGCCGAAGTGCGCATCCCTCCAGTTCCCGCGAGGGCCCTCGCCCTGATCGAGGATCTCGTCGATGGCCCGTTGCGCCGACTCGAGGTCGGTCACCGCGACCAGCTCGGACCAGGTGAAGTACTGCGCGGTGGCCTGGGCCCGCGGCGGCCCGACGAACAGCCGGCGCTCGCCGTACGTGCCGGCCAGGTGCGCGAACCCGGCCTCGATGGACCGGTACAGGTGCCCGACGGTCTTGAAGTCCTGGCTGCGGGGGACGATCTCGCCCGCTTGCATGGCCGGAGCCGCGCGGCCGAAGGCGGCCATCCCCGCGGCGTCGTCCAGGTCCATGCCCTCCGGGCGCTCGAGGAACATGAAGTGCTGGAGGGCGGCCTCGCCGAACGGCAGCAGCGCCAGGTGCACCCCGGCCGGATAGGCGGTGGCGGGTTGCGGGAAGTTGGGCCGGGACAGGTGCGGGGCGCCGCCGATGGCCGACAGCAGGTTCTGCACCAGGGACAGGTGCAGCATCTCCTGGGTGGCCACGTGGCTGATGCGCTTGCGCCAGCGCTGGACCGCTTGCGCTTCTGCGGCGCTCAGGCCCTCGTCTTCGGACTGCTTCAGCGAGAAGGCGGCGTACAGGTACTGGCACATGATGCCGTGCTCGAGCTCGGCGGCCTCGCACAGCATGTAGATCAGTGCCTCGCGGTGCTCGATCACCAACGGGGCCTCCGGCGGGGCCAGGCCGCCCCGCGTGGCGATGACCTGGGCGAGCCGACCCCCGACTTGGTTTTCGCTCATGTTTTGTCATGCCTCCCTGGAGGCTATTGTGACCACGGTTGCTGTGATCGCGTGGC
>PLIQ01000287.1:6253-6749 GCA_003140115.1 Actinomycetota bacterium | reverse complement strand
CCGCGTAGACCTCCTCGGGCAGGCTGTCGGTCCACCAGCTGAGCGTGTCCAGGAAGTGACCCCCCTCGCCGGTGAACCGCGATCCCTCGCCGTCGTTGCGGTACCAGCTGTCCGCGCCGAGCTCGCCCGCGTTGACCAGGTAGCGGGTGACCGAGCCGTAGCTGGCCGGGCCGAAGGCGGCCTTCATCTTGGCCAGCATCGGGGCGAAGCGCCGGTTGAAGCCGACCATCAGCCGGTCGTTGCCGGTCTTGGCGATCACCTCGGTGATCCGGTCGAGCTCCTCGGCGGTCAGCGCGAGCGGCTTCTCCACGAACACCGCCTTCCCCGTCTCCAGCGCCCGGCAAACGAGGTCCGCGTGGGTAGCGTGCCTGGTCACGACGAAGATCGCGTCCAGCGACTCGTCCTGCAGGACGGCCGACGCGCTGGTCGACGCGGTGGTGAAGCCGAACCGCCGCTGGGCGTTGACCGCCGACAGGGACTTGGTCGTCGTCACGCG
>PLIQ01000287.1:5049-6148 GCA_003140115.1 Actinomycetota bacterium | reverse complement strand
GCCAGCAGGTCCAGGAAGCACTCCAGGTTGCGGCGCTCGGTCCAGCGGACGTAGCCGGCCGGGTAGTCGACGCCATCGAGCTCGTAGCGGTCGTCGTAGCGGCCCGGGCCGTAGGACCGGGAGAACCGGACGTCGAGTTCCTTGTCGTAGTAGGCGTTCCAGGGCAGGTCCAGCTTGGTCTTGCCGATGTCGACGACCCGGGCCCGGTCGCGGGCCAGCTTGGCCGCGGTCTCGACCGGCCCGTTGGAGGAGCCGCCCGCGGCCAGGAACACGTGGTCGGCACCGCGGCCGCTGGTCAGCTCGTCCAGCGCGGCGGTCACGACGGCCAGGCCCTCGTCGTCCGGGGCGGCGCAGGCTACCGCGCCCGCCTGCTCGGCCAGCTTGCAGCGGGCCTCGATCATGTCCAGCCCGACCACCCGGATGCCCGCCGCGACCAGCAGCCGGACCACCAGCTGGCCGATCAGGCCCAGCCCGATGACCAGGGAGGTCTCGCCGAGCTGCGGCTCGGCCCGGCGCACGCCCTGCATGGCGATGGCGCCCACGGTGGTGAACGCGGCGTGCTCGGGGGCCACGCCGCGCGGCACCGCGGCGCACAGGTTGACCGGGATCCAGTTGTACTCGGCGTGCAGGGCGAACTCGTTGCCCGCCGCCGCGACCAGCTGGCCGACCTTGAACTCCTCGGCTCCCGCGCCCACCTCGACGACCACGCCGCACAGCGAGTAGCCCAGCGGGGTGTAGGAGTCGAGCTTGTTCATTACCTTCTTGTAGGTGGCCATCGCGCCCTGCTGCGCCACCGTGTCCAGCACCTTGCGCACCTGCTCGGGCCGGGCCCGCGCCTTGCCGACCAGGGACAGGTTGGCCTCGTGCACCTTCATCATCTCGGTGCCGGTGGAGATGAGCGAGAACAGCGTCTGGACCAGCACACCGCCCGGACGGCACGCCGGGACCGGCGCGTCCAGGACGATGAGCTCGCCGGACTTGTAGTTCTGCGCGATCTGCTTCATGGTGTCCTCGTCGGTCATGCCGCCACGCCCATGGACCGCGCGTTGCGGTACCACAGCTCCATGGACAGCAGCTGCCAGATCTGCTTTGCGTTGTC
>PLIQ01000287.1:0-5010 GCA_003140115.1 Actinomycetota bacterium | reverse complement strand
CCGCGGATCTTGTCCCGGCCCGGGATGGCGAACGCCGCCTGGGCCACCACCGGGTCCACGAACGGCACCCGGACCTCCACCGAGGCGGCCATGCTGGCCCGGTCGGAGTAGGACAGGTTGAGCCCGGGCAGGAACAGCCGCGAGTCGGCCAGGCACATCCGGTTGACCTCGTCGTCCAGGTCGTTGTCGGTGTAGATCGCGCGGTGGCTGTCGACCACCCGGTCCACCTGGCCGCGCAGGTCCGGGTTGAGCAGGCCGGCCAGGTCGTCCGGGTCGTAGAGCGTGTAACTGCGCCGGAACCGGGGCTCCTCGGGCAGTTCNNACCGCGAACCGCGCGGCGGCCCGGGCCGGGCCGGGCAGGCGGCCGTAGCGGCTGGCCATCAGGCAGGCCATCTGCTTGCGGTAGCCGCCGAACAGCTCGTCGGCGCCCATCCCGGACAAGATCACCTTGACCCCGCGGTCGCGGGCCGCCTGGCACATCAGCAGGGTGTTGATCGCCGCCGGGTCGCCGATCGGCTCGTCCAGCGCGTCCACCATCCGCGGCAGCANNCGCGTCGTCGGGCATGGCCTCCAGCCGCTGGTCCTCGGGCCGGAACGTGATCGTGTAGGCGTCGATCTCCTGGGCGGCGCGGTGCGCCAGCACGGTGACGATGCTGGAGTCCAGCCCGCCGGACAAGAAGCTGGACACCGGCACGTCGGCGACCAGGTGGGCGGTGACGGACTCCTCGATGACCCGGCGCAGGTCCGGCGCGGGTCCGGCGGCCGCGGTCTTGGCGACGTCGGCGATGTTCCAGTACTGCTCGACCTGGAGGTGGCCGTCCGGGCCCAGCCGGGCCCAGGAGCCGGCCGGCAGCTTGCGGACGCCCTCGATCGCGCAGAACTGCTCGGGCACCCAGTAATAGAGCATCGACGCGACCAGCGCGCCCGGCTCGACGCGCAGTTCCGGGCCGACCGCCGAGACCAGCGCCTTGAGCTCCGAGGCGAACATCGCGCCGTTGCCTCGCGGCAGGTAGAACAGCGGCTTGATGCCAAGCGGGTCGCGGGCCAGGAACAGCTCGCCGGTCGCGGTGTCGGCCAGCGCGAACGCGAACATGCCGCGGAAGCGNNTGAGCTCCCGGTAGTTGTACAGCTCGCCGTTGTAGACCATGACCAGGTTGTCCTTGATCATCGGCTGGTCGGCGGCGGCGGACAGGTCGATGATCGACAGCCGCCGGTGGCCGAGGTGGATGGCGACCCGGTCGTCCTCGTGGGACCAGACGCCGCCGGCGTCCGGGCCGCGGTGGGCGATCCGGTCGGTCATCACCTGGGCGAGCCGGTAACCGTCCGGCTGCTGGTAGCAGCCCGCAATCCCGCACATGGCTCAGCGCTCCGATTTTCTGTTCGTGAGGCTGTCGTAGACGTCGAGGTAGGCGCGCAGCTGGTGGCTCCAGGCCAGTTCCTGCTCGACCCGTTCCCGGCCGAGCTTGCCCAGCTCGGACCGCTTGGCCTCGTCGTCCATCAGCGCGACGATGGCCTCGGCGTACTCTCGTACGTCGTTGGGCCGGACGTACACCCCGGCGTCGGCCACCGAGACCCGGGTCTCGTGCAGGTCGAACGACACCACCGGCAGCTCGAAGGCCATGTACTCCATCGACTTGTTCATCGTGGACACGTCGTTGAGCGGGTTCTTCGGGTCCGGGGACAGGCCCGCGTCGGCGGTGGACATGATGCGGGTGACCAGCTCGTCAGGCGCGCGGCCGGTGAACTCCACGTGCCCGGCCAGGCCCAGCTCGTCGCGCAGCGCTACTAGATCGTCGAAGCAGTCGCCCTTGCCGATCAGCGTGAACGCGATATCGTCCCGGCCGAGCTCGCGGACGACGATGCCGGCCGCCCGGATCACGATGTCCACCCCGTCCTGGGGGCCCATGACGCCGATGTAGGCGGCCAGGTGCTTGTGGCCGCGGCGCAGTTCCGGCTCCTCGGGCCCGCGCTTGAGCTTGTCCGGGTCCGGGCCGGTGCGCACGATCGTGACGTCCTCGGGGGCCTTGCCGCTGCGGTTGATCGCGATGTCCCGGTACGAGGCGTTGGTCGAGATGACGTGGTCCGCGGACCGGTGGGTGCGGCGCTCCAGCGCCCGCAGGCCCCGGTAGGGCAGCCTCGGCCCGTCGGGGAAGCGGGACTGGAACAGCTCCGGGCACAGGTCGTGGTGGTCGAACACGAACTTGGTTCGCTCGAGCGCGCGAAAGAAGAGGGCGATCGGCCAGAAGATGTCCGGCGGGTTGCAGGCCTGGATGACGGCGAACCGGCCCTTGCGGCGGGCCTTGAGCGTCTGCCAGGCGGTGGCCGCGAACGAGTAGGCGTACTCGGCGATGAAGCTGAGCTTGTTGCCGCCGGGCGCGTAGGGCCGGTACTTGTACAGCTCCACCCCGTCGATGACCTGGTAGGACGGGTCTCCGCTGGCTTTCGGGCAGACCGCGGCCACCCGGTAGCCGGCCGAGAGCAGGGCCTGGCATTCGAGCCAGACCCGGCGGTCGAAGGGCAGCGGGAGATTCTGCACGATGATCAGGATGCGCGGCTTATGCACCCCTACTAGAGGGTCGAGGTGGTATCCCTGATACGCCCGGAACAGGTCGCTGCGGAGGTATCAAAACGGACCCGGCGCAGGTCTCTTAGGTGTGGCANNCGATCACCGAAGCGTGGGGGTAGCTAGTGAGAGTCCTGGTTTCCGGCGACCGCGGCTACATCGGCACCGTCCTGGTGCCGTTCCTGCGAGCGGCCGGACACGAGGTCGACGGGCTCGACCTCGGCCTTTACGAGGGGTGCGACCTCGGTCCCGGCCCGGCCGACGCGTACCCGGGCCCGCGGGACATGCGCGACGCCGGGCCCGGCCAGCTGGCCGGCTACGACGCGGTGGTATGCCTGGCCGCGCTGTCCAACGACCCGCTCGGGGACCTCAATCCGGCCGCGACCTACTCGGTCAACCTGGACGGCACCTTGCAGCTGGCCCGGGCGGCCAAGCAGGCCGGCGTGCCGCGTTTCCTGTTCGCGTCGTCCTGCAGCCTGTACGGCGCGGCGGGATCGGCGGCGGTGACCGAGGACGCCGACCTGTTTCCGGTCACACCGTACGGCGAGAGCAAGGTGGACGGTGAGCGCGGCCTGTCCGAGCTGGCCGACGACGACTTCAGCCCGACCTACCTGCGCAACGCCACCGCGTACGGCGCGTCGCCCCGGCTGCGCCTCGACATCGTGGTGAACAACCTCAGCGCGGTCGCGCTGACCACCGGCGAGGTCCGGCTGCAAAGCGACGGGACCCCGTGGCGGCCGCTGGTGCACATCGAGGACATCAGCCGCGCGTTCGCCGCGGTGCTGGCGGCGCCGCGCGAGCTGGTGCACGACCAGGCGTTCAACGTCGGGCTGCCCGACGGCAACATGCAGGTCCGCGACATCGCCGAGATGGTCCGCGAGGCGGTGCCCGGCTCGACCTTGTCGCTGGCGGACAACGCCGGACCCGACCTGCGCGACTACCGCGTCGACTTCTCCAAGCTGGCGCAGACCTTCCCCGATCTGCGTCTGCAGTGGAGCGTCCGGGACGGTATCGACGAGCTCATCGCGGCCTACACCAAGTACGACCTGACCTACGACGATTTCATGTCGTCGCGGTTCGTCCGGCTGCGCCGGATCCACGAGCTGCTGGAGGCCGGGCAGGTCGACGAGATGCTGCGCAGACTCCGTGGCTAACCGTTTCACCGCCAAGATCGGGGCCGTCCCGCGCCGGGTCGCCCAGCGGTTCGGCTGGGGCCTGGCGGACCAGGCGATGTCCAGCCTGAGCAACGCGGCGATGAGCTTCTACGTCGCCCGCGAGCTCGGCGCGTCGCGGTTCGGCGCGTTCAGCCTGGCCTACGTGACCTACTCGTTCATGCTCACCGCCTCGCGCGGCCTGGCCACCGACCCGATGCTGGTCAGGTTCAGCGGCGTCAACCCGGCCGCCTGGCGGCGGGTCACCGCGCGGACCACCGGGACGGCCCTGGTGGTCGGGCTGATCGCCGGCACCGCCGCGCTGGCCGCCGCGGCCGCCCTGCACGGCGGGCCCCGGCCGGCCTTCCTGGCCCTCGGCCTGATCCTGCCCGGCCTGCTCGTGCAGGACAGCTGGCGGTATTCGTTCTTCGCGCTCGGCCAAGGCAGCAAGGCGTTCATCAACGACACGGTCTGGACCGTGGGGCTGGTGCCGCTGCTGCTGGTCCTGCGGATACTGCACCAGAACAGCGTGTTCTGGCTCATGATGGCCTGGGGCGGCGCGGCGGCCCTCGCCGCCTGCGTCGGGCCGTTCCAGGCCCGGGTCATCCCCCGGCCCTCGCTCGGCTGGCAGTGGGTGGTCCGGCACCGCGACCTGGGGCTGAGGTACCTGTTCGAGAACACCGCCAACAGCGGCGCCGGGCAGCTGCGCACCTACGGGCTGAGCTTCATCGCGGGCCTGGCCGCGGTCGGCTACGTGCAGGCCGCCGGCCTGCTGATGGGTCCCTTCCAGGTCATCTTCCTCGGCATCTCGCTGGTGACCGTGCCGGAGGCGGCGCGGATCCTGCGGCACTCCCCCCGGCACCTGCGGCTGTACTGCGTGCTGGTCGGCGTCGGGCTCGCCACCCTGGGGGTGGCCTGGGGCAGCCTGATGCTGATCTTGCTGCCGAAAGGCCTCGGGAACGTGCTGCTGGGCGCGCATCTGTGGCGTCAGGCCTACCGGCTGGTGCTGCCCTCCACGCTGTCCATCGTGGGGTACTGCCTCATCGCCGGGGCCACCGCGGGCTTGCACGCGCTGGGCGCCGCCAAGGCCAGCCTGCGCGCCATGATCATCTCTTCGGTTATGTACCTGAGCTTCACCCTGACCGGGGCCTACCTCGGCGGGGCCGTCGGGACGGTCCGCGGGGCGGCCCTGGCCACCTGCAGCGGGGCCGTGGTGTGGTGGTGGCACCTGCGAGTGGCGATGCGGGATTCCGACAAGATCCCGGCCCGCGGTCCGGGCCGGTTCGGGCGCCGTGG
>PLIQ01000501.1 GCA_003140115.1 Actinomycetota bacterium | reverse complement strand
CCGCGCTCACTGAGCCGCATTCGTTCGGTACGCCACCAGCTGTCGACCGGCCGGCGTCCATTGCCGCGCGTTACTGGGCATTCTGCTCGCTCTTGACCTTCGCCGAACCTCGGCGCGCAGGCTTGGGAGCGTGTTGGGAGCGGGCGCAAAGTTCGTCCAGCGCTCGAAGCGCCCGCGGCGCGTCCAGCACCAGGCATCCGGCCTCGGCTAGCGCCATGCGTCTGAGCTGTCATTGAATAGAGCATTAACCTTGCGCAACATTTCACAGGTGCCTATAGCTCTCTCCACATGATCTCCATGCGATCTCCAGAGTGTCTCCATCCGAGCCAACGCTAATATGTCTTAGTCTATAAATATTGATGCCGGCGCTTCGCCCGAGGCGCGTTGCGGTGACTTCATCGCGACCGATGGCCCGACTTAAGATTCCTATGCTCACCGCTAGGCATCAACCGTGATACCGAATACCTTGACCGCAGATGGACCTATAGTAAAGCTAGGGTAAAACAATAACCAAAGGAGGGGAAATGGTCCGGCTCATGCGGGACAGCACTAATCTAAAAGACATTCCTATCCCCGGAACAGATCTTGTCGCTGGGTACGTCAACGGGAACTACATAGCCTCGGAGGAGGAGTTCGCCAGGTTTAGCGGGATACCGCACGTCCATATCGACGTCTTCGGGAGTCACCCCGACGAGGCGGGTGTTCTCGATTTTGAGAAAGGTAATTCACCGAATCCGGGAATGTGCGCCGAGTGGGCCAAGGAACGGAACGAACTACATCCGGGATATCCGGCCGTTATCTACTGTGATCGCAGCCACCTTACGCCATTGTTCAATGCGATGAATGCGGCCGGTCTGCACATAGTGAAAGATTTCCGGCTCTGGATTGCCACGCTTGATGGCGCAAAGACGGTACCGGATATGACCGGAGTTACGGCAGTACAGTTCGCAGGAGAGAGTATGACCGGAGGTCATTACGACGAGTCAATCGTATACGATGATTCTTGGCATCCTCATATTACATATAAGTGACCGTAACCCGGCTCACTTACTCTGAGTGATGCGCTACCGCTTTCAGGGCAGCGTGGGATCATTGAGCCAAGTAGGGCGGGCCGTCCAGCTCCGCATACGTCAGCACCCGACCTGCAGTTTCCCTCGCGACCGCTTACGTGCCGAAGAAGCGACCGACGTGCTGACGCAAGTCACGAGTGCGGCCGGACGTTGGCGGGCCGCCGCAGCCACACATGGACTGCAGCAGGCAGACATTAATGCCATAGAACCCGCATTTGAAAACGCCGAGCGCAAGCGGGCACAGGCTCTGAAAACAAAACGACCCAGGTAGCCACTTGACCCCCGTCCGATCAGGTTCATCGGCGGCGCGTCAATCACCACGCTGAGCACGCCCTTGTCGCTGGGGGCGGCCCGCGGCGTGCGATATTCCTGAGCCATCGCTCATTCCTGGCGTCATGGCCAGCTGCCCGTGATCGTGTCGAGGATGGCCGAGGCGTACTTGGCCGGCTCTTCCTCCCAGACGAAGTGCCCGGCGTCGATGATCACCAGGCGGCTGGCAGGCAGCCGCTGGTCGAGGAACTCCGCGTTGGCGAGCGGGACGACGCGGTCGCGGCGGCCGGTGATGATCGTGACCGGGACCGTGATCTGCGGCAGCAGCCCGGCCAGTACGGGCAGTTCGTCGGGATACCGGCGGGCGTAGCGCATCGACTCGACGAAGCGGTCGCCCTCATAGCAGCCAGGTAGTCCGCGCGGATGTCGTCGGGTATCCCGCCGGCGAGGGTGTCCACCGCCGTGTTGACGATCACGTGCGGGTCTATTCTTCGGTACTTGTCGAGGTCGGGGTCCAAGACGCAGGACGCCAGCGGCTCGCCGAGCTGGATCGGAACCGCGGCTCCGCCGGTGCCCACGCCCACGCTGGCGAGCCGCTCCGGGTGGGCGGCCGCCGCGAACTGGGCGGCCGAGGTTCCGGCGTCCGGTGCGACGAGGTGCGCCCGGCCCAGATCCGCCTCGGCGATGAGCTGGGCCAGGAACCCGCCCATCGCCCGCGGTGACAGCAGGTCTTCCCGGCGTTCGGACGCCCCGAAACCCGGCAGGTCAACGGCGAACAAGCGGGCGTGCTCGGACAGTGACGCCCACATCGGCGCGAACGCGTACACGCTCTCCGGCCAGGGACTGGTCAGGACGACCGCCGGCTTTTGCGGGCTGCCGCTGTCGGCATACCGGATCCGGACTCCGCCGACGGTCCGGAAGCGGACTTGCGGGATGGATGTCATTGACATGTCACAATCCGATTCGGTCCGGACTTCTTCCGGCGCAATGCCGGGGCCGGCAGCGGTGAGCGCGAGGCTGGCGTGGGCCACCGGCAGCGCGGCCTTCTCGAATTCGACCCCGGCGCCTGTCGAAGCTCCTAGTCAGTTTTTGACTGGCAGGGCGGGGGCGAAAAGTCGATGAGCAGTTGGGTGACGCGGTCGGCCTCGTCGTGGTGCACCCAGTGCGAGGCGTCGGGCAGGCGCTCGACGCGGTCCAGGTTGGGCACGTCGTCGTGGTCGGGCTCGGCGAGGTCGGGGCCGAGGTAGCGGTCGCGCTCCCCCCAGATGACCAGGGTGGGCGCCTTGATCGGGCGCAGCGCCGCTTCGGCCTTTTTCTGTGACTGCCGCACCGAGGACCGGTAGTAGTTGATCATGCCGGTAGCCGCGCCGGGCTGGGACCAGGCCTCGACGTAGCGGTCGGTTTCCTCCGGGGTGAAGGCCGGGGTGGCGTCGTGCAGGAAATGCCGGAAGAAATGCCAGTTGTTGGCGTGCACGACGGTTTCGGGCAGGTCCGGGAGGTCGAAGAAGAAGAAGTACCAGGACCTGCGGAGCTGCCCCGGGTGGNNTGGCCAGCCGGTCCACGACCTCGGGGTGGTTCATCGCGAGGGCCCACGCGACGGATCCGCCCCAGTCGTGACCGACCAGCAGCGCGGACTCGGCGCCGCGTTTGTGGATGAGACCGGCGATGTCGGCAGTCAGCGGGCCGATGTCGTAGGCCGCGACGCTGTCCGGCCGCGATGACAGGTTGTAGCCGCGCATGTCGGGGGCGACGACGCGGAATCCCGCCGCCGCGAGCGGCTGGATCTGCCGCCGCCAGCCGTACCAGAACTCGGGAAAGCCGTGCAGCAGGACGACCAGCGGCCCCTGGCCGGCCTCGACGTAATGCAGCCGGACGTCGCCGATCTCGGCGTAGCCCTCACGAAGGTCGCTGGGCAGGTCCGGCGTCCCGGAAACGGAGCCGGGGCGTTCGGGGGCGGTGGAGGACGAGGGCATGAGAGCCTCCTTCTATAGCTGGTATTGCTCGACGATCGCGCCTCGGCTAGTTGCGTCGAGCCCGTGCAGAACCCTGGTCGGCACGCGTGCATGAGGGCGCGTGGCCCCAGTGGAACCCAGGGATCTGCGATCAGTCCGCGGCACCTACGGCTTTGGCGCCCGGGAGCGGCGGTCCCTCGGCCGCGCGTCAGCAGGCTCCCCGTCACGCCGCCCGGTGAGGCTCTAGGCCTCTGAGCTGCGCCCCGACCGCGACTCGAACGCGGGACCTACTGCCTAGGAGGCATTCCCATGACACGGCCCGACGTCGCTGGGCGTGGCCTGACGTGCCGTTTCGCTGAAGTGATAATGGCCGGATGTGGCCTGACATAGCCGCATGCCTGTGGTCGTTGGCTCCCCGTTTGTAGCTATTCAGCCTGAGTTAT
>PLIQ01000558.1 GCA_003140115.1 Actinomycetota bacterium | reverse complement strand
TCGTGTTCATCGACGAGATCGACGCCCTGGGCGCCCGCCGCGACCACGGCGGCCTGGCCGGCAGCGACGAACGGGAACAGACCCTGAACCAGCTGCTCGCCGAGATGGACGGATTCGAGGACTCCGCCGGGGTGGTGGTGCTGGCCGCCACCAACCGGCCCGACGCCCTGGACCCCGCGCTGCGCCGCCCCGGCCGGTTCGACCGCGAAGTGGTCGTCCCGCTGCCCGGCCGGGCCGAACGGGCCGCCATCCTGGCCGCCCACGCCCGCGGCAAGANNCCAACCTGATCAACGAGGCCGCCCTCACCGCCGTCCGGGACAGCCGCGCCACCCTGGCCGCCGCCGACTTCGACAGTGCCCGCGACCGCGTGCTGCTCGGCACCCGGCACACCAGCCCGCTAGCCCCCGCCGAACTCGCCACCGTCGCCGTCCACGAAGCCGGCCACGCCCTGGTCGCCACCTTGTCCCCGCACGCCGACCCGGTCAGCCGGGTCACCGTGCTGGGCGCCGGGCAAGCCCTCGGGCTGACCGAGACGCTGCCCGCCGACGACCGCCGGCTCTACGGCGAAAGCTACCTCGCCGACACCCTCGCCGTGCGCCTCGGCGGCCGGGCCGCCGAACGGCTGGTCCGCGGCGAGGCATCCACCGGCGCCGCCGACGACCTGGCCTCCGCCACCGCCCTGGCCACCCAGATGGTCCGCGAATTCGGCCTCAGCGAGGCGATCGGACCGGTCAGCTACAGCGGCCCGCCCGCCGGCCACCCCGGGTTCGCCGCCGCACGCAGCTACTCCGAACACACCCAGTGGCTGGTCGACCAGGAAGTCGCCGCCATCTTGACCCAGGCCGAAACCCGCGCCCGCGACCTGCTCACCAGCCACCGCGAAGCCCTCAACCAGCTCACCGCCGCCCTCCTCGAACAGGAAACCGTCACCGGCGACCAGGTCCGCGCCATCGCCCAGGCGCCCAGCCCCGCCGCCCTGCCCGCCCGTCCCCCCGCGTCCCTGCCGGCCGGCCCCCACGCGTCCCTGCCGGCCGGCCCGCTCGCGTCCCTGCCGGCCGGCACGCCGACGTCCAGCAGTCGGCCATGACCACGGGATGGAGAGCGCCCGCAGCAGGCCGCCGTCACGCGCCCGCCCGGCGATCGGTCTTGTCCCAGTCGCCGCGGCGGCCCGCGGCCGGGGGCGCCGATGGCGGGGCGGCCGCCCCGGGCCGCCGTCAGGTGCGGCTGATCTTCTCGGCCCTGATGCTGGGCATGCTGCTCGCCGCCCTGGACCAGACGATCGTCGCCACGGCGCTGCCGACTATCACCGGCGACCTGCACGGGCTGAACCACATCGGCTGGGTGGTCACCGCGTACCTGCTGGCGGTGGCGGTCGTAATGCCCGTCTACGGGAAGATCGGCGACCTGTTCGGCCGCAAGCCGGTCTTCCAGTTCGCGATCGTCTTGTTCCTGGCCGGCTCGGCCGCATCCGGGCTGGCGCACTCCATGGACCAGCTGATCGCGTTCCGCGCCGTGCAGGGCGCGGGCGCGGGCGGGCTGATCATCGGCGCGCAGGCGATCATCGGCGACGTGGTCAGCCCGCGCGAGCGGGGCAGGTACCAGGGGCTGATCGGAGCCGTCTTCGGGCTGGCCTCGGTAATCGGTCCGCTGCTCGGCGGGTTCCTGGTGGACAACCTGTCCTGGCGGTGGATCTTCTACATCAACCTGCCAGTCGGCGCCGCCGCGCTGATCGTCACCACCATCGTGCTGCACTTGCCCCGGCCGGAGCACAAGCCCCGCATCGACTATGCGGGCATGGTCCTGCTCGGCGGCGCGGTGATCAGCCTGGTGCTGCTCACCAGCTGGGGCGGCACCACCTACGCCTGGACCTCGCCGGTGATCCTCGGCCTGGCCGCCGCCGCGGTGGCCCTCGGCGCGGCCTGGCTGGTCACGGCCCGGCACGCCGCCGACCCGGTCATCCCGCTGCGGCTGTTCCGCGACCCAGCCTTCCGCATCGCGGCCGCGATCTCGCTGATCACCGGGATCGCGATGTTCGGGGCGATCAGCTACCTGCCGGCCTACCTGCAGATCGTCACCGGGGTCAGCGCGACCACCTCCGGGCTGCTGCTGCTGCCGCTGATCGGCGGCCTGCTGGTCACTTCCATCTCCTCCGGCCGGCTGATTACCAGGACCGGGCACTACAAGGCCTACCCCGTCGCCGGGACAGCGCTGGCCGCCGCCGGCCTGTACCTGCTGTCCACCATGGGCGTCCGAACCTCGCACTTGACCTCCAGCGTGTACCTGCTGATCCTGGGCCTGGGCCTCGGCCTGTTCCTGCAGGTCATGGTCCTCATCGCGCAGAACAGCGCGGCACGGAGCGATCTGGGCGCGGCGACCGCGTCGGTCAACTTCGCGCGGCAGATCGGCAGCAGCATAGGCGTGGCCCTGGTCGGGGCGCTGTTCATCCACCGGCTGGACGGCCAGCTCAGCGCTCACCTCCCGGCGTCAGGGGCCGGCCACCTGAGCGCGGCGCAGGTCAGCTCGATCACGCCGCAGGGCCTCGCCCAGCTGCCTGCCCCGCTCAGGCACGTCATCGCCCTGGCGTTCGCCCACGCCCTCCCGCCCCTGTACGCGTACCTGATCCCGCTGCTGGCCGTGGCGTTCTTGCTCGCCCTGATCCTCAAGGAGATCCCGCTGCGCACCCGCGCCCGGCGGGATGCGGCACAGGCCGCCCCCGCGCAGCCGGGAGCACGCCCCCAGGGCGCCGCAGCCACCAGCCCCGGCACGTCCCGGTCGCCGGGCGGCCCCGCCGCAAGTCGCGGCCACAACCACCGCGCTCCACCGCCCCCGGCTGCCTTACCGCCGGAAAAACCCGCCTGCCAAGTGAACCCCGCATCTCTACTAACCGTATTAGTAGATAGTGCATCATCAATACCTAAGGAGCTAGAACCATGCGACACCCGAGAATCATCATCGCCAGCNNGCCGCGGCGACCGTGCGCACCGTGCAGGCGACCGTCGGAGGCAAGACCGAGACCATCCTGGTCAACAGCCAGGGGCTGCCGCTGTACTACTACCTGAACGACACGGCGGCGAAGTCGGCCGTCACCGGCGGGCTGGCGGCGCTGTGGCCGCCGCTGACGTCCGCGTCACCAGCCGCCACCGGGCTGACCGCCAAGCTCACCGCGGTCATGGACATCCACGGCGACCAGGTCGCCTACAACGGGCACCTGCTGTACACCTTCGCCGACGACCAGGCCGGCCAGGTGACCGGCCAGGGAGTGCAGGGCTTCTTGGTGGCCACCCCCGGTCTCACGGCGATCACCGGGTCCGCGGCCCCGGCGGCCCCGGCGGC
>PLIQ01000340.1:8635-10208 GCA_003140115.1 Actinomycetota bacterium | reverse complement strand
TGAGCCTGCCGTAACTCCTCCTGCGGCGCGCGGCCGTAACGCTGCCTGCGGCGCGAACTGTGGCCGGTACAGCCCCGCGTACACCCCGTCCGCGGCGAGCAGTTCCTCATGCGTCCCGCGCTCGGCGATCTGCCCGCCGTCGACGACGAGGATCTGGTCCGCCGCCCGGACCGTGGACAGCCGGTGGGCGATCACCAGCGACGTCCGCCCGGCCAGCGCCGTCTTNNGCCCGCTGGATGGCCAGCTCGGATTCGGAGTCCAGGTGCGCGGTGGCCTCGTCCAGCACGACCACCGACGGGGCCTTGAGCAGCAGCCGGGCCAGGGCCAGGCGCTGTTTCTCCCCGCCGGAGAAGCGGTAGCCGCGGTCCCCCACAACCGTGTCCAGCCCGTCCGGCAGCGACGAGATCAGCGTCCAGATCCGGGCCGCCTGGCACGCCTCGATCAGCTCCTTTTCGGTCGCCGACGGTCGCGCGTACCGCAGGTTGACCCGGATCGTGTCGTGCAGCATGTGCGCGTCCTGCGGCACGACACCGACCACCGACCGCAGCGACTCCAGCGTCAGGTCGCGGACGTCGTGCCCGCCGATCCGCACCGTCCCGCGCACCGGGTCATACAGCCGCGGCACCAGGTGCGTGATCGTCGTCTTCCCCGCCCCCGACGGGCCGACCAGCGCGGTCAGCTTCCCGGCCGGCACTGCGAAGGTGACGTCCCGCAGCACCCACGCCTCGCTGGGACGTTCCGGCGCGGGCAGCGTGACCGACTCCAGGGAGGCCAGCGACACCTCACTCGCCTCGGGATACCGGAACCACACTCCCGCAAACTCCACCCCCGGCGCCCCGTCCGCATGCGGCAGCGGATAAGCCGTCGGCCGTTCGGTGATCAGCGGTTTCAGGTCGAGGATCTCGAAGACGCGGTCAAAGCTGACCAGCGCGGTGAGGATTTCCAGCGGCAGGTGGGACATTTCGCTGAGCGGCTCGTACAGCTCCGAGATCAGCACGACGAACGCCACCAGCGTGCCGACCGCGAATCCACCGTGAATGACCAGAGTGCCGCCGAGCCCGTAGACGAGCGCGGTGACCAGCGCCGCGAGCAGCGTGATGTAGGCGCTGACCAGCTGCATGCCGGCCACGTTGGCGACGGCCAGATCACGGATCCGGGTCGCCTTGCGGGTGAACAGCTCGGCGTCCTCCGCCGGCCGTCCGTACAGCTTGGCCAGCAGCGCGCCAGATACATCGGACCGTTCGGCGGTCATCGTAGCCAGCTCGCCATGCAGCTGCATCTGCTGCCGGAACAGCCGCTGCCATCGCCTCCCGGCCACCTTGCCGGGCAGCACGAACAGCGGGATCACCGCTAGCGCGAGCAGGCTGAGCTGCCACGACAGCCAGAACATGGTCGCCAGCACCAGCACCAGGTCCAGCAGCGTCGACACCGAATCGGACATCAGCACCCCGACCATCCGCTGCGTCGCTTCGATGTCACCGTCCAGCCGGGAGACCAGCGCCCCGGTTTGCGTCCGGGTGAAGAAGGCCAGCGACTGCCGCTGCAACTGCCGGAACACGCTCGCCCGCAGCTC
>PLIQ01000340.1:0-8602 GCA_003140115.1 Actinomycetota bacterium | reverse complement strand
CTCAGATACGACCAGATCCGCCGCACCGTCCCCGGCTGCACCTGCTGCCGGGCCACCTCATCTTCGGGGTACCAGAACCTGAACCCAGGACTCGAGATCATGGGGCCACTATCCCCGGCCTAAATCTGGTGGCCAACCAGTTTTATGCCGAGTATTATGTCGGGCATGATGCTGAGCATGGTGAAGTCATGAGCGTCCCCCACGTGCTGCTGGCCCTGCTGTCGCAGGGGCCGAAGTACGGGCTGCAGCTGCGCGAGGAGTTCGAGGCCGGGACCGGTGAGGTGTGGCCGCTGAACGTCGGCCAGGTGTACAAGACGCTGGGCCGGCTGGAGCGCGACGGGCTGGCCGAGTCCGACGAGACCGCCCAGGACGGGCCGCAGAAGCGGTTCCGGATCACGGCCGAGGGCCGGGAGGCACTGGCCGCCTGGCTGCGCACGCCGCCGGACCTGACCTCCCCGCCCCGTGACGAGCTGGTGATGAAGGTGCTGGTGGCGGCGCGGGTGCCGGGCACCGACGCGCATGAGGTGATCCAGGCGCACCGCGTGTACCTGCTGGAGCTGATGCAGCAGTGGACGCGGCTGAAGGAGGGCGAGGCCCGCGAGGACCTGAGCCTGGCGCTGGTGGTCGACGCCGAGATTTTCCGCCTGGACGCGGTGATCCGGTGGCTGGACGCCGCGGAGGTGCGCCTGGCGCGGGCCGCCGCCGAGCCGCCCCGGCCTGCTTCCGCTCCGGTTCCCGCTCCGCAGCTTCGCCGGCTGGGGGCCAGGCGATGAGCCGGCCGGGACCGGGCGGGAGCGTTCTGGAGCTGCGCGGCGTATCGAAGACCTACGGGCAGGAGCCCGCCACGGTACACGCGCTGGCCGGAGTCGACCTGTCGGTGCGGGCCGGGGAGATGGTGGCGGTGATGGGGCCGTCCGGGTCGGGCAAGTCCACGCTGCTGACCATCGCCGGGAGCCTGGAGGACCCCACCAGCGGGGAGGTGCTGGTCTGCGGCATGGCGCTGGCGGGGATGCCGCGGGGCCGCAAGGCCCGGCTGCGGCGCCGGGCGATCGGGTACGTGTTCCAGGATTTCAACCTGCTACCCGGGCTGACCGCCGCTGAGAACGCTGCCCTGCCGCTGGAACTCGACGGCGTCCCGGTGCCGAAGGCACGCGCGGCCGCCCGGGCCGCGCTGGCCGCGCTCGGGGTGGCCGACCGGGCGGGCCGGTTCCCCGACCAGCTGTCCGGCGGCGAGCGGCAGCGGGTAGCGATCGCCCGTGCGGTGGTGGGGGACCGCCGGCTGCTGCTGGCCGACGAGCCGTCCGGCGCGCTGGACTCGGTGAACGCCGGTGAGGTGATGCGGCTGCTGCACGAGGCTTGCCAGCGGGGCGTGGCCGCGGTGGTGGTGACCCACGACGCGCAGCTAGCGGCCTGGGCCGACCGGATCGTGCTGCTGCGCGACGGGCGGATGACCGGCCATACCGCCCGGCCGCCCGGCCCAGAATCGCTCCTTATCCCCAGGGAGACCCGGTGAGCACCGTCCTGGAGCACCTCCCCGACCTTCCCGACCTGGACGCGGACGCGGGCAGCGGCCTCGTCGCCCGCCGGGCGGTTATCCGCTGGGGCTGGCGGCTGTTCCGCCGCGAGTGGCGCCAGCAACTGCTGGTGCTCGGCCTGCTCACCGTGGCGGTCGCGGCGACCATCTGGGGGGCCAGCGTCGTCACGAACTCGCAGATCCCGCCCAGCTACCCCACGTTCGGCACCGGTGCCGCGCAGGTCACGCTGCCCGGCACCGATCCGCAGCTGGCCGCCGACATCGCCACCATCGCCGCCCGCTGGGGGCCGGCTGACCTCATCGAGAAGCAGAGCATCACGACTGGCACCAGGCAGTTTGTGCAGGTCCGCGCCGAGAGCCCGCATGGGCACTACAACTCGCCGCTGCTCAGCCTGGTCAGCGGCACCTACCCAGCCGGGCCAGGTCAGGTCGCGCTGACCAGCCAGGTGGCGACCCAGTACGGCGCGCACGTCGGCGGCACCTGGCACGTGGCCGGCACGACCTGGCAGGTGACCGGCATCGCGGCGGACCCGAGCAACCTGGCGGACCAGTTCGCGCTGGTCGCCCCGGGTCAGCTCCGGCATCCCAGCCAGGCCATCATGCTGCTCGGCCCGGCCGCGGCCCAGCAGATCGGCGGCGACATAACGCTGCCCGGTGTCCCGGCGGCCACTGTGTCGGTTCCCACGCAGCAGGACAGCGGGGTCTCACAGGCGGTGTTCGTCCTGGTGGTGGAGGTACTGGGCCTGGCGTTCATCGGCCTGGTGTCGGTGGCCAGTTTCTCCGTGATGGCCCAGCGCCGGCTCCGCGCCCTCGGCATGCTCGGCGCGATCGGCGCGACCGAACGCAACCTCCGCCTGGTCATGGTCGCGGGTGGCCTGGCCGTCGGCGTGACGGCCGCGCTGGCCGGGGCGGTGCTCGGCCTCGCCGCCTGGTTCGCGTACGCGCCGACCGTGCAGCGGGACACCGGCCATGCGGTGGATGCCGCGCACCTGCCGTGGTGGGCGTTCGCCATCGGGATCGTGCTCGCGATCGCGACGTCGGCGCTGGCGTCCCGCCGCCCGGCCAAGACGATGGCCGCCGTCCCGGTGGTGGCCGCGCTGTCCGGCCGCCCCGCGCCGCCCAAGGCCGTGCGCCGGTCCGCCCTGCCCGGCGTCATCGTGTTCGCGGCCGGCCTCGCGTGCCTGGCGTCCGCCGGCGGCCTGAACGGAGTGTCCGGGCAGGACGGCAACGGCGGGGGCAACGGGCACGCGCTGTTCCTGCTGGCCGGCCTGGTCATCACCATCACCGGGGTCTGCCTGCTCGCCCCGCTGGCCATCAGCGTCCTGGGGGCCGGCGCGGGCCCGCGGCTGCCGGTCGCGATCCGGATCGCGCTGCGCGACCTGGTCCGCTACCGCGCCCGGTCCGGTGCCGCGCTGGCGGCCACCACGTTCGCCGTGTTCCTGGCCATGGGGATCTGCGTCGTGGCCAGCATCAGGTTCGACAATCCGCTGAACTGGATCGGCCCGGACCTGTCCAGCAACCAGGTGTTCGTCCCCGCGGAGCTGAGCTCGGGCCCCGGACAGATGACGCAGCCCAGCGCCGCCCAGATCGCCACCCTGACCACGCGAGTGCATGCTCTCGCCGCCAGCCTGCACGCGACCCCGGTACTGCTGGAATCGACGAGCGACCTGTACCAGACTGGCCTGCCGGAACACGGTGTGCAGAACTTCACCGGCACCGTGTACGTGGCCACCCCGCAGTTGCTGGCCACGTACGGCATCAAGGCCAGCCAGATCGCTCCCGGAACCGACATCCTCACCATGCGGCCCGGGCTGGCGGGCCTGCCGCACCTGGAGATGATCGGCTGGAAAAACGCCTACATCAGCGACGCTGACACCCCCCCGCCCGATCCCGGCAGCCCCGGCGGTCCGCCCTGCACGCTGCGCAACCTGTGCCTGGCCAGCCCCGCGATCCAGACGATCAGCAGCCTGCCCAGCGGCACGTTGGCGCCGAATACGGTGGTCACCGAGTACGCGGTGAGCAAGTACCACATGCAGACCCAGCTGCAAGGGTGGCTCCTGCAGGCCCCGGCCCCGTTCACCGCCGCGCAACTCAGCGCCGTACGCCAATTCGGGAACGCCAATGAGGTGCAAGTCCAGACCGCAACCTATAACCCGAGCCTCGTGGACTTCACCGAAGGGGCCACCGCGCTGGGCATCGTGATCGCGCTCAGCGTGCTGGCCATGTCCGTCGGCCTGATCCGCAGCGAGACCGCGCCGGACCTGCGCACGCTCACCGCCACCGGCGCCAGCGGCGCGACCCGGCGGACGATCACCGCCGCGACCGCCGCCGCCCTCGGCCTGCTCGGCGCCATCCTCGGCACGGCCGGCGCGGTGATCGCTGCAATGGCCTGGACGCACAGCGGCCTGACCGCAACGGCCGGCGGCGTGCCGCCCAGCGACCTCCTGATCCTGCTGATCGGGCTGCCGCTGGTCGCCGCGATCGGCGGCTGGCTATTCGCCGGCCGTGAGCCGCCAGCAGTCGCCAGGCAGCCGCTTGAGTAAGGCCAGGGTCAGACGAGGGTCAGTGCTCCGTCGAGGGTCATGATGTTGCCGGTGAAGAAGCTGGATTCATCGGACGCGAGGTACACGACCAGCCCCTCCAGGTCGCTCGGCTCTCCCATGCGACCGACCGGGACGGCGGCGACGAAACGCTGATATTCCTCAGGAGTCGCCTTGACGTGTGCCGCCATGCGCGTGTTCATGGACCCTGGGCAGATGGCATTGGCCCGAATGCCGACGGGGCCATGCGTGACGGCCAAGGACTTCGTCATGGCTACGATCCCGCCCTTGGAGGCCGCGTAGGCGGTGTTGCGGGTGCCAACCCACGGGCCGGCGATCGAGGCCATATTAATCACGCTTCCGCCGCGACCGGTGGCCATGAGGGGCAGGGCGAACTTGGTGCACAAGAAAGTGCCGGTCAAGTTGATGCCGAGGATGTGTGTCCACATGTCGAGCTCGAGCTCATCCGGCGGCGCGTCCCCCCGCCCGTTGAAGGAGACGCCGGCGTTGTTGTGCAGAACGGAGACGTACCCGCATCGCTGGGCGACGGCGGCGAACGCAGATTGAACCTGCTCGTAATCTGAGACGTCGCAGGTCAGTCCGAAGGAGTCATGACCCAGCGTGAGTGCTGTCTCCTCGGCGGCGTCCCGATCACAGTCCAGTACCACGACCGTTGCTCCGTGACTGGCCAGTGCCGCGGCAGAGGCAGCGCCTAGGCCGCTGCCGCCGCCTGTCACCACGGCTACTTTTCCCGTCAGGTCGAACATCGTCATCAGGACCTCCTCGTCATAGCAGTATAATCATCATTATGAAATCAGGTACTCCGCGAACCGGTGAACAACACGTGCCAACCAGCGACTCGTGTGCTGCGCCGGCCGGCGCGGCTGGCCCGGTATCCCCTGAACTGCTGGTGGCCCTGCGGGACCGGCCCTCCACCCTCCTCAGCCCAGAGGCGCTGGTGGCCTTGCCGCCCACCGCTGGCAGTGAGCGCGCCGGCCGTCAGCAGAGTTCCGGATCGCAGGCAGCTCAGGCGCTCGTCGGCGACCGGCGAGAGTTCGGGGCATGGCGGCCGGTATTCCTGGCGGCGCACGGCGACCGGGTCTACGGCGAGTTCCTCGAACTGAATCCGGCTGACGGATCACCGCGGACATCCGCGTCCGCCATGGCCGTAATCTCCCCTGGCCCGAGCGTTTCTCGCCTCACCGTCTTCCGGCACGCGCATGTCCCTGATCAACCGCCCGCTCGGGATGGCCGCCCCAGGCTGGACGGGGACAGGGCCCGTATCGCCCTTCGTTACCTCCAGGAACTCGAGGCGGGCCGCGCGGCTTCCGCTGCCGCGTGCTTTGCCGAAGACGCGATCTACAGCATCCCTCCACGCGACGAGAGCTCGGACCGCATCACCGTGCAGGGCCGCACCGCCATCAAGGCGGTATTTGATGCCCGGGGAACGAACTCGGCACGACATCGCACGGACAGGCTGGCGAGCTGCGGGCACGGCTGCCATGCCATGCTGGACGGCTGTGTTACCGGCCTTCCCGGCGGGCTGACGTCAACGTTCATGTCGAGTGTGACGCTCGACCAGGCCGGCCTTATTGCCCGCTACGCCGCACGCATCTGCGTCCCAGGCGTCCCCTGGTAACGCCCTGCTTCGAAGGTCCATGACCCGAGCACCCGGGTTTGCCGACCGAGGATTGCTGACCCTGCGGCCGGCGTTACCGCCACTCCTCGCCGCCACTCCTCGCCGGCGCCCCCCGCCAACCCCCCGCGCCACACGGTCCGTTGGCGCCGATCGAAGCCTCGCCAAAAAGATTCATGAATACGATTGTCATAGACTCAATCTATGATTATAGTTATCATCGACTAGCGAGGTGACCTTGAGTACTCCCGTGCTGATGGACGCGCGAAGCCTCTCCAAGCCCTCTGGAGGCCAGAAGGCTCTGGACGGCATCGACCTGTCGGTGCGCGCGGGCGAGATCGTCGGTGCAGCCGGGCTTACTGGGTCCGGGCCGTAGCCCTGGCAGCACGAGCGATACGCAGAAGAAGGAAAAGCCAATCACCCGGCTCAGGGCCGCAGAGCCGTTGGCCGATGTCCCGAAGAAGGCGCCAACCTCGCCTTCCTCCCCACTCCATCGCACCGTAGCCAAGAAACTAGGAATCCAAATGCACAAGTTGCGTATCGCCCTGCTGACGTTGGCAGTGGCTGGCAGTCTTGCTCTCTCCGCGTGCAGCAGTAGCGGCAGTGGCAGTTCCGGTTCCGGCGGCAATGCCAGCGCGGGCACCGTCGGCGTGGCCTCTTCCTACAACGCCTCCGCAGCGGCGAAGGTTGTCGACGCTGCACTCAAGAACCCGACGCTCATCGGAATCACCACCCCATTGACCAAGAAGCCGCCGACCGGTGAGTTTATCGTCATCGTCGGTACGCCGACGCCTGTCGCGCTACTGAAGGACACGGCCATGGCGGCAGCCGCCAAGGCACTTGGCTGGCGAGTCGTCCGCCTCGTCGAGGGCACAACCCCCGAGGCTCCTGCGCAGACCATGATGCAGGCGATTCTCCTGAAGCCAGACATGATCCTCTTCTCCGGTACCGATGTAGCGACTCTGAGCGCACCGCTTAAGCTGGCCGCCACAGACCATATTCCGGTACTAGCCGAGACCGTCACGGGAAGCCCGATCTGCGAAGCGTATGCCCAGGTTGCTCTGTCACCGATTTCAACCAGCCGACAAGCTATGTAGGAACTCAAACCCCCAGCAATATCGTTTCTGCGCTTGAGCGGACCCCGAGTCTTAACTGGATCGTCTACACGGTCGGCGACCTTTCCCTTGGTGTTGATGCGGCCCTCAAGGCCGCCGGAATTCTCGGTAAGGTCAGCATCGGCGGCAATGCGCCAGACCAGACCAACCTGATCGCGCTGAGGAATGGTACCGAGACGGCCTGGACCGGCTTCTCAACGCCGATCCTCGGCTTCCGCGATGCCGACATGATGGCGCGTTACTTTGTTGGCGACTCGTTGTCTCCGGCTGGCGAACCGCTGCTGCTGCCGACTCAGATCCTGACCAAGTCCAACATCGGGCAGGCCTCTTTGACCCCGGCAGGAAACTACCAAGGTGTCTCAGACTACGCCCAGCAGTTCTACAAGCTTTGGAAGCTGTCGTAGGCGCTTGGCAATCCCCTGGAAGTGTGGACACTTCCAGGGGATTGCCACACCGACTGGCCCGAGGCAGCCTGAGTACTCGACGAGTGGATCAGGACAGGCCCGAAGCCGGACTCAATGGAGGATTGTCGTCTCAGATAACCCCGAGATGCTCGCCTGAGGTCGTCCATTAATGGACAGCTAGCCAGCCCAGGTGATGTCGAGGATGATGACCTTACGGGTTCCGTCGTTTATTAAATAGGTGATCAGGCCGGCGTCGCCAACTCCACTCGCCTGACGTAGGGGTCGGTGGTCGGGAACGTCCTCAACGGGTCGTCAGGATAATCGATCACGTCCGCCATGGGCCTCGATGAGGCTGTCAAATGCCCCGCCCGGGAGCCCATGCACCTGCTTCAGTGCCCGGCCGCTCAGTTCGGCCCGGTAGGTCGCCGCTTCCTGGCCGCGGCCATCCGTTCGACCCAGTCCGGGATGGCGTCGGTGACCGGTACCATCGTCGCCTTCCCAGTGCGTATGGCCTCAAGTTCCTCGTAGTAGCCTGGCTGCCCGGCGGCGACGGCGGTCAGGCTCCAGACGTGGAGAAGGCGGCGCAGTTGCTGGTAACCGGCGGGGTCGTGAGCAACGTCCACCGCCCGGTGGTACTGGCGGAGGAACTCCTCGCGCTCTCGTTTGGGGAGGTTTCCCAGGATTACCAGCGGATCGGCTGGGTCTTCCGCCGGCTGTGCGGTCACAGAACCCAGCGTACGCTTGCCGGTCGGGCCCAGCCCGATTTCGCCACCTCAGCGATCCCGGCTAGCGTCCNNCTCTGCTTGCCGTGTCCGGGTGATGCTCGCGGATGAACGCGGACTAGCCGGCTGGGTCAGCCGGCGGGCACCGCCCCCGGCTACCGACGTCCCGGGAGCAATCCTCATCTTATTCCGATCGAGTTCACTCTCAGTGATGCCAGGGATCTCGTTGGCGAACTCCGATCATGCCGAGATCGCGCAGGTCGGCCACGGCATCTTCGGGGACCGGACCGGCCAGATATGCAGCGATCTCCTGGGCTGCATCCGCCCTGCTCATCGCTGCCCCTTCCATTGACCGTGAAAGATCACTTCACCGTCCCCGCTAGGATCACTGCGGTCCACGTCCGTGCCCTGCCAACTGTGCCACTATCCGGCGCTCCCGTCGGCTGGCGATAGCGGCGGCGATGATCTGTGACAGCTTCGTCCCGCCCTCGCTCGTCACAGTCATCACAGGACATCGCTGGCGTCACGCCAGGCGAGTCTCCATGCGACCACCGTGGTACCGGTAGCCCCTCCCGACTCAGGCGTCTCGCCCTGAGACCGTTTACCCGGGTGGATTCGGGCTTATGGGATGCCCGGGGGGTCTATGGTGCA
>PLIQ01000440.1:18065-41639 GCA_003140115.1 Actinomycetota bacterium | reverse complement strand
CCGCGTGCCACCCATGGAGAACAGGCGAAGGTTCCGTGCCGCGTCCGCGGTGAAGGTAGGGTCGTCCAGGATCCCGCGCAGGAACACCGGCATGCCGATGCACACGGTGACCTGCTCGCGGCGCAGCAGGTTGATCGCGGCGGCCGGTTCCCAGACGTCGAGAAAAACGCAGCGGGTCCGGGTGAGGGCAGGAATCAGCACGCCGTAGACGAGCCCGCCGACGTGGGTCACCGGCATCGGCAGCAGGATCACGTCCTCGGGGGTCATCCGGTGGGCGGCGGCCAGACCCTCGACCTCGGCGCGCAGGGTGTTGTGGGTGTGGATCACGCCCTTCGGCATCGACGACGTGCCTGAGGTGTACAAGACGACGCAGGGTTCGTCGGCGTCGCGAGGGCCCTCGGCGCCCGGGAGCGCGTCGACGTCCGCAGTCTCGCCCGCGAGCTCGGCGGCCAGCGACCTGACCGATCCGGGTGAGGCGGGGCGGAGCAGGTAGACCAGGGGCGGTGCGTACTCGGCTTTGCTGAGNNCCGAGCTCGCGCTCACGAAGGCCGGGGAGCAGCGGTACGAGCACGGCGCCCAGGCTCATCACCGCGAACGTGACGACGACCGCCTCCCACCAGTTCGGCACCTGCATTGCGACTGCGTCCCCCGCTGACACTCCGTCGGCCCGCAGGCGCGCTGCGACCGCGGTCGACAGCGACCGCAGTTCGGCGGCGGTGAGCCGTCGGTCTCGGTCCACCACAATGACCGCGTCCGGCGACTCAGCGACGTCTAGCTCGGTGAGCATCCGGTCGGTCCACGCGCCCACCGCACGCCAGTGGGCCGCCCGCTGATCATCGAGGTAAGTGGGCACCAGGCGGCGGCGCACCGAATCACCCTCGGTCATCGGGACGGTCCTGAGCGCGGGAGCCCGCCGAAGCGGCGGTGTCGGCTGCCCACTGCGTGCCGCCCATCGTGATGGCCAGGAACAGGACGTCGTCGGTCGTGGAGCCGTGCCGGTGCACCTCCCCCGGTGCCGCGTACAACCCCTCGCCCGGCTCGAGAGTCATCTCGCCGCCGACCTGCCCGATGGCGGTGAGGCGGCCGCCGATCACGTAGAGAACCTGACCCCGCGCATGTGAGTGCCAGTCCGTCATGGAGCCACCGTCGCAGGTCACGGACACGACCTCGACGGCATCCGAGGCGCCTGACGGGGACTCCAGCCGACCCATCCTGACCGCGGAGGTCCGCCCGGTGAAGTGAGGGTGGTCGACCAGCTGGTGCTCGGACCGGCCAATGAAGCGCATCGGTGGGTCACCGGCCCTGGCCGGCGGGTCCGGCTGCTGGTGCAGCGCGGCTGGTCCGGTAACGCTCGATCGCGGCCTTGTGTTCGGGTAGCCCGACCGAGATCTGCTCCGCCGCCAGCGCGTACTCCATGACCTCCTGCCACATCCACCGCACGTAGCGATTCACGACCATCTTGGTCGCGCGGGCTGCGTAGGGCGGCTGGGCGGCGATGCGGGTCGCCGTCTCCCAGGTGACCCGCTCGAGGTCCGCCCGCGGCACGGCCCGGTTGACCAGCCCGAGCCGGGCGGCCTCGGCGCCGGTGATCAGGGTGCCGCCGAGCATCAGCGCCTTGGCCCGCTGGGGGCCGATGAGGAGCGGGATCGTGACGGCGGCGCCGTCGCCGGCGACCAGGCCGATGTTGACGTGGGTGTCGCCCAGTTTCGCCTCCTCAGCCACGAAGACCAGGTCGCAGAACAACGCCATGGTCAGCCCCAGACCGACCGCGGCCCCGTTGACCATCGCGATCGTGGGCTTCTCCACGCTCAGCAGGGCGTGTGACAGATGCCAGTCACGGTGGTGCACGTCGTCCCACCCGGCCGGTTCCCCGCCCATGTTGTTGGTGTCGCCGCCCGCGCAGAAGGCGCGGCCCGCGCCGGTGAGGACGATGACGTTGGTGTCCGGGTGCTTGTCGGACTCGGCCAGCGCTTCGATCAACGCATAGGTCATGGCGGCGTTGCTCGCATTCAGCCGCTCGGGACGGTTGAGCGTCACCACCGAGACCTGGTCGGATCGATGCTCGACCAGGACGGGCTCCGCTGCGGCGTCGGGTTGGCTCACCGGTTACGCTCCTCACACGTTGTCGTTTCGGCCGGCGTCGACCGCGATCGCACTGCCGGTTACGTAGCGCGCCAGGGTCAGGTCAGATCCCGAGCAGATCTGCCAAGCGCTCTCGGTGCGCCGACGGGCTGCCGAACAGCAGCTGAGCGGACTTAGCGCGCCGGAAGTACAGGTGAGCGGGGTGTTCCCAGGAGAACCCGATGCCGCCGTGGATCTGGATGTTTTCCTGCGCGGCGTGCAGGTACGTGTCCGAGCAGTAAGCCTTGGACATGCTGGCCGCCCGCGGCAGGTCCTCCGGCGATGCCGTCGCTGCCCACGCGGCATAGTACGCAGCGGCGCGCGCCGACTCGACCTCGAGCAACACCGTCGCGCACTTGTGCTTGACCGCCTGGAAGGACCCGATCGGCTTGCCGAACTGCTCGCGGATCTTCGCGTACGCGACGGACATGTCCAGGCAGGACTCGGCTCCGCCGACCGCGTCCGCCGCGATCGCGACCGAGCCGAGGTCCGCGACCCGGGTCAGGATCCGCGTCGCGTCACCGACGGTGCCGATCAGCCGGGCCGGAGCGGACGCGAAGCGCAGGTGCGCGAAGCGCCGGGTGAGGTCGAGGCCGGTGAGCGATTCAACCTGCGCGGCGCTGGAATCGACCAGGAAAAGGCTCGGGCCGCCGTCAGTGCCGGCGGCGAACAGAACCGCGTCAGCTACGGCGCCGTCGAGGACGAAGGTGAGCTCGCCGTTCACGCGCCACTGGCCGTCGACGGATTCCGCCGCCGGAGCCGGGTCGGCAGGCCTGCCGGTCCTGGCCGGGCCGTCGCCGAGCGCGACCGCGAGAATGGATCGTCCCTCGGCTATGGCGGGCAAGATGTCCCCGCAGGCAACCAGGTCCCCCGACTCGAGGAGCGCAGAGGTGGCGAGAACGGCCGTCGAGAGGAAGGGCACGCACGCCAGCGCGCGGCCCAGTTCCTCGGCCGCGATCGCGACCTCGACGAAGGTAGCTCCGGTACCGCCGAACTCCTCAGGGATATTGAGCCCCACTACTCCTAGGTCGTTCGCCAGTCGGCGCCACAGCTTCTCGTCGACCACGTCGTCGGTGTCGATCACCTCACGCACCCGGGCCGGCGAGGAGTAGGTCGTCAGGAAGTCGCGAGTTGCCTGCCGGAACTGGTCCTGCTCGGCCGACAGGGCAAAACGCATGCCATTCTCACTTCCGCCAGGAGGCCAGGGCTATCGCGCCTGATCGCTTGCTGCAGTATCAGGATAACAATAGGCTAATCTTGCCATCATACAATGATAGGCGCACCCCCAAGATGGAAGCAAGCGCGCTGCGCCGAGGAGGGACCGCCCATGGAATCCATCCGTCGTGTCATCACCGGGGTCGACGCTGACGGCCGCTCATGTGTCATAGCCGACGGACCCGTCGAGTCGCGCTACGAGCTAAGAGAACGCGGCGGGCTCGGGCTCGCCTCGCTATTCGAGCTCCCCATCCCGCCCCGGACCGAGCACGACGGCGTCATAACGACCGACCGGCCGACGCTGGTCCCGGGCCCGGGGTATGCACGCGTCATCCGGACGTTCCATCCTCCTAAGGAACCCGGGGCGGCCGAAGTCGCCGATTCCGGCGGTGACGCCGATCGTCAGCAACACTTCGACGCTGCCCGCGGCCCGAACATGCACGCGACACCGACGATCGACGTCATCGTCGTGATGAACGGGCGGATCGACCTGATCCTCGAGACGGGGCCGGTCCCGCTCGGCACTGGTGACGTCGTCGTGCAGCGGGGCACGTGGCACTCATGGTCGAATCCGTACAGCGAGCCTTGCGAGCTCATCGGGGTAAATTTCGCCCTGACCGATGCCTGATCTTCACCGATCCGGTCTGATCAGACCGCGCCGACAGCTTCCAGAGCCGATAGTTCAGCCACGCTCACCCCGACGCGATCGACCCACAGTTCTGCGTTCGCCGAGCCCAGGAGAGGCGCCGGCCTAGCTCCGGGCTCGGGCACGCGCGCCCCGATGTGCGGCTGAGGGGCCGGCTGGGGAATGGCTCCGATGACTGGGTCCGGCAGGGAGCGCACGTCGCCCCGTTCGGTGACCTGCGGATCGGCGGTCAAGTCCCGGACGGACTTGACCGCGGCGGCGATCACGACGTTCTCGGCGCACCTGGCCAATAGATCCTGCGTGGTGTGGGAGCCTGCCCAGGCGGCAATCGTCTCGTGCAGACTGGGCCCGTTCGCGGCCCGGTCTTCCCCTGACTTGTAACGCACATCGTCCAGCAGTTCCGGGCGATCCATCGCCCCCAAGAGACGACGGAAGTTCACGTCCGACGCGCCGACGACGCCGACGAAATCGCCATCCGCGGTCTGGTATACGCCGATGGGGGCGACCGCCGACGGGAAGTTCCCCTCGCGTCGGCGCACGATATCCGCTATCTCGACCGCGGGAACAGCCCACTCGGTGATACGCAGGACAGCACCGTCGACCGGCACGCTCATCCGGAACGGGCGGCCGGTTCGACGGGCGCCAAGAAGTCCGGCGACCGCAGCCTGAGCACCATAAGCAGCGGCGAGGTGAACGGCCACGTCCGTCCCGAGGGCCAGCGGAGCTCTCGCCGGGTCGCCAGTGAGCTCCATCAGCCCGCCTCGCGCTTCCCCGAGGAAGCCCTCGGCCACGCCGGCCTGAAGCCCGCCGAACGCATCCCGGGTCCCGAAACTGAGGACGACCGGAACGTGGTCGCCAAACTCCTCAGCGGCAGGGTCGCAGTCGCCCCGGCCGTCGCAGATCACATCGATCCAGGGGGTCGCTCGACTGAGCAGATCTCGCCCTCGCGGATTGGACAGGTCACAGGTGACACTGCGCAAACCGGCTGCGAGAGTAGCCCAGCGCAGGCTGACGCCGTCAACTGCCGGGCCGAGAGCGCGGAGCGGGTCACCGGTTCCCGGCTGCTCGATCTTATAGACCGTGGCGCCGTGCTCGGCGAGGTAGGCACCGCACAGCGTCGCCGTCGGCGACTCGCCAAGGACAGCCGCGACGACACCGTCGAGCAGACCGCTGCCATTAACCATCGCTCCATGTTATCATGGCTATCATTGACTCATAAACAGCCGGAGGCTGATGTGGCAGGCGCGCTCGGCCCGCTCGACGGGTTCCGGGTGCTCGATGTCGGCACGCGTATCGCGGCGTCTTTCTGCGCCGGCGCGCTGGGCGAGCTAGGGGCACACGTCATTAAGGTGGAGCAGCCAGGCGCAGGTGAGTTCCTCCGCTATCTGGGTCCGCTCCACGACGGGAACTCGCTCATGTGGTCCGTCGAGGGCCGCGGGCGCAAGAGCATCACTCTCGACCTGCGGCTTCGGGAAGGGCAGACCCTACTGCGCCGACTCGCCGAGCGCGTCGACGTCCTCTGCGAGAACTTCCGCCCAGGGACGATGGAGCGCTGGGGTCTGGGGCCGAGCGACCTGTCGCCATCCCTCGTGTACGTCCGGGTGTCCGTCTTCGGGCAGACCGGGCCGCTGGCGCGCCGGCCTGGGGTAGACATGGTCGGGATCGCGCATGGCGGGCTGCTCGGGCTGACCGGGTACCCGGACGGCCCGCCCATGAAGTCGAACATCACGATCTCTGACCACCTCACCGGCGTGTTCGCCGCCAAGGCCGCCGTCTTCGCCTTGTTCCGGCGCGAGGTTGACGGCGACGGCGCCGTGGTCGACGCGTCCTTGTTCGGGTCGATCTTCCGGACGCTCGACTGGCGGATCGCCGCGCAGGAGAGGGGCCTCCCGGCGACACGCAGTGGCGCCCTCGACCCGGATCTGCCCGGTCTGCTCCTCATTGAGGGCGCCGACGGACGCTATGTCGCCACCGGCGCGTCGCGGCCGACGGACCTCGACGCGCTGACCGCCGTCATCTGGCCCGGCGATCAGCCGGGCGATCGGCCGGGCAGCGACTGCGCGTCGCGGGTGATTGCGTCCGCCTTGACTGCGGACGAGTTGATCCGAGAACTCGAGAAGGCCGAGGTACCGCACGCGCTGGTGCGCACGCCGCGGGACATAGTCGACGAACACCGCTTGGGCGATATGAGCAACGAACTGGTCGAAGTTACCGACCCCGTATTCGGCACCTGCCTGCAGCCCGCCGCGTTCCCGGCCGTGCTCGATACGGATCAGCAGCCGACCGGGGCGCCTACGGTCGGCGAGCACAATACCGAGATCTGGTGCGGCCTGGTCGGGCTGTCCTCGGCGGAGTTGGCCGATCTCATGGAGCGCGGCGTAATCTGACTTGGTCGCTCAATCCCGCTGCAGGTGCCGCAATGGCTCCGATACCACGTATGCGTTATTCTCCACCGACAGATGGAAGCCCTGGGCGGCCTGGAGATGAGCCTTGACCAGGTGCGCTGCCGCGGCCTCATTCCCGTCGCGGATCGCTGTCGCGATGCGCTCGTGGGCGGCTACGATCTCCCGCTGGATGGATTTGCCGGGAAACCTGCCCTTAGGTGCCGCAGACTCGGTCCACGTCTGTTCCTGCGCGCTCCACAGCTGGACGAGACCTCCGATGGCCAGCGAGATGGCGGCGTTCTCGCAGCCCTCCACGATCACCACGTGGAACTCGCGGGCAGCTTTGTTGAAGCTCATGGCATCACCGATGGCATCGCGCTGATTCTCCAGCGACTGGTCCAGGCGGGGCACCGTGGTCGCAAGCCGGTCCGGCCTCTGGGCGCACATCTCGGCACAAATCGGTTCAAGCCACAACAGGGCCGTCGCGACCTCGCTCTGCTGGATCCGCTGGGACTCCAGCACCATCGCCATCATGTAGGCGACACGGCCCTCGTTGGGCAGGTGCACGGTTGCGCCACCGACGTTTCCCCGGTGGACGGTGACGAGGCCTTCGACCTCTAGGATGCGCATGGCCTCACGCACCGATGGCAAACCAACGCGGAACTCCTTGAGGATCTCCTCCTGCGGCGGGAGACGTTCACCGCCTGCGACAGTGCCGCTGAGGATCCGATTGCGCAAGGTGTCCGCGACGAGCTCACCTACCCGGGCCGATCGCATATCCGCCTCCTAGTTCCTGTGCACCGGTACTAATACTGCCCCGCATCTTCGAATCGCCTTGACATGTCGATTCTCGACGTATCTGGCGTCGTCGCCACAAATCGTTGCACGGCGAGGCACTGGTCACAGTGTCGACGCTCCCGACGCCTGCCCGCAGCCCGACATCGAAAGGCAAATCGCTCCCGTATCACCTGTCACCGAGCCCGGCCTTCCCGCCACCGGGCCACGGCATCGTGGTGCTCGGGCTTGTGCTTGGAGACCTCCTCGTAGGCCAGCGCCACGTCGAGAAGCTGGTCGGACATCCAGCGGACGTACTTGTTTATGACTGCCTTGGTGGCCCGCACCGCGTAGGTCGGCTGGGCTCCGAGACTAATGGCTAGGTCGAAGGCGGCTGACTCAAGCTCATCGGCCGGGTGCGCGGACAAGACCATTCCCATCTCGGCTGCCTCGCGGCCCGTCACGAGCCGACCGGTGAGCAGCAGTTCCTTGGTGAGCTGCGGTCCGATAAGCAGCGGGAGGGTGACAACAGCGCCGTCTCCTGCCACCAGGCCCAGGTCAACGTGGGTGTCGCCGAGCTTGGCGTCCTCTGCGGCCACCACTATGTCGCACAGCAGTGCCACCGTGAGGCCGAGACCCACGGCGGCCCCGTTGACCATCGCGACCGTCGGCTTCTCGACGCGCAACATCAAGTTGGCGAGATGCCATCCGCGCCGGTTCACCCGGGTGTCGACGTTCGTCCCGAACGACCGGACATCCCCGCCAGCCGAGAAGGCACGGCCAGCTCCGGTGATCACGATCGCCTTGGTATCCGGATCGTTGTCCGCCTCGCTGACGGCAGCCATCAGCGCGGTCGTCATGTCGCCGTCGAACGCGTTGAGGCGGTCCGGCCGATTGAGCAGGACGACCGACACCTCACCACGCCGGCTGACCTCGATGACGCTCACGATGTCTCGTCCTGCGCAGGTGCGTCCTGAATAGGCACGTCCGCGCGCGTGAGGTGGGCTCGCAGCAACAGACAGGTGATGCCCTCGCCGCTGACCACGATCAGCATCGTCCGCCCGCTGAAGCGCTACGCCCTATAATTCGCCCTATAAACCCCACGTCGCGAGTCTAAGGCCTTGAAGGCTGTCCGTCAATCATTCTATGATTTCCTATAATGGAGCCCACGCTCCGCCGGTAGTGCACGCACACCACGAGGAAATCGAGATGACGTTCCCGGACGCCAAGGTCGTTATCGTCACCGGTTCGCCGCTGGCGGCGACGGCGCCCTCCGCCCGGCCCGGCCAGTGAACACTCAGCTGAACCCGGCGCTCTACCGACGTGCGCTGGGCACCTTCTGCTCCGGCCTCACCATCGTGACCGGGTACGACACCGGCCCGATCGGTTTCTCCTGCCAGTCGTTCTCCGCGATCTCACTCGACCCGCCGCTGATCATGATCAGTCCGGGTCGGTCGTCGCGCACCTGGCCCCGGATCCGCGAGGTGGGAAGTTGCTGCATCAACGTGCTGGCCGACAACCAGGCCACATTGTGCCGCTCCTTCGCGGTGAGCGGTGCCGAGAAGTTTTGCGGGGTTGACTGGCGTCTGTCGACCTGGGGTTCGCCCGAGATCGCCGGCTGTCTCGCCTGGCTGCACTGCGAGATCGAGCAGGAGATTGACGCCGGAGATCACACGATCGTCCTGTGCCGCCTGCGTGATGTAGACCTGCCGGACGACGACACTCGCGCCCCTCTGTTGTTCCACCGCAGTCGATTTTCCACCCTGGCGACAAGGAACTGAGCCATGCCATCTTCCGACCCGCAGCACTGCATCGTGGCCTGGAACGGGCCGAATCCGTTCGAGAAGGAGTCCGGCGTCCCCAATGCGCTGCACGCCGAATTGCGGCGGTCGGCACCCCTGGCCAAGGTCAGCACCGGGCAGATCTTCTGCACCCGCTACGACGACGTTGCACACGGCTTGGGCTCGTGGAGTGAGTTCCCTGGCAGCCTGCTCGAAGAGGGCACGACGATCACTGAGGAGGAACTTGCCGTCATCCAGCTGGACGAGCCGCGGCACTCGATTATCCGCCGCTTGTTCTACGCCGCCGTCACGAAGTCGCGCGTCGCTCCTTACGAGGAGCCGATCCGGCGCTCGTGCGAGCAGGCTATGGACTGGATCATTGCTCAGGACGGTCCGGTCGACTTCGTAGAGCACTACATACGATGGACACCCATCACGACGATCGCGCGCATCATCGGCGTGCCCGAGGCGGACTGGGATCGGCTGGACCGCTGGGTGGACGAGATCAGCCACAGCGAATGGCTGACGCGTAACCGCGGGCCGGGTGGTGACGGCATCGTGGCCGGATTCCCCGAGTTCTCCGCCTACATGAGCGACCTGCTAGACGAGGCAAGCGCCAGCGCTAGCCGCGAATCGGGCGCTTCGCAGGACTCGTTCCTCACGACGCTCGTCACCGCACGGCCAGAAGGCAGGCCGCTCACGAAGATCGAGATGCTTAGCATCATCGCCTTCATGCTCGAGGCAGGCAGCGACACCACGCGCCACCTGCTGGCGCACATCGTCATGCACCTGGCCGAACACCCGGAGATGCTGGAGTACCTGCAGCGTCACACCGAGCGCATTTCTGCCTTCGTGGAGGAGATGCTGCGCCTGTACCCGCCGTCAACAGCCATCTACCGCACAGCCGCCGCCGGCGCTGAACTCGGGCAGTGCCCGATCCCGGAAGGATCCAGGACCGTCTTGTCGCTGTCGGCCGCCAATCGCGACCCGGCGTTGTTCACCCGCCCAGACGATGCGGACCTCGACCGGGCCAATCTGCAGGCACATGTAGCGTTCGGGTACGGGCGGCACCTGTGTCCGGGTGCGCCACTGGCCCGTCTCGAAGCACGTATCGCCACCGAAGTGCTCGTCGACCGGGTCCAGGCCATCCGGCTCGCCCCCGAGTGGCGGTTTGAGATGGTGCCGGTCATCTGGGCCAACGGGCCGCGCACTCTGCTGGCCCAGGCAATCGCCCGCGAAGCATAGGCCNNATCGGTGCGTCGCTGGCCGGGCTGTCAGCCGCCAGAGCTTTGCGCGACCAAGGCTTTGACGGGAACGTCACGATTATCGGTGGTGAGCCGCATCGTCCCTATGATCGGCCGCCCTTGTCGAAGGAGTTCCTCGCCGGCGACATGGACGAGGACGAGTTGAGGCTCGAAGACGACGATGAAGACCTGGAGGCTCACTGGTTCCTCGGCGTCCGCGCCGTCAGGTTGGACCCTCTTGGCCAGCGCATCGAACTGTCCGATGGCAGTGAGCTAACGGCCGATGGCGTCGTTATAGCAACCGGCGCCGCAGCTCGTTGGTTGCCGGGCGCGCAGCACACCGAGGGTACGCATGTGCTGCGCACCCTCGATGATGCGTACGCCCTGCGGGCAGAGCTGCGGCCAGGTTCGCGGCTGGTCATCATCGGGGCAGGCTTTATCGGCGCCGAAGTGGCTTCGACGGCGAGCAAACTCGGCCTGGATGTGACCCTCGTCGAGGCCGCGCCGACACCGCTGTCGCTGCAGGTCGGCCAGCACGTGGGTGCCCGGCTGGCCGCTATGCATGCCGAGCACGGAACGACGTTGCATCTCGGCGTCGGAGTCGTCGGACTCACTGGATCCGATCGAGTCACCGGCGTTGAGCTGGCCGATGGGCGGCGCCTACCCGCTGACGTGGTCGTGATGGGGATCGGTGCAGTGCCCGAGATCGAATGGCTGGCCGGCTCCGGCATCGCCCTCGGCGATGGGATTATCTGTGACAGCGGCGGGGCGAGTTCCATCCCGTCGGTGGTCGCCGTCGGCGACTGCGCCGCCTGGTTTGACCCGCTGAGTCGCGCTCATGAGCGGATCGAGCATTGGGCAGGGGCAGTCGAACGCCCCAACACTGCGATCGCCACACTACTTGCGGGCGGAACACACGCGGGAGGCCCACCCCCGCAGCCGTACTTCTGGTCCAACCAGTACGGCTCGCGCATTCAGTTCGCTGGCTCGATCAGAGCCGACGACGAAGTAACGATAGAAGAAGGCGAGAAGGGTTTCCTGGCCGTGTACTACCGACAAGGAAGCCCCGTAGCAGTGCTTGGGCTGGATCAGGTCCGCGAATTCACTCATATCCGCCACCAACTGGTTCGCGAGCTCGCCGATATCCACCTTGGTGGTGAAGTTCGGTGACCCCGCTCGATCGTGATGCCGTTCCCTTCGCCAAATCCGACGACCCAGGGGGGTCCCTGCCAGTGACGAGTGTCGACCCGTGGGAGTTCCGGCGCCAGGACTACTCGCTCGACCGTGATCAGCAAGACGTCCGCCATGCGTTCAGCGAGTTCTTCCTCAAAGAGTCCTCGAGCTCGGTAGTCCGGGCCGCTGAACCGCTGGGTTACGACGCTCGGCTCTGGGCCGCGCTCGTCGATATGGGCGTGACCACGATGAGCCTGCCCGCCGCCGCGGGTGGTGACGACGCGACACTGGTCGAGCTGGTGCTCATCGCCGAGGAAGTCGGGCGCACCGCCGCGCCCGTCCCCTACGTTTCCCACGTGGTCAGCACCCGGCTACTCGCCGCCGTCGCGGCCGCCGATGAGATCATCGAAGCCGCGAAGGCCGGCCGGCCGGTGGCGCTCGCGCTTGCTCCGCTGCGCGGCACCGGCACCGTCCTGGTGCCCGATGCTGCGATCGCCAAAGACGTCATCGCCCTCGACGGCGACGACTTGGTGCTCTTCCGCTCGAGCGAACCCGCACCGCACGTCACCAACCACGGCAGTACCCCACTTGGCCGGTGGTCACCCGCCGGCGCCGAGCGAGTGGTGTTGGCCAGTGGCGCCGCGGCGCATGAGCACCACGACCGGGCGGTCGCCGAATGGAAGCTGCTCATGGGCGCTGCCCTGATCGGGTTGACCCAGGCTGGGCTCGATATCTCCGTCGAGTTCGCCAAGACCCGCGAGACGATGGGCGTGCCGATCGGTTCGCTGCAAGGCGTGGCGTTCCCGCTCGCTGACGTGGCGATCGGGATCTCCGGCGGGCGCAACCTGATCTGGCGAGCGGCCTGGATGACCGAGCACGAGCCGGGCGTGCGTCCCGATCTGATCCCGATCGCGTTCGCCATCGCCGCGCAAGTCGCGTCCCATGGCACCCAGATCTCCGCCCACATGCAGGGCGGTCTCGGCTTCATGGTCGAAGCCGACGCCAGCCTGTTCTTCCTTCGGTCGAAGGGGTGGAGCGTCCTCGCGGGCGATCCGACTCTTGACCTCATCAGCGTTGGCACGGCCGCCATCGCCGCCGCCCCTCAGCGAAAGGCCCCGTTATGGACTTCTCCCTAGTGGAGGTGACCGCCGAGCAGCGGCAGTTTGCGCAGGAGGTCCGCGCGTTCCTCGACGAGATCATGACGCAGGACGTGTACGACCGTGAGCTCGAACACGGTGAAGGGTTCGACGAGAAGGTCCACCTGGCCCTCGGCGAGAAGGGCTGGCTGATGCCGTCCTGGCCGGTCGAGCACGGCGGCGCCGGTCTCGACCCGATCTCGGCCCGCATCCTCGAGCTCGAGATGACGCGCAAGCAGGTGCCGGGCCTCACCACTACCATGTCCACGACCAACCTGGTCTGGGCGGCCGTTGAGCGCCACCTCGACCCGGTGCTGATGGAGCCGATGCGGTTGGACGTCGCGCGCGGCCGGGTGCGGTTCTGCCTCGGCTACACCGAGCCCGACGGCGGTTCCGACATCGCGGCGGCCAAGGTTCGCGCGGTTCAAGACGGCGAAGAATGGGTGATCAACGGTTCGAAGATCTTCACCACCTGCGCACAGAACTGCCAATACGTCTTCCTGATCACCCGCACCGATCCGACCCTGCCCAAGCACCGGGGTCTGACGATGTTCTTGGTGCCGCTGAACTCACCTGGCGTCGAGATCCAGGGCATCCGAGCGTTCAGTGGCGAGCGCACCAACATCGTCTACTACAGCGATGTCCGGGTCNNGAGGCGCTCAAGGCGACGGTTCACTGGGCTCAGACCGCGGTGCGCGCCGACGGGAGCCGGGTCGCCGATGACCGCGTCGCCCAGTTGCGGATCGGGCGGGTGATCGCCGAATTCGAGGCGGGCATCAGCACGCCGGGCCCGATGGGTCGGGTCGCCGGAGCTGACGTGATGGTTCGCGGGTCCGCCGATCTGATCGACCTGGTGGGGATCGACGCACTCGAATCGATGACCTCCCTCAACGAGCCGGGCCTGGCCGCCGTCGAGTTCGCCCAGCGCTTCGCCCAGGGCACCCCGACCTACGGCGGCACCGTCGAGGTCTTTCGCGCCATCATCGCCCAGCACGAACTCGGCCTGCCGACGCTGGCCCTGCCCGGGCGCAAGGTCTTCCTGCCCGCCAGCCGCCAATCCTCGGCCCGTGAGGCTTAGCCCGCCTGCTCGGCGTGCCAACGCTCCCATTCTTTGAGCCAACCGGCGCGCGCACCGCGTTCGTCGATCGCTTTGCGCCATAGTAGCTGCGCNNTGAACCGACATCGCTAGTTCGCGCATCTGGCTTACGAGCATCATGATCGACCTGCTGGCCTCGGCCAGCGGTTGGTTCCCGTAGTGCATCTGAGTCTGGAGTGCGACCTCCCATTCGCGGCGCAGGTCGTGCAGTGACCGGCGCGGAGCGAGCGAGCGCTCTCGATTGTGGCCGATCGGACGGCCGACCACGGCGGAGCCGATCAGTTCTTCGAGCCCCCTCAAGTCTTTCGTGGCCGGCAATGGCTCGGGTGCCGTGTCCTCGGCCGACCGCTGGACCTTAAGACGAACCCACGTGTCGCGGGCGTTCCAGAAGGGCTGCAGGTCGTGCTCGAGTCGCAGCGCCAAGGCCTGGACCGGAACACCGCGTGACACGACGATCGCGAATGCGCGGTCGCGAGGCTGGGTGCCGGCCGGCCGATCCTCGATGGACAGCCACACCTCGGCAGACCACAGAGATCCCTCGTGGCGGACTCGGGCCGTGAGACCGACATCCTCGAACGGCATGCGTAGATTCTCGGTGTGCGCGTCGGCAGGTTCCGGTTCGTCGATGCCGGTCTGATGAAATAGACGATCCCGCTCGCCAGCGAGCGCTTTCTGAGTTGGAGTCGCGCCGTAGGTCAACCACGTTCGGGCCCAGACATGTGTGGTCACGGTGACGAACGGACCGTCCTGCGCTGCTTCATCGCCGTACGCGAGAGACACCGAGTGACTCCGCGGGTCCGACCGGGCCGAGAGTACCCGACCTTGGCCCAGGTCGGGCTGGGCCAGAGCTACCACCGGGACCCGGGAGAGGGTGGCCCAGCGCACCTGCTCGAGCGACGGCTGGGCGGATGCCGGGAACGGCGATTGTTCGACAGCGCCCCAGTTGGGGTCCATCACTCGATGATCGCATGTAAGGGTTGACCCTCGCCACCACTAAGTCTTGGCGCATCTTCCCGTTGAATACCTTTTGCTCAACCACGACGTCGCCCGTGATGCGCAGTTGGCACGCAAGGCGTAGCCCAGTTTCGTCCCCTTTGTAAACACGTCGCGCTAGCCGCCGGATCGCCGAAGCCTCCTGCTGCTCGACCACCGGCTTGACGTTCTCGAGACCCTCTTTGACGATCACGTGACAGGCGGTGCAGAGCATCTGGCCGAGACAAACAGTGGGCCAGTCATACCCCTCCCGCCACGACGCGTCGAACAGTGTCTCGTGGTCGAGCACTTCGATATCGACGTCGGCGGGTACTACGTGCGCGACGTGGGACGAAGCCGTGTTGCGCGCACCTGTCATGGGCTCCCTTCCTACCTACAGTGCAATTCCGCGTGCCGGCGGACCCGCCTCCGGCGGCCTCGGCCGACCCCATGACCGGCCTCTTTAAGGTGAATGATACCGGGATAAGTTCCTGACCTCCATACAGACCGGACCGCGGCTGGGGCCGGGCGGGGCAGACGGGCCGCGCCGCCTAGGGCGCTTCATGAGTCCGAACGGCCCGTGGCTCAACCTCACCCGCCACGCTAACCCTCCCCAGCCCATCGCGTCCCGGCCCGCCGCAGAATCCAACCGCGTGGATGCGGCACCCTGACGGTTCTTCCCATCACGCTGCCACAGCCACGCGGTGGCGGCGGCGGCAGCGAACTGGACTCCCGCCCCGACGAATTTGCAGTGCTACAATGGGCATACGTCGTAGGGTGGAAGTTGACGGATAAATTTGCGGGGAGTGGCGATGGCGAACCTCTGGACGAAGAACGGGCGGCCGCTGTCCTGTCAGGGCAACGACGTCTTTTCTCCATCGGGGGCCCAGGTTGGTCATCTCGTCGGGGATCGGGTGTTCCGCCGCGAAGATGGCGGATACGTCGGCACTATTGTCGGCGACCGACTTATCCATCGAAGCTTTGATTTGGATGGCCCCAACCGTCCCTATACCCGCCGGGTGAGCGTCCCCGACGCTGACGTACGGCCACCGGTCATCGCCTGGGGAGATGAGCCAGTCGTCCCCGATTGAGGGGATGTCTAGGCAGTTCTGCTGCGACGCGTAAGCACAAAGCCGTCGTAGCCGCGTTCCGCGACCGCTTCGCAGATCTGTGTGTACGTGGCGAATCCGCCCGCGTAGGGCAGAAAAGCTCGTGGTTTGCCTTCGATGTTGGCGCCGACGTACCACGAGTTGACTTTCGCCATAAAGGTCTTTTCGCCGACCAAGGTGACGTGGTCGGTCCATTTTCGCGCAGCGTCGGCCCGGGGCTCGACCTCGTCAATGCCGTGCGCGAGGCAATAGGCAATAAGGTCAATCGTCCAGTTAACCTGCTGCTCTGCGCTCAGAGCCATGTTGGCCAGGACCGAGGGCGTACCGGCGCCGTTGAGGACAAACAGATTCGGCATACCGGGTACGGCCACCCCCAGGTAAGTAACCGGGCCGTGCCGCCAGAGGTTGGTGATGGTATCGCCGCGGGGGCCAGTCAGTTCGATGCGGGTCAACGGGCCCGTCATCGCATCAAAGCCGGTCGCGAAGATCAGCAGGTCGAGCTCGATCTCCCGGTCCGCGGTGACGATGGCGCGCGTGTTGACTTCCTTGATCGGCTCTCGGCGCAGGTTGACCAGCCGCACGTGGTCGTGGTTGAACACTTCGTAGTAGCCGAGGTCGCTGCATATCCGCTTGGCCCCGATTGGGTGATCGACCGGGACGAGATCGGCGGCAATGCTGGGGTCCTTGACTATTGAGCGGATCTTGTCCTCTACGTATGCCCGGGCGAGGTCGTTGACGCTGATGTCCGTGTTCTGGTCCGGGAACGTCTTGGCGAACAAGACGCCGCCCTTCTGCCAGCTGGCGTCCAGCACCTCGCGCTGCTCCTGCACGGAGAGGCCGTGGGCACTGACCGGATAGCTTTCGTGCGGAGTACCGGCTGCGGCCCGCCACGACTTTGCCCGCCGCTGCGAGTAGTTGTCTTGAATCTGCTGCTGGTCCTGCTCGCTGTACGGCGCGACCCGCACGGGGATGCTGTAATTTGCGGTCCGCTGGAACACTGTGAGCTCGGCGGCATCACCGGCAACGATCGGTACCAACTGCAGGGCCGAGGCTCCCGTTCCGATGACGCCTACCCTGCGTCCTGCGAATGAGACCTGCCGCTCGGGCCACATCGCGGTCAGCACCACTTCTCCCGCGAAGTCCGCCAACCCAGGCAGGTCTGGAACCTGAGGCGCCGAGAGGCTGCCGGTCGCCATAATGACGAACCGTGCGCTGACCTTACGTCCGGCGTCTGTCGTGAGTATCCAACGATCCTCGTAATGTGCAGCGACAACCCTTTCGCCGAATACGATGAGGTCGCGTAGGCCGAACCGGTCTGTAGCGTGCTCAAGATAGGAACGAATCTCGGGCTGAGTCGCGTAATTCTCGCTCCAGCGCCAACTTGCCTGCAATGCGCCGTCGAAGGAGTAGGAGTAGTCGACGCTTTCAACGTCACACCGGGCGCCGGGATACCGGTTCCAGTACCACGTGCCGCCGACGCCGTCGCCGGCTTCGATGCCCAGCACGCTCCAGCCGGCTTGCCGGCACCGGTGCAGCGCGTAGATGCCGGTGAAGCCGGTGCCGACGACGACTACATCGAACGACTCCGGATCAGACATGCTGGCTCCCTGCTTGCAGCCGGATGGATAGGTCTGACCACAGCAGCTCGCGCGCTGAGGCGCCGGGGGCAAAGGTCATTATCGAGACGAATCCGTGGAAGAGATCGGGATAGTCACGGCGTGTCACCGACACGCCCTGGTCGGCCAGACGTTTGGCGTACCGCGCGCCGTCGTCGCGCAGTGGGTCCCGACCAGCGAGCACGATCACCGCCGGAGCGAGGCCAGTCAGATCATCGGCGCACGACGGCGCTGCGTACTCGGCAGGGAAACTGCCTCGGTCCGGGTCGCGGCCTGACCCCAGGTAGCTCTCCCAGTACCAGTGCATGGCCGCCGCGGTGTTGAAGTGCTCTTCGGCGAACTCGTTATAGCTGGGCGAGTCGCACTTCGGGTCGAGCGCCGGGTACAGCAGGACCTGTGCGGCCAAGGCTGGTCCGCCTCGGTCACGGGCGAGCAGCGCGGTGGCAGCAGCCAGGTTGCCACCTGAACTGTCTCCCGCGACGGCGATACGAGCTGGGTCGATCGTCAGCGGGCGGCCGGCCGCGACGGCCCACAAAAGCACGTCGTAGACATCTTCGGCGGCCTGTGGCGCCGGCGCTTCGGGTGCCAGCCGGTAGTCGACGCTAATCACGACTGCGCCGCAGCCGCGGGCCATGGCCCGGCAGAACGAATCGTGGCTCTCGATGCTACAGAGCACAAAGCCGCCGCCGTGAGCGAAAACGATCGCCGCCGGCGGGCCAGTGCTGACTACGTCCGACGGATGCGGGTGATACACGCGGACCGCAATCGCATGGCCGTCGGCCGCCGGCACGGTAAGGTCATCCGTTCGAGCGACGTCGTCGATGTTTCCGACTGGCTGCCGGCGAGCGGCGAGCGCGGCTCGCGCTTGGTCGGGAGACATGGTTTCGACCGCCGGGTAACCACGATCGAGGACCTCGAGCATGCCGTTGACCTCGTCGTCGAGAACCGCGTAGCGCTGCAGTCCCATCACCTCGCCGCCCAGGAGAAGCCGTATTGCTGCTATTATAGCTATGATTATGTCTATAAGGCAAGCTCTGGTGGCGCGCCATCGGCCGTTATGGCCTATTTGATCGCGGGCCCAGGCAGGCGAGATGGCAGCGTAGCTATCACGGGACCGGGCGCGACGGTGAGGACGCCGTTGGAGGTCTCCGAACGCAACTCAAATTCCACGAAGTTCTCGCCGTCAGACTGCCACGTTCGGCTGACGACACCCTTGACCACAACCGTTTCACCGACCAGATTGAAGCCCCGCATACGGAACGGCCCGAGCTTCTTGAGCACGCCGGCTAGGCCGATGTACTCGCGGACAGATCGCTCCCACATCCCTTGGAGGAAGATGTTGTTGGCGTACATGTCCGCAGCGCCACTTGCTCGCGCAAACTCGGAACTGTGATGGAGCGGCCAGAAGTCACGATTCGCGGCGGCCTCGATGACGAGCCTGACGATCGTGACCGGAAACTCCAGCGTCGGCAACTCGTCGCCCTCGTGGACATCTTCCCAGTACCGCTGGGCCCAGTCGGGCATCGTTACTCCGCCGCCTTCGGGTGACGGTTGTAGCAGTACAGCTGCTGGCGCATCCGGGCCACGAGCTCGCCACGCTGGTTTTGGATCTCAACCTCGGTCGTGAAGAACGCGCCGCGTCCCACCCTCGTTTCCTTGGGAATGCACGAGAGCAGCTTGCAGCCGGTCTGACTCAGCCGGTCGCCCACGATGACCGCCCGAATATAATCGACCTCCAGCTCCGTGACGAACGAGTACTCGGTCGCCGGGCGCGGCAGACGTGGCGGTTCCGGGTCGCCGGGCATCAGATAGCGGCCCAGCCCGGCATTCGGTGGCAATGCGCCGCGCTCGGCGCTGGTGAAGGCCACGGTGCCTGGCTTCCACTTGGCATCCGCGACCCAGGTCGACATACCCGAGTACGGAGCGACGATCCCGCGGTAGCCGTACCGTTTGGCGGCCTCTTCGTCGTAGTGCAGCGGACAATCGAACTCCAGGGGCTCGAGATAGCGCCGGACGAGCGCCTTCTCCACGTCGTCGGCGGCCACGTACACGATCCCCCCGCCGAAGTCCTGGCCGACGGCGTCGATCATCGGCTGCCATTCCGTCGGCCATTCGCCCTCTGCCATCAGCGGTCTCCCAACGCCGTTACCAAGTGTCGATATAGTGCTTCTTCTGCGTCCGGACGGCCCGCTGGTTGAAGCGCAGGATCGCGATAATCCGATCCCGTGTTTCGGCCGGGTCCACGATGTCGTCGAAGGAGTTGTTCCGGCCGGCGCTCAGCCCCGACTTGCCGCGCCGCACCTCGGCCGCGTACTCCTCCCGAATGGCGCGGATGGCGGCCTGGTCGTCGCCGGCTGCGGCAATCTGGTCCCGTTGGGCGAGTGACGCGGCACCTTCGAGACCCATGCCGCCCGTCTCGCACGTCGGCCACGCCAGGCTCAGGTCGCAGCGTCCGTACATCCCCCCCATCGCGGCCGGTCCGAGCCCGTAGCCCTTACGTATCTGGACGCAGTACAGCGGTACGGTTCTGTGCACGTGCGCCATGATCGTGCGCGCGTGCCGCCGGGCGATCCCGGCCCGTTCGGCATCCGGCCCGATCATGAAGCCAGGGTTGTCGATCAGCGAGACGAGCGGGAAATCGAAGGCGTCGCACAGCTGGACGAACCGGGTGATCTTGTCGCACGCGTCGGCGTCGATGGCGCCGACCCGGTTCGACATCGGCTGATTGGCCAGCAGCCCGACGGTCTTGCCGCCCATCCGGGCGAGCGCGGTGATAACCGTCTTCGCCCAATTCGGGCGCAACTCGAAGAGGCTTTCGCTGTCCACGAGGGCGTGTACGACCTTACGCATGTCGTAGGCCCGACGACGGTTCTCCGGAACGATCGAGGCGATCGAGGCGGCGGTCGGCGACGGCTCTGCGTCGTTCTCCTCATGCAGGAAAAAGCGCAGGTACTGCTGGGCCGCGGCGATGGCCGCCGGCTCGTCAGCGACCAGCAGGTCGATGCCGCCGGACTTCTCGTGCATCTCGACCGCGCCCAGTTCCTCGGGCGTCACCTTTATGCCGAGCGCCTGCTCCACGAGCGGTGGACCGCCCATGCCTACGGCCGAGCCGCGAGTCGCGATGACCAGATCCGAGTGACCGGCGATGGTGGCATTGCCGGCAAAGGCCCGCCCGGAAACCACGGCCACGGTCGGTGCCCAGCCGGACATCATCGCCAGACCTTGGATCCAGTGGAACTGACCGCGCTGACCACCCCGGGTCGCGGTACCAGTCAGGGCATGGGTTCGCAGCCCGCCGCCGTCCGAGAAGCACAGAAATGGCAGGCGCTGGTCGTAAGCCACGTTGATGATGCGCTCGAGTTTGTTGTGGTTGACGAACGACTGAGAGCCGCCGAAGACGGAATAGTCATAGGACGCGATGGCGATCGGCTTGCCGTCCAACTGACCGAACCCGTTCACCAGTCCGTCCGCGGCACCCGCGCCATCCGAATCCGCGAGCACTCCGTACTCGACGAACGAACCGGCGTCGAGCACCGCCGCAATGCGTTCGCGCGCGGTCAGGTGGCCGCGAGCGCGTACCTTGGCCACCGCTTCGGGTCGTGCCCGGTCCAGGGTCGCGGCCCGAGCGGACAACACCTCGTCGATGAGCGACTGATCCAAGTCTGGCGCCCTTCCAATCGCGTGTTTACGACGCGCACGTGCGCGCGTCCGGTAGGTCAGGCGGGCTCGAACATCAGCAAGGTCGCACCCCGGTCGTTCGAATCGAAGAAAAATGGCTTGACACGCATTCCGATCCGTACGGCCGCCGGTTCGACGTTCACCAGTTCCGTGCTGATCCGGGGTCCCTGATCGAATTCCACGACTGCGGGTATGTGCAATATCTCGTCGTCCCACGCGGGCGCAACCGCTCGGCGAGCTAGCGTGAACGTGTAAAGCGTTCCCTCGCCGGACACCTCGCGCCATTCCAGGTCGTCGGCCAGCGTGCCTGGAGCGAGCACCCGCGGATAAAAGACGTATGCATCCGACGAGGGTGAGTACTGCAATCGGACCTTGTGATTGCGCAGCCCGGCCCAGAACTCCGCCGTCGTCCCGGTCGGTTCGGGCATCGGCTTCTGGCCGCTCATCGCGCCCCGCTCCTAGTCGCCCACGAGCACAAGAGCAACCTGCTCGCTCATGATTCCGCCGTTGCCGGTCACGTAGGCCCGATGGCAGTCGGCGACCTGCGCACCTTCAGCGCGTCCCATGATCTGGCGCGCGCCGTCGATCACGTGATGCATGCCGCCGGCCGTTCCCGCCTGGCCGAACGACAGTTGGCCGCCTACGGTATTGACCGGGAAGTCGCCGCGGTAAGTCAGGTCCCGGGTAGCCACGAAGTCGAGCCCGGCGCCTTTCTCGCAGAAACCCGAGTCCTCGATGCTCATGAGCACCGTGATCGTGTAGCAGTCGTATATCGAGGCCATGTCCATCTCGCTCGGCGTGAGGCCAGCCATCGCGAAGGCCTGGGCCGCAGCCTTCGTGATCGGCGATCTGACCAGGTCTTCGGCGTATGTCGGTGTCTTGTAGGCGATGTGCTCGCCGAACCCCTTGAGCCAGACTGGGCGGTGCTTTCCCTTACGGGCCAGATCGGCGTTCACGATCAGCACGCCAGCGCCGCCGTGGCAGGGCATGACGATCTCGAGCTTGTGTATGGGATCGGCGATCATCGGACTGTCCAGGACGTCCTCGATCGTGATCGGGTGGCCGTAGAACACTGCATCCGGGCAGGCGCATGAGTTCGTGCGCTGGTCGACCGCGATCTTGGCGAGCGCGCGGGCGTCCCACCCGAACTCAGCGGCGTAGCGCTGCGCGATCTGGGCGTACGGAATGTTCTGGCCCAGGTTTCCGTACGGAATCTCGAACTCGGCCTGCGGGGAGCCGAAGTTGTTACTCGACGCCCCGAAGGGCGCGAATTCGTGAGCCGGCCTGGTGGCTGAGCGCGGGATGTTTCGGCGATCCGGCACGACGGCGAGCACCGCGTCACAGATGCCGAGTTCGACCGCCGCGGCGGCCCGCCAGACCATACCGGCCGACGTGGCGCCGCCGAGGTCGACGACCTCGCCGAAGTTGATCGGAATTCCGAGGTACTCGGCGAGTGTCGCTGGTGCGAACTGATCGCTCTCCGCAATGCTGGTCGCGACGATTCCGTTCACGTCGGATCCGGTCAGGCCCGCGTCCTCCAGCAACTGCCGCGATAGCCGGGCCCACTGCTCGATGGTGAAGCTCGGCTCCCGCGCAGGCTTGCGCTGCGGCGGAAGTTCGACCCATCCGGCGATGGCAGCCTCACCCTTCAGCCCCGCCAAGGCTCGCTCCCCTGCTCGCCCGCCGGCTCCAGCAGCGCTTCGACGGCGTCGTTGGATGACCCCAGCGTGGGAGCACCGCGGGCGAGGCGCCATGGTGTCACGCTGAGCTGGAACGGCGGCCCGGGTTGCACGTAGCTGCCGGCCGGGTGCTCGACTCTGCGCAGGAAGTCGCGCGCCANNGCCCACTCGCGCAGTCGCCCGTTCAGCTCTTCAGCGCGACCCGGCAGCCTGAGCTTCGCGAGCTTATCGAACCGGGGATCCTCGAGCAGGTCCGCCATCCCGGAAAGCTCACAGAGGGCGACCCAGTCGCGATCGAACAGCAGGTTGATGCCGACCCATCCGTCCCGGCAGGGCAGCATGACGAACGGAAGACTCTGGTGGCCCACTCGGGTCCAGGTGACCTGACCGCGACTGGCCTTGTAGATCTCCTGGCCGGAACAGGTGATCAGCGCCTCCATCGCCGACACGTCCACGTGCTGACCTTCGCCGGTAGCGCGGGCATGGAGATACGCGATCAGGGTCGCCCCGGCGCAGCATGCCCCGCTCACATAAAGGGACAGGTCGGCGCCGGCCATCAGCGGCTCGCGGTCCGGGAGCCCGCCCTGCATGAGCCAGCCGCCCACGGCTTGCCGGACGATCTCCGGGCCCTTCCACTGGGCGTAGGGCCCGTACTGGCCGAACGGGGTCAACGAGGTGACGACGAGGCGTGGGTTGGCCGAGTGCAGGGCCTCGAAGGACAGGCCATAACGCGCCATGGCGCCTGGCTCGAAGTTCTCGACCAGGACGTCGGCCCGGGCCGCCAAGGCGGCGACCAGGTCACGCCCGGCCGGTCGCGTGATGTCGGCCGTTACGCTTTCCTTGTTGGCGTTCAGGTACAGGAATAGCCCGCTGGCCTCTTCGTCGACCACGTCGGCCGGGAAGGGACCGAGCCGGCGAGCCGGATCGCCTTCCAGGGGTTCGACCTTGAC
>PLIQ01000440.1:0-17979 GCA_003140115.1 Actinomycetota bacterium | reverse complement strand
GGCGTGCGGGAGAACTTCGCCCACATTCCGGTATGCGCCAGCGTCCCTACGTGCTCGCGATTGATCCACTCGATAAAGCCGCGCGCGGCCAGATGCGGATCGGCCAGCAGATCGTACCCGCCCATCACTGGCGCGGCCGCGACTCCGGCGTCCTGCAGTTCCGCCGAGGCCGTCCGGGCGTCTCGACTCGATGTCCAGAGGGTGATCCCGGCGTCGAGTTCGGCGCGTGCCGCGCTGCGGCCGGCCACGGATGCTAGGCCGGCCCGGCCGAGCCAGTCGTCGCGGTGCAGGACGCGGCAGAGTGCGCGCCACTGTTCATCATCCTCGGCCGAGACGACCATCCAGGTGTCGCTGCCGGCCGTCGGGTAGCAGCCCTGCGGCGCGCGGGCCGGATCCGCGTTGCCGTGGCGAGGCCAGCTACGCCGGTGCCAGGAGTAATCGATCATGGACGGTCCCAGGAAGGTCGACAACGCTTCGACCTGCGACACGTCCACGTGCTGACCTTCGCCGGTCTCCCGGGCCCAGTTGACCGCGGCGAGCACCCCGACCAAGCCGAGCATGCCGGCGATCGCGTCTCCGGCCGCACAGCCCCACAACATTGGTTCGCCGTCGGTATAGCCCGTAAAGTGCGGGAATCCCGCGGCCTGCTCAGTCGGGTAGGCGAAGCCGACGTAGTCCCGCCAGGGGCCGGTCGATCCGAACGCCGGGAGCGAGATCATCACCAGCCGCGGGTTGATCTGACGCAGCGACTCGTAGCCGAGGCCGAACTTCGCCATGACGCGCGGCGCGTAATTCTCGGCGAGCACGTCGGTCGTGACCAGCAGTTGCCTCAGGATCTCTCGTCCGCGCGGCTGGCTCAGGTCGAGCGTGAGGCCGTATTTGTTGCGGTTCACCGCATTGAAGATCGACGAGAACTCATATGTCGGGCCGTCCTCGGACGACTCGACGGTCTGCCGGGCACCCCCGAGACGCCATGGATCGAGAGCATGCGCCGCCTCGACCTTGATGACCTGCGCTCCCATGTTGCCGAGCGCCTCAGTCACCGCCGGGCCAGCCCAGAACTTGGTGAGGTCCAGGACGCGCAGCCCGCTGAGGGCGCCGGTCCCGCGGGCCTCATCGCTTAGCAGGCCCGCCCTGTCTCTCAGAAGATGCACGGGACCGCCATCCCATTCGCCAGCCGAACAGGCTAAGAGCCTATCATAACAATAATGGGCTGGATAGCGGTCGAGCAATCGGGGTCCGGCCTGCCGGTTCACTGTCGAGGGAGTTCTTGTGTCTGGCACCTCTTACCCGCTCGTTGAGTTCCAGCGGGTGACCGTTGCGGTGACCGACGTGGCCAGCGCCGGGAAGGACTGGACCGAGAAGCTGGGATGGGCGCCGGACCACGCCCGCGAGGACCACATCGAATTCCATCTGGACGGGGCCGTCATCGAGCTTCGGGCCGCCGAAGAAGGTGAGCCGTCCGGCGTCTGCCGGGTCGATGTCGGTGCCGCCGACTTCAAGCTGGTTCGCGAACATCTCTCTCGCACCGGGACAGCGATCGAGGTCACCGATGATGGCGTGGTCGTTGATCCGGCGGCGGCCAACGGAGTGCGACTGGTGTTGCATCCGGCCCGGCCGGCTGGTCGGCCGACCGCCTCGAGTCAATGGCGGCGAATCAACCATCTCGTGGTCGCCGTGCGCGATGACGAACAGGCGAAGCGCGGGTGGGCCGAGCTGTTCGGCGCGTGGCCGGTTCAGGAGACCAGCACCGGCGAGGTTGCCCATCATGTGCCGGTCGGGCGATCGTGGTTCGGGCTCACCGCCGGTGGCAGCGACGCCGGCGCGCTGGCGAAGTTCATCGAGCGCCGCGGCGAAGGTGTGTACGCGATCGGGCTCATCGTCAACGATCGGCTCGGGACGATCACCGATCTGACCAACCGGGGCGCCGAAGTCATCGCCGCCGGATCTCAGGCCTTCGTGCACCCCCGCACGACTCATGGGGTGTTGCTCGACATCGTCCCCGGCTGAGCCGCAGCCCCCGCCGCGCCTGGGAGGCGACCCGGTGACACGAGGATTCTGCAACTGAACTGTAACACGGCCGATACTCCCTTGACCCTTGACCCCCCATGATCGCCTGAACTACGCTTCCTTGAATCAATGACATGATTCCCTAATAGCCGGGGGGCTCCTTCCTGAACGTGTGACTGGATCGGGGCTGCTCACCGTCCTGAAAGCGGTCCCGGAAACACACTCCCTCCATCGAAAGGGCACAACGGATGAGAAGAGCTAAGCTGAGAGCAGGCGTTACCGTTCTCGCGTCAGCGTCAGTCCTACTGCTGGCGGCGTGTAGTTCGTCGGGCGGAAGCAGTACCGCCGCCAGTTCGGCCAGCGCGACCAGCACCGGGAAGTTTCCGAACGGAACTCTGACCGTTGGTTTGATGACCTCACTCACCGGGGTTTCGGCGCCGACCTACTCCGACGCGGAGGCGGGCGTACAGATGGCCTTCAACACCATCAACGCCGCCGGCGGGGTGAATGGTCAGCAGTTGAAGTTCGTCGCCGCCGATGACCAGTCGACGGCCGCTGGCGCGTTGGCGGCGGCACAGAAGCTTGTCCTGCAGGACCACGTGTCGATCGCCCTTGTCTTCGACAACGTGTCGGAAGGGGCAGTGGGATTTCTCGAGCAGAACAACATTCCGACGCTCGGCGCGGCCAACGGCGAAGTGGACTGGCTGAACGGGCAGCACCCCCAGTTCTTCGACGTGCAGGGAAACGAGGATCCGGATGCTGTCGCGCCTGGCTTCGGCCTGTACGCCAAGAGCCAAGGGGCCACGATCTGCGGTGCACTCGGGGCCAGCGACCTCGGCACTCCGATCCTCAATATCAGTGTGGCGAACGTGCAGTCCTGTGTGGCCGCTGGTCTGAAGGCTGGCCCGGTCATCGGCGACGTTCCCTACGGCAGTCCTGACATCGGGCCGGCGGCTTTGCAGATCCAGAGCGCCAAGGTGGACGCGGTGTACATGACTCAGCAGGACACCACCGCAACTGCGTTCATCCAGAAGCTCACCCAACTGGGTGTGAAGCTCAAGGCGTCCCTGATCCCGACCGGCTACACCGAGACCACGCTGACCAACAAGGCGGACAATGCCGCGTTGCAGGGCCAGGGCTTTTCGGTCCAGATGGTCCCGGTCGAGGCCAACACCCCCGGCGCCAAGGCGTTCAAGGCGGCGCTCGACGCCTACGGGTATGTCGGTCCGCCTTCATACTCCGCAGAGATCGGCTGGATGACCGGCTGGGAGTTGCAGGCCGGTCTGGCGAAGTTTGGTAAGCCGAACCCGACGAAGGAGCAGTTCATCACGGCGTTGCGCAGCGTGACGAACTTCGACGCCGACGGCGCCCTCGCCCCGGAACAGATCAACTTCTCGCACTACAACAACAAGTACAGCTGCCTGTGGATGGTCAAGCTCGAGGGTACCGCCTTCGTGTCCGTCCCGGGCAGCCCGTTCTGCGGCACCGCAACAAGCGACGTGAAGTAAAAAGTAAACGCGTCGTCATCACGTCCGGCTGTGGGCAGAACCAGTTACTGGTTCTGCCCANNACCCCCCCCCCCCCACGCCGAGTCGGCCCCGTCTGCTGCGAGGTTACGAAATGGAGAGAAGCCACGTGAGTGAATATGAGGACAAGGCAGAGATCATTGAGCTTGTCAATCTCTACGCCTTCGCGCTTGACTCCCACCGCTGGGACTTGTTCGACCGAATCTTCACTGACGACGTAAGGGCAGACTACGGACCTGGCGCTGAATGGCCGACCCGCGCCGACTTTGTCGGCGCGTTCGTCGACATCCACAAGCAGCACGATTGTCATCAGCACACGATGATGGGTCACCTAGTGCATGTCGACGGAGACCAAGCTTACGCGTTCACCTACGGCAACTGGCTTCTCATCAGGCACGCNNGCCGAAGGCGACCCCACCTGGCTCGGCACTGGCTGGTACGACGACGAACTCGTCCGGACCGATCATGGCTGGCGCATCAAGCACCGGATCTCCCGCCTCATCTCCTACAGCGGCAACCCGAATGTTCCCGGGCTGGGTGGTGACCAGACTCCTGGCTATATCGGTAACGTGCTATTCGATGAGGTCGGCGAGGTCAGATACTTCAACGCGATCAACGCAAAGTAACTCAGCCGACGGCCGTATAGCTACACACCAGTCGCGGCGGCTCTACCGAGGTATCCGGCAATGACTTCGCCGGTTGCGGCGCGCGATTCACCGTGCCAGCTGAGGCTTCCTCGCTGAAGCAGCGCGCAATGGTCAGCGAACTTCAAGGCCCGCGCCGCGAACTGCTCGATCAAGACGATGGTCGCGCCGGTCCCCTTNNTGTCGACCATCTTGGGCGCCAGGCCCAGGGAAAGTTCGTCGGCGACGATCACCTTTGGTGACGTCGTCAGCGCTCGAGCGAGGGAGAGCATTTGCTGCTCCCCTCCCGAGAGCAGGACTGCGTGGGTCTTCGCCCGTGGCTTGAGCGGCGGAAAGAGTTCCATGGCGCGATCAACCGTCGCCGCCCGGTCCGACCGGTTCTTGATGACACCCGCGGAAAGCCGCAGATTCTCGATGACAGTGAGATCCGGAAAAATGCCACGGCCCTCGGGCAAGTAGATGAGACCGGCCCGGCGGATCTTATGCGCGGGCCAGCCGGTGATGTCGCGACCGTCAAAGCGGATTCGTCCCGCGGCGACCGGCACCAGACCGCTGAGCGCGCGGGCGACGGTACTTTTCCCGGATCCATTGACCCCCAGCAGCGCAAGCGCGTGCCCCTGATTCACACTCAGGTCGAGGTTACGCACGGCCGTAGCAAGTCCGTAACGGACCGTCAAGTTCTGGACCGCCAACAGCGGGCTAGCGGAATCGGTCGGGGCCGAAGCCTCAGTCGCTACCTGACTCATACCGTCCCCTGGCCAGGGCTCGCCCCAGAGGGCTGGGTCTCAATTTCGAGTTCCTCGGTTTCGGTGCCGAGATAGGCCGCTCTGACCGCTGGATCCCGGCGAATCTCATCGGGTTTGCCCTGCGCGATGAGCGAACCGAAGTCGAGCACATAGATGTACTCGCACAGATCCATGACCAAGGCGACGTCGTGCTCGACGACCAGCAACGACACAGCGCGCTCGGCAACCGTCCGGCGCAGGACGCCAACTACGTCAGCCGTCTCCGCGGTGTCCAAACCCGAGGATGGTTCGTCGAGTAGCAGGACGGACGGTTCAGCCGCCAGGGCCCGGCCCAGTTCGACCAGGCGCAGCATGCCGAGCGGTAGAGATGCGACGGATGCATGCGCGACGCCGCCGAGCCCAAGCGAATCCATGAGGCTGCCGACACGCTCGTCCTCACCGGGATTCTTGGGGCTGTAGAACCCGCGCCCGGTCAGCAAGTCGGTCCAGACCCGGCGGGTACCCTCACGAACCCGGTCGGCGACGACCAGATGTTCTCTCACGCTCATCTCGGCGAACACTTCGGGATGCTGAAACGTTCGCCCCAGACCCTGCCGCACCCGGGCCTGTGGCGTCGCCCCTGTGACGTCGTTGCCATCCAGGTAGACTCGGCCGGCCGTCGGGCGGCGAAGCCCAGACAACACGGAGAACAGCGTGCTCTTGCCAGCACCATTGGGCCCGATCAGTCCGATGATCGAGTCCGGCGGCACGCCCAGACTGACGCCGTTGCAGGCCACGACGCCGCCGAAGCGGACCACGACATTCTCGGCCGAAAGCCGGTAGCTTCCAGTGGTTTGGTCCGCCGCGGTCATGAACGGCCTCCCAGCTTCGTGCTGGCCATGTCGGACGACCCTAGATTCGCGCTCTCGTCGACCGGCGCCACGCCGGCCACAGCGGATTGCCGCCGTCCGCGAAGGCGGTACATCAGCTGCTCGAAGTTGCGCGCCTGCATGGTCACCGATCCATCCGGGTCGATGATCAAACCGATTGCGCCGAGCCCGAACAACAACGTCGGGACGTTGCCCCAGGCCCCGGAGAGGTAGGTCTCGAAGATGCCGGGCACGACGGTATACGCCAATCCGGCGACGATCGCCGCGACGATGGAGCGATACCCGATCGTGACCAGGACGGCGAGCCAGGCCAATCCGGTGTAGACGGTGTAACTGGTCGGCAGGGCCAGCAGGCTGTACATCGCCAGAAAGCCGCCCCCGAGGGCGGCGACAAAGGTCGCCAAGGCGGAGATCAGGATTCGTAGCCCGATCACGTTGAGCCCAAGCACGCTCGTCGATGCGGCCTCACTTCGTCTGATCGCGCTGAGCGCGAGGCCGGTGGTCGACCTTCGCATATTGACGATGAATAGCGCCACCACCAAGAAGATTCCCAGCACCAGGTACGCAAACGTCCGGTCGCTGAGAGCCCACCCTGGAGGGTTGATCGGAACGCCGCTACCTCCGTTGAGGAACCTGTTGTTGGTGAAGACAAAGGTCTCGACCAGCAAACCGAAGGCTAGGGTCGTCAAAGCCACGTACAGTTCGCCGAACCGAATCGTGAGCACACCGAGAAGCGCCCCGATCGGCGTCACGATGAGTGCAGCCACTAGCACCGCCAGTAGAACCGGCCAGCCGGCTTCGGTTGACAGTTGCGCAGCCACGATAGCGCCAAGTCCGGCGAAGCTAATCAGGCACAGCCAAAGGAATCCCCCCTCGCCGACCGCCAGCGTAAATGACAAGAAGATGAGCCCGTACACGAAGCCGCCGGCGATCAACGTCAGCCAATATCCACTGAACACCACCGGCAGGACGGCCACGACAGCCAGCATGACGAGCGACCCGACGCCACGGAACGAGAAGATACGTGAGGAGCCTGCTTCAGCGTGCGTGCCATAGGCGGCCGCAACTGCTGCGTCGCCGCCTTGCGGCTCGATTGCGGCATCGAGTGCCCCGCCGCTAACGACGTCGCGGACCGCTCTATCGCGGATGTAGAAGAAGATCAAGGCTAGGACGATCACGACGAACGGTGCGCTATTAACCACCGCGGCTGTGTACTGGCTGTCGGGCGGCAGCCAGTATTGCACGAGGTCGGTGAACACACCCATGATCAGAGCGGTGAGAATTCCTATCGGCAGGCTCTTCAGGCGCGCCGCGATAACCGCGGCGAACGCAGCCGACATCAGACCGGTCATGCCCTCCAACGTCAGGCCGTTGGTCGGTGCCGCCAGGATGCCGACCAGACCGGCCAGCGAGATGGTGATCATCCACACCGCGACCGAGACCGCTCCCGGATTGATACCCGACAATGACGCCAGCGCTCGGGTACTGACCAGGCCACGAACCCGTAGGCCGATGTCGGTGAACAGCAGGAAGTACGTGCCGATGAGCATAATGGCGATCAGGCATGCGAAGACGACTACCTGGTCGAGCCCGACCGCAGCCCCGAAAATGTGATAGACGTGAACTGGCTCCGGCACCAGGCCCGGCGCGACGCTGATCGATATGTTGCCGAAGCAGATCACCGCAAGCGGCGGCAGGGCCACGAACAAGCCGATCATCGCTACGATCTGGATCAGCGTCGACCGCCTGGGCAGATGACGCAACAGTGCGAAGTACAGCACCGCAGCCATCGCTGGTGCCCAGACCAGCAAGACCATCAATGCGGAGGGGACGACCGGCCACCCCTCCTGGGAGTTGAGGTAGTAAAAGCCGCGCGCTAGGAAGTAGGCGAACGACGCGAAGGCAAAATTCAGGATGCCGGTGGATACGTAGGTGATGGTGATACTTGACGCGGCAATTGCGTAGACAGCCCCCAACGCCAAGCCTGCAATAATGTAATTAAACATTTGCCACAACTCCTACCGCGTCAGGCGAGCGGACTCGCGGCATGATCAATTTACGGTAAGTGGCATTTGGGTCATGGCCGGACACCTCGAGGTGCCCGGCCATGACGTGAACGCTACTTGGCGTACTTGGCGAGGTGCTGGTCCATCACCTGGTGCCAATTCACAATCATCTTCTCCAGGTCCGGGGCGATTCGCTGGTACTTGTGCGCCCTGCTCCGGATCCCGGTCTGCATCCGCTCGATGTTGGAGTTGTCCTGCTGCAGGAACCACAGGTCATCCCACAGCGGCGCATCGTCGGCCGCGATCTGCGGCCGAGTCACCGGCGTGCCCTCCGGCGGAATCTCGAGGGCCCAGAAGTCGAAGATGCACTTGTTCGGATCCGTCGGGTGCGGGCGCGACCGGTAGGTCATCGAGCAGCCCAACGAGGCGATCCCGGTGTAGTTCGGGAAGGCCGTCCAGTGACCGCTCATCTCCGGGTCTGGTGGCGGGATGTGCACGTTGCGCGCGGCCGCGTCGTCATACACCCGCCGGAAGAACTCCTCGTAGAACTGGTCATTCGGAACGGCCTTGATCACCTCTTCGGCGATCTCGACTTGCCGCTCGTTCGTCAGTGACTGGGAGCCCTGCCACATGGTTTTCAGGGTGGCGACGAAACCGACTGGGTCGGACTGGGTGATGGGGCCGTCCTGGTCCGGATCCGCAGGTCCCTCCTTCTTCGAGGAGGCCATCCACTCCTTCGAATCGGCGGTCTCCATTGCTGCCGCCATCCAGGTGTGGCCTTGTTCAGGCTCCGAGGCGTAGTTACCGAGCGGCGGGTAGAAGTCGTCGCGCTGGAACAGCGCCAGCTCGGGGTGGGTCTGCATCACGTGGTAGGCCTCGAAGAACGCCTCCTGCGCGATCTTCCAGTTCGCCGCGAACTCGATCTGGTGCCACCACTTCACGTGCATCTTCTCGAAGCCGTGCGGGTTAAGGACCTTTTCAACGCCGTGCCAGTTTTCCTCGAACGGGATCGCGTCCGGGTCGAAGTTGATCCACACAAAACCCCACTTGAGACCGACGGAAACCTCGGCCAAGTCGACCTCGTCCTGCTCGACCGTGTCCGGGCGGAAACCCTTCTTGGTGTACACGTAGGAGTTCGTGCCGTCGAGGTTCCAGCGCCAGCCGTGGAACGGGCACACCACCTGCCCGTTCCGGTACGTCCCCGTCCCGCAGGCGAGCGCGGTGCCACGGTGCCGACAGGCGTTCTGGAAACCCTTGACCGTCCCGTCCGTCTGCCGGACCAGCATCACGGACTGGTCGAGGATCTTGTACTCGGTGAAGTCACCCGGATTTGGGATCTCCGTCCCGTGGCAAGCGAACTGCCACACATGCATCCAGACCTCTTTTTCGGCCTCGAAGAAAGCCTGGTCGTAGTACCGCTCCGAAGGCAGCAGCAAGCGGTCCATCACCCGGTACAGGACGTTGGACGTGTCGTAGCCGGTGATCGCAGTCGGACGTTCCTGCAGTTCCGTCATCTGCTTTTCCCATTCTCCTATGCGGCGGCGCCGAACGTCCCGTAGACGGGCTTGAGTACCAATCATCAGCCAGGAAGCGACCGCTATCCAGCTCATTATTGTTATGATAGACGCGAACTGTCAAGGGTTCGCGACTAAGAAACGGCCGGCAGACGTGCGGAAAACCGGCGAGACCCACCGCTGATCACCTGCTGAGATCGACCGCTGTCAACGGGTTCCGAGCGCCTCAGCCGCGACCGCGACCGTCCTACGATGAGCCGAGCTCGCCGCGGACGGTCTCGATGGCGCGCCCGAGCGCCGCGATGTGCGCGTCGACATCGGGCAATCCGACGCTGGACGTGCCGAGTGAGATGTGGGTGGCGCCGCTTGCTTTCCACTGCGCCGCGCGCTTTGCGATTCGTTCCTGGTCGGGTCGGCCCACGCTGAGGCCGCCGTGAATCCCCAGGTCGGCCGGGTCGCGGCCGGCCTTCGTCGCGGCATCGAACAGCGTCTCGAGGGCTTGCTCGAGTTCGGGGCCCGGGCGCGCTTGGGCCATCCACCCGTCGGCGATTCGACCGGCCCGCTTGAGCGCTGGACCGCTGTACCCGCTGCCCATCCACACCGGGATCGGGCGTTGTACCGGCAGCGGGGCAATGGCGGCGCCGACGACCGATTCGTAGTCGCCCTCGAAGGTGACGACTTCTTGCGTCCAGAGCTCTCTCAGCAGACGTACCTGCTCCTCGATGCGGCGGCCGCGGTTGGTGAAGGACTGGCCGAGACTGTCGTACTCCACGTTGTTCCAGCCGATGCCGACACCGAGACGCAGCTTTCCGCCGCTGAGGATGTCGACCTGCGCCGCTTGCTTGGCGACCAATGCGGTCTGGCGCTGCGGGAGGACCAGCACGCCGGTGAACATCTCGAGCTCGGTCAGGGCCGCGACGAACCCGAACAGGACAAACGGCTCGTGGAAGGTGGTCTGGTAGTCGTAGATGTTCTCCCAGCCCGAGGTGCCCGGAAGCGGCTGCAAGGCCGGACCCTCGGGATGCGCCGGGGGATAGGCGCCCAGGACGTGATCCAACGCCAGGATGTGGTCGAAGCCGAGGTCGCCCACGGCCTCGACGAACGCGCGGATCTGCCCTGCATCCGACGAAATCTCGGTCGCCGGGAAGGCGGCGCCGATCCGGATATTAAGCGTTTTCGTCATCCCGCTCGTCCCTACCTAGTCGGATCCTTGCGGGTCAGTGCCCGTCCGCTGACACCTTGGACGGATCGATCTTGATGTCGAGCAGGACCGGACCGGTCCGTGACGGCAAGGCCGCCAGGGCGCTGTCGAGGTCGGCGGCGTTGCGCACGGTATAGCCGGTGCCGCCGAGGGCGTCGGCGACGGGACCGAAGTCCGGCCAATCGAAGGTGCACATCACCGGGTCCATACCGCGGGTCGTGTACTGGATGTGCTCGGCACCGTAGGCGCCGTCGTTCAGCAACACCACGATCAGGTCGACGCCGTGCCGCACCGCGCTGTTGAATTCCGCCACGCCGTCCATCATGAAGCCGCCGTCACCGCAGATGAGCACGGTCGGACGGTCGGGGGCGCCGATGGCAGCTCCGACGGCCGTCGCGGTGCCGAGCCCGATCGAGCCGAAGTTCATCGTCGTCACGAACGCGCGCGGTTCGGGAACCCGTATCCCGGTGAAGCTCGCCATAAGGAAGCGCCCGGCGTCCAGCACGACGGTGCGATCAGGCGGAAGTGCCGCATCGAGCCGCGCCACGGCCGCGTGCAGGTTCAGCGTGCCCGGCGTGCTTTCCAGCTCGGGGCCGGGCGGCCGAGGTGCGGCCAGAGCCGCCGCTAGCTCCGGCGAGGCAAACGTGCGCCGTTCGATATCGCCCTCGTCGAGCATGGCGGTGATCTGCTCGAGGACGGTCGTCGAGTCACCGACCACCGCTACCTCGACGTTGTAGCCGTACGCGAACGCCTGTGGGTCGGTGTCGATCTGCACCACCGCGCGGTCGTTCAACAGGCCGCCGTCGACGGTCGTCCACTGATTCAGCGATGCACCTACGGCGATGATGCAGTCGCTGCGCTGAATGGTGTCGAGCGCGACCTCGTGCGACACGGTCCCCATCACGCCGAGGTCGAACGCCTCGCCGCGGAACAGGTCCTTCGCCCGCAGCGTCGTCGCGATCGGCGCACCGATCCGGTCGGCGAACTTCAGCAACGCCGCCCGGGTAGCCGGCCGGCCTGCACCCCGCCCGACCAGCAGGATCGGCCGGCGCGAGGCATAGATGACGCCGACGGCCCGGTCCAGGGCCTCCGGGGAGGCCGCGATCGTCTGGTGCGCGACCGAGAGGTTCGGCGCCACGAGCGGGAAGTCGACGTCGGCCCACTGGAAGTCCGCCGGAACGTTGAGCACGACCGGCTGCTGCAGCTGCAATGCGGTACGGGCCGCGCGCCCGAGGTCCTCGATGAACGTGGGGATCGAGTAGACCTGCTCGAAGATCGCGCCGGATGACGAAACGACCTGCTGCTGGTTGATGCCCTGGATGTGGTCGCGTTTGGATGGCGGCGTATCGCCGGCGATCAGCAGCGTCGCGGCGCGCGACCGGACACCCTCGACCAGAGCGGTCACCGTGTTCGTCACCGCCGGCCCGTGGGTCACGGTGGCCACGCCGAGCCGGCCGGTCGTGTTGGCGTACCCGTTGGCGGCCAGCACAGCACCACCCTCGTTGGCCATCGAAAGATACCGGCCGCCGCCGTACTGCCGGTAGCTGTCCATCAAGAACAGATTTCCGTCGCCGAGCACACCGAAGACGGTGTCGGTTACGTGGGCGAGAGTGCGGCCGAACGCTTCATGAAAGATCATCGAAGCCTGTCCCCGTTTCGGGTTGAGGGACGAGAACGGCGCGCCCCAGGAGACGCCCTGCCCTCATGTCAGCAATCGCCTCGTCGTATGCATCCAGCGGGTACATCCGATTGTGCAACTTGACGTATCCGTCGACGGTGAGCTGAACCAGATCAACGAGGTCGAGATAGGTACCGACCTGACACCCGGCGATCCGCTTCTCGCCATTTACTAGGTGGCCGGTCGGCATCTCAATCGTGCCACCATAACCGACGACGTAGTGCGTGCCCTCCTGGCCGAGCATCGCCCCGGCGTCCTGCTCGGCGCCACCTTCACCGACGAAGTCCAGCACGGCCGTCGCACCACCGTTGGTGATCTCGACGACCTTCTCGACCTGGGTTCCGTCGGAGAGTACGACGTGGTCGGCCCCGAGTTCGGTCGCCAGTTCCAGCGACATCTCGCGCGGATCGACCGCGATCACCCGCGCCGTCGTCATCGCCTTCAGGCACTGGATACCGATGTGCCCCAGCCCGCCGGCGCCGAGCACGACGACCGACGTACCCGGACCGAGCGCCGGCACCGCCTTCTTGATCGCGTGATAGGCCGTCAGGCCCGCATCGGCATGCGCGGCGATATCCGCCGGTGCGATACCGGCCGGCAACGGAACGACCGCCCGGGCGCTCGTTTTCAGAAACTCGGCCATGCCGCCGCTGGCGGTCAGGCCGGGAAACTTGTAATTGCTGCACAACATGTCGACACCCGCGCGGCAGGCGCGGCAGAAACCGCAACTCATGATCGGGTGCATGATCACCGCGTCACCGACGGCGACGTTAAAGACCGCCGACCCGACTTCGCTGACCCAACCGGCGTTTTCGTGACCGAGGATCAACGGGAATGGCAGAGCCATCTGCCCATCGATGATGTGGATATCCGTACGGCACAAGCCGGCGCCGCCGATCCGCACGATCACGTCCCAGGGACCAGTGATGGTCGGTTCGGGCACGTCGTCCAGACTCGGCGATCCCCCTTGTTCCGAAAGTTGGACCGCCTTCAACTATGCCGACCCGCTCTCACTCGTTTGAATAGCTACCGACAACCCGCGCCTGGTTGATGACGTCCGGATCGATCTTCTTCAGCAAATCCCAGGTGGCCAGGCCCGGCTCGAGCTCGAGGTTGTTGCCGATCGCGTAGACGTGGAAGTGGTAGAAGTGCGTGCCGTGGCCAGGAGGCGGCGAGGCCGGGAACCAGCCAGGCTTGCCCAAGCTGTTCACGCCCTGGGTGTACTCGTCACCGCCGCCTTCGGGTAGCTCGCGAACGTCGGCGGGAATCCCGTAAACAACCCAGTGCGTGAAGCCGTCGATCAGCGGGGCATCCATGTCGAGGACGACCACGGCGAACGAGGTCGTTCCCTCGGGAACGTCGGACCAGGAAATCGGTGGCGACACGCCAGCGCCGTTGTTGGAATAGGCATCAGGCATCCGCTCGCCGTGCTTAAAGGCGCTGCTCGATGCGCTCAGGCTGCCACCGTTGTACTTCATGTGATATTCCCCTCACTTCACGATCAGTTTCGCCATTGCTGTATCATAGTATTGATTACCTGATGGATGGTAGCCTGCCCATCGGGCCTCGTCAAGTCGGCAACGCAAGGACCGTGACGGATATTCGTCATGTATAGAACTGTCGAATACTCACGTCAAGGAGACGCGACGGCGGCGGGTGAAGTGCTCCGTGCGCGAGCGTTGACGACCTGGGTTTTTGCTGGCCAGCTTCCGAGAAGCGCCAAAATGTTCGAATGATCCGGAGAAGGGCGAGGTCCGTGTAATGGTCGGAACAGGCTCCAGCGGACGCACTGCACCAGCTATGCGCGCGGCATCGTCGAGGCCTGCGGTTGGCGCCACGGGATCGATGACAGCTGCCCTGGACCGGCTCCTGAAGCCGTCGTCCATCGCGTTCGTGGGCCTCAGTGATAATTCCGCCTTTCTCGACACCGTCTCGCCGACGTTCGACAGCGACGCCGAGATCTTCATGGTCAATCCACGCTACGAGTCAGTGGCCGGCCGGCCCACCGTGCCCAGCCTGACGTCGCTGGACCGGCCGATCGACGCCGTCATGTGCTTCATGTCCGCCGAACGCACGACCGACCTGGTCGAGGAAGCCGCCGGGCTCGACGTCGGCGGCCTAGTCCTGGTCGCGAGCGGATTCGCGGAGCTCGACACCGGCGGCGAGGCACTGCAGGCGCGGATTAAGGCCGCCGCGGCCGCAGCCTCGATGCCGGTCATAGGTCCGAACGGGCTCGGCTTTATCAACGTGCGCCGTAGAGTCAGCCTGACCGTGGCCAACCGTCACAAGCGCCGGCCTGGCGGTATCTCGGTGATTTCGCACAGCGGCGCCCTGACCAGCGGAAGCGCGATGGCGGCCTGGCTGTATCCGGACTGCGGTACGAACATCCTGGTATCCGCGGGCAACGAGGCGATCACGGATCTCGCCGACTACGTCGACTACCTCGTCGATGATCCGCAGACCACCGCCATCGGACTCGTGCTAGAGAAGATCCGCAGGCCGCAAGCCTTCTTCGCCGCCGTCGCAAGGGCAACGGCGGCCGGCAAGCCGGTGGTCGCGCTCAAGCTCGCCCGGCACGAACGCTCGCAACGACTGGCCGCCTCGCACACCGGAGCGCTCACCGGTGATGCCTGGGTCTACGACGTCGCACTGCGCCAGGCGGGCGTGGCGCTGGCCTATGATCCGGACGAGCTGATCGACCGGCTCGCTCTGGCCGATCAACTGCCCCGGCGGCGCTGGACGCCGGTCTCCTCCCTCGGCGTCGTCACGATCACGGGGGGGTACGCATCGCTGAGCCTGGATCTGGCGATCGAGGAAGGCATCAACATTCCGCCACTGGACAGCTACTCGGCTTGGGCCACCGCCAACCTCCCCGGGGTCACGGTCCCGAACCCGCTCGACGCGACCGGCTTCGGAGCGCGGCTCTGGCCCCAGATCATCGACAAGTACGCCACCGATCCCGACCTCGACGCGATCCTGGTGGTTCATCCGGTCGCCGACGAGGACAGCTCGTCCGCGCCGATGATCGACGAATTCGCTCGCGCCGCGGCGAAGGTGGACAAGCCCTGCGTCATCGCGAATTGTTCCGGAGTGCCTGGCGACTGGGTCACCGATCATCTGGGCGGGGCCCTCGTTCGCGGCCGCGGCTTGCTACCGACTCTGCGGGGACTGGGCACCTTGGGCAGGTTCGTCACCTATCGCGACCGCCCACGTGAGGTGGTCCCCGCCGAGCCGGCGATCGCCCGCCCTACGCAGACGCCGATTCCTCAGCCGGAGGGGCCGATGCTGCCGTTCGGCGCGACCATGGCCCTGCTCGCCGAGCACGGCATACCTGTAGCGCCCTATCACCTGGTCGCGGCCGAGGCCGACGCGTCCTCGGTGCGGCCGCCGTTCTCCGGCCCGTACGTCGCCAAGCTCGCCGACGTCGCGCACCGCACCGAGCACGACGCCGTCCGGCTCAGGGTCGACGAGGCCGGCCTGGCTACTGCGATCACCGACCTGCGCGCCGTCGCGGCCGCTGACGGCCTGTCGCCCATAGTCGCCGTCCAACCGATGCTCGAGATCATCGGCGAGACGCTGCTGGGCATCCAGGGGCAGTCCGAACTCGGCCCGCTCGTCGTATTCGGGCCCGGTGGGATCTTCGTTGAGGTGCTGAATCGGGTGAGCGGGAGAATGGCGCCCTTCGGCATGGATGAGGCTCGGGCGTTGATCGACGAATTCGCCGACATGAAGCTCATGCATGGATTTCGCGGGCGGCCGGCCTGGGACTTGGACGCGCTGGCCGCCATCGTGCTGGCTGCGGGCCGGCTGGCCGCCCGGGGTGCGGACTGGATCGCCACCCTGGACATAAATCCCCTGGTGTACGGACCGGCTGGCTACCACGCGGTAGACGCGCTGCTTCTTCTCGAACCCTAGATTCGGGATCAGGTGACGCCCGCTCGCCCTGCCGGACACCGCGGCCGTCGTCGCGGACAGAGGTGCCGCGCCCGCCGCGCCGGCACCGAGGCGGCTGGGCGGTTATCGGCCAAGGCTCGCCGGGCTACGCTGGCCGGGCTGATCCGGCTGCTGGCCATCGAGGTCGGGCCGGTTGGCATCCGGGTCAACGGCGTGCAACCGGGCGCCTGGACGAGCTGAGTGCGCTCATGCCATGCGCGCCGTGGCGCCTGCGTCGGAGCAGGGTATGCACACGCCCGACATGTAAGCCGACTCGTCAGACGCCAGGAAGAGCGCCAGGTTGGCGCTGTCGCGCAACGACGGGGCGCGGCCGATCTTGAGCGGTCCGGCGAACGTGTCGGGGTCCCAACCGTCGAGCTCCTCGTAGGAACCGTCGATCACGGGCGAGCCGATGGGATTCATGAAGTTCGGCGACATACCACGCATCGGGCACAGCGCGTTGACCCGGATGCCGTAGGCGCCGAGGTCGACCGCGAGCCCGCGGACCAACCCGTTGACCCCACCCTTGCTCGCCGCGTATAGCGACCAGCCGGGGTACACGGTGAACGCGGCGATCGACGACGTCATGACGATGCTGCCGCCCCCCGCCTCGCGCATCGGCGGCACCGCGTGCTTGCAGGACAGGAATACGCCGGTGAGGTTGGTGCCTATCATCCGTTGCCAATGCTCAAGTGAGCGATTCTCGAACGGGACCGCGCCGTTGCCCTCGTCCGCAATGCCGGCGTTGGCATAGAGCACATTGAGCTGCCCGAACCGGTCGACCGTCGCCTTAACCGCGGCGGAGATCTCTGCTTCGTCGGACACGTCGCCCGGCACCGCGATCGCTTCGCCGCCGCGTTCGACAATCTGAGCCGCGACGTCGTGCGCGCGCTGGGCGACGATGTCGTTGACCGCTACCCGTGCCCCTTCACCGGCGAACAGCAGCGCGCTCTCGCGGCCGAGACCGGCGCCGGCGCCGGTGATCAGTACGGCTTTCCCGTCGAGTCTCATGGCGTCACGCCAACGCCGTTGTTGGAATAGGCATCAGGCATCCGCTCGCCGGGCTTAAAGGCGCTGCTCGATGCGCTCAGGCTGCCACCGCCGGACTTCATGTGATACTGGCCTCACTTCACGATCAGTTCTCGCCATTGCTGTATCATAGTATTGATTACCTGATGGATGGTAGCCTGCCCACCAGGCCTCGTCAAGTCGGCAACGCAGGGACCGTGGCGGATAATCGTCACGTATAGAGCTGTCGAATCCGCACGTCAAAGAGATCCGACGGCGCGGGTAAGGTGCCCCGCGCACGAGCGTTGTCGGCCCGGGTGTGGCCCGGCTATCTTCCGAGAAGCGCGCAAATATTCGAACGATCCGGAGCAGGGCGAGGTCCGTGTAGTTCTTCGCGAATCCTAGATTCTGCTGGGACCCTGGCTTCGTTCATCCAGGCGGCCACTCGTTCAGGCAAGCGATGCTAGATAGCTTGTCAATTGCGGACTGGCTCAGACTCGCGCGGTGTCCTTGCTGAATCGCCAGACCGCGCCCACGGCGAAGATCGCCAGCCAGGCGATGACGTTGACGACCCAGGTCCAGTCCACGCTGCCGCCGAGCAGCGGCGCGTGCACCAGCTGGTTAAGCCCGTACTCAGGAGACCATTTGGCGATGTCCTGTATCCCCTGCGGGAGCAGGCTGATCGGGATGAACAGGCCGCCCACGAAAGCAAACAGCGACATGATCAGGCCCAGAAGCTGCGGTACGACATCGGGGGGCACCAGGAAACCGATGAACAGCCCGAACGCGGCGAAAAGCAGCGAGCCGATCCAGACGCACAAGGCGCTGACGATCCACAGGTAGA
>PLIQ01000135.1:1402-12431 GCA_003140115.1 Actinomycetota bacterium | reverse complement strand
ACATGATGGGTGTCTCCTGCCTACCGCGACCGGGCTTGAAGGGACTCGATGAGGGAGCCGGCGATGGACTGGTCGCTGCCCTCTTCGGGGATCAGCAGCAGGCCGGCCAGGTAGAGCGGGATGCCCGCGCCGCCGACGAGGGTCAGGACCACGAAGGCGATCCGGACGATCATCGTGTCGACGCCGAAGTAACGGGCCAGGCCGCCGGCCACGCCGCCCAGCATGCGGTCCTGGTAGGACCGGCGCAGGAGGCCGTGCTCCGGTGCGGGGTGGATGTTCCGCTCGGATTCGGTGGTGGTGTCTTCTGGGTTCACGGTGTTGGTGTTCATGGCTCTACATTGCGTCCGCGGGGCGGGCCCGCGCATCGGGGAAGATCCTGGCCCGACCCTGACCCCGGGGACGGGGAGTCAGGGTCGGATCAGGGTTGGTCCCTATACCCACACACGCGCGAGGGGAGCGATGATGGGGAGCGTGGAAGATCCGGCACGCTGGCAGCGCGGCCCAGACCCGTGGGGACACTGGCACCGCGGGCCGTTCTGGCTGCGGAACCGGGGTAACGGCGGGCCGCTACGGCGTGACCCCGCCGAGCGGCTGGCCGGCGGGGTAGCCGCCGGAGTGGCGGCCTGGAAGGGCATCAACGTCACCACGGTGCGGATCGTGTTCGTGCTGATCGCCCTGATCAGCGGCGGTTTCTGCGTGCCGTTCTACGTGGTGGGCTGGCTGCTGATCCCGGCCGCGGGCGAGGACACGAGCATCGGCAGCCGGGCCCGGTCGGACGCGGCCGGCATCGCGCTGGCGGCCGGCCTGGCCTCGCTGCTGGCGTTCGTGCTGTTCGTGGGCGGCGTGTTCAACGACGGCTGGATCGCCAGCTGGGCGTGGCCGCAGACGGTGACCGTCGCCGGGCTGGCGCTGATCTGGCGGAACGCCTCGCCGGACGAGCAGGCCACGCTGCGGCGGCTGGTCGAGCCGCTGGGCGCGGCGGGCCCGTCCCGGCCTGGCCGGCCTGGCCGTCGGTCGGTGATCCGGCTCACGATCGCGGGCCTGCTGGTGTTGGGCGGCGCGAGCTGGCTGGCCCGCGGCCGGGAGAGCATGGCCCTGCTGCGGCCGCTCGGCGGGGTGGTGCTGGTCATCGCGGGCATCGTGCTGCTTCTTGGCCCGTGGTGGCTGCGGATTGCCCGCGACCTGGTGCTGGAGCGCCAGGCCAAGGTCAGGGCCGAGGAACGGGCCGACATCTCGGCTCGGGTCCACGACTCCGTGCTGCAGACCCTGGCCCTGATCCAGCGGCGCGCGGACGACCCGCAGAAGGTCGTGTGGCTGGCGCGGATGCAGGAACGGGAGCTGCGATCCTGGCTGTTCGAGGGGAGAGCGCCGGGCGAGCCGGAGTCCGAGATGACGTTCGCGGGCGGGGTTCGGCAGATTCAGCAGGACGTGGAGGCCCGGTACGGGGTGCCGGTCGAGGCGGTGATGGTCGGGGACTGCGAGCTTAACGAGAACCTGAACGCCCTGCTGGCCGCGGCCCGGGAGGCGACGGTGAACGCGGCGAAGTGGTCCGGGGCCAGCGTGATCTCGCTGTTCGCCGAGGTCGAGCCGGACTCGGTGTCTCTGGTCGTGCGCGACCGGGGCCAGGGATTCGATCCGTCAGCGGTCCCCAAGGACCGCAAGGGCCTGGCCGAGTCGGTGCACGGCCGGATGGCCCGGCGGGGCGGGACGGCGGACGTGGTGAGCGCGGACGGGGAGGGAACCAAGGTGACGCTGAAGATGCCGCGGCCTGCTACTGCTACGGCTGCGGCTTCCGCGCCGGGGGGCCGGCCTCCGGAGGGCCGGCCGTGAGCGGGGTGCCGCGGGTGGTGCTGGTGGATGACCACGGGCTGTTCCGCTCGGGGGTGCGGGCCGAGCTGGGCCGGCAGGTCGAGGTGGTCGGCGAGGCGGACGACGTGCAGCCGGCGATCGACCTGATCGCGTCGGTACGGCCCGACGTGGTGCTGCTCGACGTGCACCTGCCCGGCGGCGGCGGCCAGGATGTGATCGAGGCGATCAAGCCGGTTTGCCCGGAGGTGCGGTTTCTCGCGCTGTCCGCGTCGGACGCGCCCGAGGACGTGATCGCGGTGATCCGGGCGGGCGCGCGAGGGTACGTGACCAAGACGATCTCCACTCTTGAGCTCACCGATGCTATTCGGCGGGTGGCGGCGGGCGACGCGGTATTCTCGCACCGGCTGGCCGGGTTCGTGCTGGACGCGTTCGCGGCTTCGCCGGCTCCGGGTTCGGTGAAGCCGTCCTTCGATCCGGAGCTGGACCAGCTGACCTCGCGCGAGCGGGAGGTGCTGCGGCTGATCGCGCAGGGCTACACGTACAAGGAGATCGCCCGCGAGCTGTACATCTCGGTGAAGACCGTGGAGAGCCACGTGTCGTCGGTGCTGCGCAAACTGCAGCTGTCCTCGCGGCACCAGCTGACCCGGTGGGCCGCCGAGCGACGGCTGACCTGATTCTGGGTATCGTTACCGGGTCCCGTCCTAGGCGGGTTCCCGGGGTTCCCGAGGTTCCCGGGATTGCTGGGGGTTGCCAGGGGGTTGCAGATTGCCGGCAACGGGCTGACCATAAGGGTGGATAGGCTGACAACAGAGGTGACGATGCCGGTCGGGGCGATCGAGCGCGAGATCCACGACGCCTGCATCCGGTTGGCCGAATCGGCTGCCACGGCGCGCCGCTGCCACGAGCACTACCTGGACGGGCTCGACGGGCCTGCTGGCCAGGGCCGGGGCGGTCGGGACTTGGCGGGCGGGGTCGGCCGGGATCTGGCGGGCGCGCTGAGTGGCGCTCATCCGTGGGCGCTGGGCGGCTTCGGTGACCAGGCCTGGGACGGTTACCAGCCGGATCTGCACGCCTCGCCGCCGGACGGGCTGCGCGTGGGTCTGCTGCGGACTCCGGGCGGGCCTTCAGCGCCGGCGCTGCCGGCGGTGGCCCGGTTCGCTCGGCACGGGCACGTGCTGATCAGCGAGCGCGGCTTCGCCGACGGGGCCCGGTCGCTGCTCCAGGCGCTGGTGCTGCGGCTCGCCACCGCCACGGGGCCGGGCACCGTCCGGTTCGCGCTCGCCGACCCCGTCGGGCAGGGCCGGCACCTGAGCGCATTCCTGCGACTGCCCGCGCAGCTTCGGGTGGGCACCGGGGTCGCGGCCAGGCCGGCGGAGATCGCGGCCCTACTGACAACGCTGACCGACCACGTGGTCGAGGTCACCCAGCACCGGCTGACCAACGTGTACGACTCGGTGGAGGCCTACAACGCGGCGACGACCGGGGTGATGGTTCCGTACCACGTCCTGGTCCTGGCCGGGTTCCCGGCGGGCCTCGACGACCAGGCTGCGCAGTTGCTCGGCAGCCTGGCCCGGCACGGCCCACGAGCCGGGCTGTACATCCTGGCCACGCTGGATCCCGGCCTCCCGATGCCCAGGGGCCTCGAGCTGGCCGAGCTGACCGCGCTGAGCACGAACCTGGGCCTGGACTCTCGCGGCGATCTCACCTGGGATGACCCGGAATTCGGGCGGAGCGTGATCGAGCCGGATCAGATGCCCGCGGCGGCCCGGGCCAACCCGTGGCTGGACGCGGTCGGCGCCGCCGCCAACTCGGCCGCGCGGGATCTGCCCTTCGGCCGGATCGCGGTCACTTCGCCGCGGCGCTGGTCCGGCGTCACCACCGACGGCCTGGACGTGCAGATCGGCATGGACGGCAAGGGCGAGCCGCAGCGCTTCGTCATGGGCGTCCGCGGGGTACACCACGGCCTGGTCGGCGGCGACGTCCGGATGGGGAAGACCAACCTGCTGCACGTGCTGATCAGCCAGCTCGCCCTCCAGTACCCGCCGGAGGAGCTTGAGCTGTACCTGCTCGACTTCAAGGAGGTGGAGTTCGACGCCTACCTCACCGAACGGCTGCCGCACGCCCGCGCGATCACCTCCCGCACCGACCGCGAGTTCGGGCTGAGCATGCTGCGCCGCTTCCACGACGAGATCAACCGGCGGGCCCGGCTGTGCCGCGAGGCCAGGGTGACCGACCTGCCCGACTACCGGCGCGAGACCGGGCAGGTGCTACCCCGGGCCCTGGTGATCATGGATGAGTTCCAGGTGCTGTTCAGCGAGGAGGACCGGCTGGCTCGGGAAGCCGGGCGGCTGCTGGCTGACATCGCCAAACGCGGCGCGGCGTTCGGGCTCCATCTGCTGCTGGCCACCCAGTCGCCCGGCGGACCGCTCGCCGCGTACCTGCGGCCCGTCTACGAGCAGATGGCGCTGCGGATCGCCCTGGGCTGCACGCAGCCTTCGGTGTCCCAGGCGATTCTCGGGGAGGGCAACGACGCCGCGACGAGGCTCGTCCAGGCCGGGGACGCCATCTACAACGACCGTCGCGGCGAGGGCGACAACCCGGTGATGCGGATCGCGATGCTCCCGACCAGGGAACGGCTTTCGCTGATCAAGACGATCCGGGAGCTCGGCGCCGGCCGGGAGTACCCGCCGCCAGCCAGTTTCGACCCCGACGCGCCCGCGGACTTCGGCGCCCACCCGCCGTGCCTGGCGTTCGCGGCCGGGCCGGAGGGCTGGCCGGCACTGGGGCGCTGGCCGGCGCCGGGCGCGACCGTGGCGGCGTGGCTGGGTGAGGCGATCGAGATCAAGCCCGCCACCACCGCGACGTTCGAACGCTACGTGCGGTCCAATCTGCTCATCGTGGGCAGCGAGGATCACGGCCACGCGTTGCTGCTGGCCACCGTGCTCAGCGTCGCGGTCCAGCGCTCCCCGGCCGATGTCTGCTTCACGATCGCCGAGTTCACCCGGCCATCGTCGCCGTCCCACGGCTTGTTCGACCCGCTGCGGAGCCTGCCGCATCAGGTGCGGATCGCCGACCGCCGGGCGGCCGGGGAGGCGCTGGACGAACTCCTCGACGACCTGGACGCCCGCCTCGCCGACTCCGACGGGGCGGCCCGGCCCGANNTGGTCCGGCTGGCCGACAAGGGACCGGACGCCGGTCTGCACGTGGTGGCCTGGGCCGACGGGTACACCACCGCGGAACGCGCGCTGCGCCGGGCGGGCCTGGCTCACTTCGGCCTGCGGGCGGTGCTCCGCGTGCTGTCACCTGCGGAAAGCGACGCCCTGCTGGGCGTATCCGCCGCCGCCAGCCTGGACGACGACCGCGCCCTGTACCGGGATACCGAGTGGCCTGCCGAGCAGGTGGAGAAGTTCAAGCCGTACTCGGCCGCCTCGCTGTCTTCCTTCGCCCGGACCGCCTTCGGGAGCCCGGCCTTCGGGAGCCCGGCATGACCACGCAGGAAAGGATTGTCGAGCCCGTCATGGCCCCGTCCCCTACTCCCCCATCCGTCTCCCCCTACCTGTCCCTCCGGCAGGTCGTCCGGCCGGCCATCTTCGCTCACTTCCTACTGGCCGAAGACCAGGAACGGGCGGGGCATCTGGCCGCGGAGTGCGAGGATCTGCTCTTCTTGACCCGGGAACTGCTGAAGGCAGCCGGGCTGTCCCGCCTCCTCGGTGCGGAACCTGCTGGCCCGGCCTCGGCGGAGGAGGACGGCGGTGACCGGCAGGAGCAGTTGCTCGGCGCTTACGCGGAGGCCGGCCTGCTCTGGGCCAAGGTGGTCGGCAGCACCATGGCGCTGGCCAGTGCCCTGCTGGACCAGGGGGACTGGGGCGGGGTTCGCCGGCTGGCCAGCTTCTTGGCGGACGCCGGGGAAGACAGCACTGCGGCGGAACTGAAGATCCAGCTCGGGAAGGCGGTCTGGGGCACCTACCACGAGCAGCTTCAGGGCATCAGCAACGCCATGCGGCCCGCGGCCATCGGGGAGGCCATCGACGCGCTGCGGGCCGTGCTGCGCGAGGTCCCCGAAGACGTCCCCGACCGGAATAGGGAGGTCAATCGCTTCCTGGCGCCGCTGGCCGCGTCCGTCCACGCGATCATGCGGGAACAGGAAATGGACATACCGTACAGTAGCCGGGTTGAGCACATCGCCGTCGGCGGGGTCGCGAGATACCCGGACATCGTGAAGCTGAGCCTCGACGAGATTGCCGCCGAATTCGAAGCGTCTGCCAGCGGCCTGGTAATCAATAAACAGGAGAACAGGCATGTCCGGGGTTATCAACGATCTTGACGCGCTGACGGAGTTCAGGGCCCACCTGATGCAGTTCAACCACGACCTGGCGGAGAACTTCGCGACCATGCGGGGCCACTGGCGAGAGCTCGGGGACGTGTGGCGAGATGACATGTACCGGCTGTTCGGCGAGGCGCTCGACGAGGTCACGCCGGGCATCACGGTGTACCTGTCGGCCACCCAAGAGCACGAGGCGCATCTCGCCGCCCTGATCGAACGGCTCCGCGGCTACCTCGAGACGGGTCTGGGCGCGAGCGCGGGCGCGGGCGCGGGGACGAGCCGGACCGAGACGGACCGCGGTAAGTCGGCGTGACCTGGGTTGGATCCGGGGGGACAAACAGAGTCCACGCGGACATCGACGCCTTGAAGGGGTTCCATGAGGCGCTGGTCCGGTTCCGGTACGCCCAGCGGGCCGTGGCCGAGCGCGGCGACGACGAGATCGAGATGACCCGTGCGTCGCTGGCGGCCAAGGCCAGCCACTGGCAAGCCCAGCTGGAGCAGCGCCAGGCCGATCTCGACGCCTGCCGGGCACGCAGCGGGGCGACGACGGACTGCTCGGCGTACGCCTGGGCGGTCGAGCAGGCCGCCGAGCGGCTGGAGCACGTCCGCCGGTGGCAGCAGCGGGTCGACACCGAAGCCAGCGAGTTCGGCGGCACCGCTAGCGCGTTCCTGGATCTGCTGGAAAACGACGTGCCCCGCGCCGAGCGCCAGCTGCTGGCCCTCATCGCGAGCCTGGAGGCGGCCCGCCGCGTCCAGGCCGGCGGCGGCCTCCCAGTATGAACACGCGGCCGGACCGCGATGGTGATGAGCAGCTCCGCCTGCTCGACGCCGCCTGGGAGGAGGCGGCCAGGTACTGGCGGGACGAGGTAGCCCGCCAGTTCGCTGCCGACCACTGGACGCCGCTGGCCCAGCAGGCCCGCGCCTACCTCGAGGCTCTGCGGGCCCTGATGGACATGCTCGAAACCGCCGAACGCGAAACGGATTTCTAGCGCGACACCGATATCTAGCGGCCGCGGGCGCGCTCGGCCAGCCCGGCATCGGCCGGTGTCTGCGCGCCCAGGGCCGCCAGGCAGGCGGCCGGCTCGACGGCGGCCAGGACCAGGTCCCCGAATACGGGCCGTTCGGCCGACACGCTGAGCAGGTGAGGGCGAATGGGTTTCCCGGTGGCCCGGTCGGTGGTGCTGACGTACCCGGTGAACGACACGGCCTGCACCACGTCGGGTGCATCGGCGCTTGCGGTGGCGCTGAAGATCTCGTGCAGTGTGCGCAGGGCGACGCAGGCGATCAGTCGTTCGTAGCGTTGCCTGATCTCGTGTTCCGGACGCGGCACTGGCTCGACGGCGCCACGCGCCTGTACGTAGCGGTAGGTGCGGACCGACGGCACGACGCGCTGCGGGGGCAGCTCGAAGTCGATCGCAACCTTCCGGTCCCCCGGATGGTAGGCAACCTGGTATGCGCGGGGAAAGCCGTCAGGGTACCGGGACGCCTTGAGCACACAGCGGGCGAACCACGCCACCGACTCGGCGTCGCCCGCGCCGAACGCCGACTCGCGGCGGGCGATGTAGGCGTTCCGCGCCACCGCCCGGGCGCGCTCTTCGGTGACCTTGCCGTGGTACTTGGCCTTGGCCACGGCCAGCTCCTGGTGCCGCTGTGACTCGTGCTCCCGGTGTTCGGCCGTCGCGGCCTCAAACCGGCCCTGCGCCTGCGCCGTCTGCCGCTTGTGGCGGGCGGCCCCGCCCAAGAGAAGGCGCAGCAGGCCAGGTCGGGGCGGCGCGAAGTCGCTCCAGTCTGGAGCGGGAAGAGGCACGCCCAGCGGGCCAGGGTCGAAGGGAGGCGTCCGCGGGGTGGCCATGAGCCGGTCGAAGCTCACCGGCGGGAGGGCCAGCACGCTCGTCAGCACCTCATCGAGGCTCTTGATCTGCTCCTGCACCGCGGCGGTCTGCTCCTGCGCGTCCTGCTGCGCGGACTCGACCCTCTCTTGCTGGCGGGCCTGCTCCTGTTCCCTTTCCTGCCGCTTGTGCTCTCGCGCCAGCCGCTCGTCTTCCCGGCGTCGCGCGGCCAGGCGCTGTTCCAATTCGGAGAGACTCCCGCGGCGGGACATGTCTGCTGCGCTCCGGATCCTCGGTGCCGCTCTTGGTGACGACGGCTGCTGATTGACGATAGCCGCGTTTGGGGCGTGGCCCAAGATCTGACCAAGCGAAATGGTGTGGTTCGCCATTGATCCGCCCTGCGGGCTATGCCAGCGTCGGCGGTGCGGACCTGCGTAAAGAGGAGGGTGTCATGGAGAGATTCCCGCTCCCATCGGAGATCGCCGACGCGCCCGGGGCCGAGGACTGGCGGTCCATGTACCCATACTTCACCCGCTTCCAGCCCGAGGACGACCAGCGCTTCTGGTTCTACAACTCCATGCACTTCCCGGAGCCGATGCCGGCCTTCGACACGATCACCGCGGAGGTGCCGTACAGCGCGATCGGGGCGAACACGGCCCGGGTGTTCGTCTTCCCGACCACGCTCGGCATCGAGCACCGGATCGTCAACGGACGCGTCTACATCACGGCCATCCCGGTCACCGACCCCGCGGAGATCGGGCGCCGGGCGGCGATCTTCGGTGAACGGGCCAGCTACTACTACGAGAACTGGGACGCGCTGTACGAGGGCTGGAAGGTCCGGATGCGGGCTTTGATCGCGCAGATCGAGTCGATCGAGGTCCCGCAGTTGCCGGAATTCGAGGATCCCGCGGTGGTCTTCGAGTCGACCGGCATCGCGCAGAACCACTTCGTGCGGGAGAACTTCCACCGGTGCATCGACCTGTTCTCGGTGATGTGGCACCACCACACCGAGATGCTGATGCTCGGCTACGGCGCGTACGTGGTGTTCTTCCAGTTCTGCAAGCAGGCCTGGCCGGAGATCAGCGACCAGACCGCGGCCCGGATGGTGGCCGGCATCGACGTGATCATGTACCGGCCCGACGACGAGCTGCGGGGCCTGGCCAGGCTGGCGGTCGAGGCCGGAGTGGACGACCTGTTCACCGAGGGCTGCTCGCCGTCTGTTGTCTTGGTTGCGCTGGCCGACCGCGGCGAGGGCGGTAAGCGGTGGCTGTCCGCTTTCGAAGAGGCCCGCGAACCCTGGTTCAACGTCTCCACCGGCGACGGCTTCTACCATCATCACCGCAGTTGGGCCGATGACCTGACCGTCCCGTTCACGGCGCTGCCCCGGTACGTGGCCCAGGTGCGGTCCGGGACTCTGACTGCGCGTCCCACCGAGGAGCTGCGGGTCGAGCGGGAACGGATCGCGTCGTCGTACCGTTCGCTGCTGTCTTCTCCGGAAGAGCAGGCGGCGTTTGACCAGATGCTGGGGCTGTGCCGCCGGGTGTTCCCGTTCGTGGAGGACCACAAGTTCTACTGTGAGCACTGGTTCACCTCGCAGTTCTTCGGCAAGATCCGCGAGTTCGGCGCGCTGCTGGCCCGGTTCGGGGTGCTGGCCGAGGCCGAGGACGTGTTCCAGCTGCACCACACCGAGGTCGACCAGGCGCTGTCGGACGTCATGCTGGCCTGGGCCGCGGGCGGGCCGCCGCTGGGCGGCGTTTACTGGAAGCCGATCGTGGCCTCGCGCAAAAAGATGCTGGCCGCCATGAAGGACTGGTCGCCGCCGCCCGCGCTCGGGCCGGTGCCTGAGGCGCTGAACGACCCGGCCGTGCGCATGCTCTGGGGCGTGACTCAGGAGCGGATCGAGGCGTGGCTCTCGCCGGCCTCGGACGAGGTGCGGGGCTTCGGCGCGTCGTCCGGGGTGGTCGAGGGGCCGGCCCGGGTGCTGACGGACGTGAACCAGATCGGTGAGATCCGCGACGGGGAGATCCTGGTCTGCCCGGTGACCGCGCCGAGCTGGGCGCCGGTGTTCGGCAAGATCAAGGCGGCGGTCTCGGACATCGGCGGCTCGATGTCGCACGCAGCGATCGTGGCTCGCGAGTACGGCCTGCCGGCCGTGGTCGGCACCGGCGACGCGACTAAGCGGATCACCACCGGCCAGTGGATACGCGTCGACGGCGACCGCGGGATCGTCCAGGTCATCGGGTGACACCCTTTGTCCGGGGCCTCGTCGATGTGGGCGTGGCGGACACGGCGTCGGCGGGCGGCAAGGCGGCCGGCCTGGGCGAGCTGATCCGGGCCGGGATACCGGTGCCGCCTGGCTGGGTGGTGACGGCATCGGCGTTCGGCCAGATGCTGGCTGCGGCGGATCCATCTGGGTCGCTGGCGGGCTCGGTCGCGGACCTGCCTGCCGCGGACGTCCCGGCGATTGCGCGGGTGGCGGCCGGGGTACGCGAACGGATCACTTCGGTAGCGATGCCGCCGGAAATCGCGGCGCAGATCACGGCGGCGTATGAGGCGCTGGGCGGACCCGCGGTGGCGGTCGCGGTGCGGTCGAGTGCCACCATGGAGGATTCCGCGACGGCCAGCTTCGCCGGGCTGCAGGACACCTATCTGGGCGTGCACGGTACGGCCGCGGTCCTCGACGCGGTGCGCCGCTGCTGGGCCAGCCTGTACAACGACGAGTCGGTCGCCTACCGGCGCCGTCTCGGGTGGCCCGAGGACGGCCTGGCCATGGGCGTGGTCGTCCAGCGCATGCTCCGCCCGCGCGCAGCCGGCGTAATGTTCACCCGCAGCCCGGTCACCGGTGACCGCTCGGTGGTGGCCATCGAGGGCACCTGGGGTCTCGGCTCCGCCCTGGTCGCCGGGGAGGTGACCCCGGACTCCTTCACGATCAGCAAGGTGACCGGCGAGATCACCGGCCGACGGACCGGGACCAAGCTCAGGCTGCATTCTTTTCGGCCGAACGACCCGGGAATCTCCGCCTCGGCCATGCCCGCCAGCCTGCGGGGGCGGCCCTGCCTCACCGACG
>PLIQ01000135.1:0-1378 GCA_003140115.1 Actinomycetota bacterium | reverse complement strand
GGTCGCCACCCCGAAACCCCGCGCCAGCGATCACGTCCTGGCCTGGCTGGAGAAGCCGCTGTGATGGACCTGACCAATGAGGACGTCATGGACATCCTCGCGCTCCTCGACTCGCTGCCCTACGACGAACTCGACCTGCAAACACCCCGCTTCCGGCTCACCCTCCGGCGCACCCCAGACGGCTGGACCCAGTCCCTCGAGTCCCGGTCCGCGCCGAACGTGCTTGACACCGCCCCGCGCCCGGCTCCCACCCCGCGCCCGGCTCCCACCCCGCGCCCGGCCGCCACGCCGCGCCCGGATGCTGGCGGGATTGGTGAGGTGGAAGGTGCCATTGGGGTTTCGGCCGGGGCGATAGAGGCTAGGGGCGGCGGGCAGGACGCGAGGGAAGGGGCCAGCGAGGTTGATGCGAAGCTAGTGGCGGTACGGGCGCCACTGCCCGGGACGTTCTACCGGGCACCGCGGCCGGGGGCGGCGCCGTTCGTGGAAGTGGGCAGCAGGGTCGGCGCGGACACCGTGGTCGGGATCGTGGAGACCATGAAACTGTTCAACTCGGTGATCGCGGGCGCGGCCGGCACGGTGGCCGACATCTGCCTGGGGAACGCCGAGTTCGCCGACCTCGGGGCCACGCTGCTGCGCATCAGGGCGGACTAGTGTCCCCCATCCGACGGGTGCTGATCGCCAACCGAGGCGAGATCGCTGTCCGGGTCATCCGCACCTGCGTGCGGCTCGGCATCGAGACCGTGCTTGCGGTATCGGAGCCGGACGCGGACTCGGTACCAGCCAGGATGGCCGACCACACGATCAGGATCGGGCCTGGAGGGCTGGCCGACACATACCTCAGCGTCGAGGCAGTCACGGGTGCCGCGGTCGCGGCGGGGGCGGACGCGATCCATCCCGGGTACGGGTTCCTGGCCGAGAACCCACGGCTCGCGCAAGCCTGCGAGGCGGCGGGGATCGTCTTCATCGGGCCCAGCGCGGAGGTGCTCGAGGCGGCCGGAAACAAGCTGGCCGCCCGGGCCCACGCGGTCGCGGCAGGACTGCCGGTGCTGCCCGGCGGGCCGGCCGATCCCGCCGACGCGGGCGTGCTGGCCGGGCGTCTCGGATATCCGGTGCTGGTCAAGGCGGTCGGCGGTGGCGGAGGCCGAGGGTTGCGGGTGGTCCGCGACGCCGGCGACCTCGAGGAAGCCGTCACGGTGGCCAGCGCCGAGGCGCAGGCGGCGTTCGGCGACCCGCGGGTCTACCTGGAGCGGTACGTCTCCCCCGCGCGGCACGTGGAAGTGCAGCTACTGGGAGACGGGCAGAACGTGATCCACCTCGGCGACCGGGACTGCTCGGTGCAGCGGCGGTATCAGAAACTGGTCGAGGAGGCGCCCGCGCC
>PLIQ01000300.1 GCA_003140115.1 Actinomycetota bacterium | reverse complement strand
CGCTGGCCGGCGAGTTCCTTGATCTTGCTTTCCAGCACGGCTCGCTCGTGGCTGCCCGGCTGGTACTGCCTGACCGGCTCGTTGACCGGCACTGGGGTTCTGGTGACGGCGTCCATACCTTTATCGTATGGTCGGTGCTCGTCTCGTACGGTCGCTACTCGGCCAGGTAGGACAGCTCCTGGGAGGCGTACCAGCCGAGCTCGTAGCCCTCGGCCCCGTCCACGGTGAACCGGGCGTCCTCGTCGCCCGCGTCGGCGGCGGGCAGCGCCTCAACCGCGCTGCGCACGTCCGCGCCCGCGTCCGGTGCGTCCACGTGCGCGGCGTCCAGCCACTTGACCGGGACCGCCGCCGTGACCACCACCCGGGCCGGCTCGGCGGGGTCTGGGTCGGGGTCCCAGCGGACCTGTTCGGCCGGGATCTCAGCGGCCAGCACGACCCGCCGCGACGGCGCGGCCTGGTCCGCGGCCAGCAGCCGTAGCGAGGCGCGCGCCGCCTCGGTCAGCGCGGTGTATTCCAGTTCCTCGGTGTCGCCGCTGGCGTACGCCTCACGCAGCGCGGGCGTAACCGCGAACCCGGGCAGCGGCGCGGGCCCGACCTGGCCGGCCTGCAAGGCCTGGGCCACGGCGGGCAGGGTCGACGGCAAGAAGACGCGCATGGTGCGGCCCCAGCGAGCGTTACGGTGAGGTCAGCAACCTTAGCGGGTTCTTTGAGACCCTTCGCGGGAAACAGTTATCTGGGGCCCAGGGCGGTGACCACGGTGGCGATGGCCTCGTCTAGGGGGACGTGCTCCCACAGGCGGATCACCGCCCAGCCCGCCAGCGTCAGCGCCGCGTCGTTGGCCCGGTCGCGCTCGACGTTGCGCAGCAGCTTCGGGCCCCAGTACCACTCGTTGTTGCGCGGCTTGGAACCATGGTCGGGACACGCGTGCCAGAAGCAACCGTCGACGAAGATGGCCACCCGGCGCGCGGTGAACGCGATGTCCGGCCGGACCCGCCGGCCGCCGTCCAGGTCCAGCCGGTAGTCCTTGCGGTACCGGTAGCCCAGGTGGTGCAGCTCGCGGCGCAATGCGAGCTCGGGCTTGGTATCCGTCCGCCGGTTGGCTCGCATGTTGGCCGACCGGCCCGCGTTGAGGGGCTGCGGGTAGTCCGGCACGCGTAAAAGGTTAGACCCGTCCGGTTGCCAGTCGCATCAGGTTGCGCGGAGCCGCGGTCAGGTTTGCGGTCGCCTCAGGTTGCGGCGGCGCTCCAGGCCAGGGGCACGCCGAGCAGGTCTTGCAGGGCCCGCGCGGTGGCGGCGGTCTCGGAGTGCAGCACACTGGTCATGCCGCAGGCCTGGGCCGCGGCCACGTTGGCCGGCATGTCGTCGATGAACACGCATTCCTCGGGGGGCAGGCCGAGCGTCTGCGCCGCGTGGCGGAAGATCTCCGGCTCCGGCTTGCGCATGCCTACCTCGCCCGATAGCACCACGGTGTCGAACAGCTCGGGGAAGTCCGCGCGCGGATACTCATCGCACCCCCAGGAGTTCGAGAGCAACGCGGTACGCAAGCCGGCCACCCGCAGCGCCCGGATCGTGTCGTACATGGCCGGCACGGGCACCAGGCCGGCGAACATGCGGCTTAGCAGGCCCTCGGCTACGACCGCCGCCCCGTCCAGCCGGAGCAGCCGGGCGGCCAGGATCCGCTCGAATTCAGCGCCGGAGCACTCGCCGCGTTCCAGCGCGTGGATGGGGTTCGCGGCGCCGTCGATGCCGTACGCCTGGGACACCCACGGCCGCATGACGGCCCGGTAGCTCTCCCAGTCGATGCCGTCGGCGTCGATCCAGGCCCGGACCGAGGTCAAGATCGGGGCGCTCAGCACCCCGCCCCAGTCCGTGATCACGCCGCGCAATTTCCGGCCGTTATCCACAGCTGTGATTTTAGAGGCATCTCGAACGGCCGGGGGAACTGTGGCTGTCTGGCTCGTGANNGGCTGCGTGGCCCGTGAGGGCTGCGGGGCTGCGTAGTCCGTGAGGGCTCCGTGGCCGGCGCACCTGCGGTGGAATGTCACTGGCCCGAGGTATAACCGGGGCAGCCGGAACCTGGTGGAACGCGGCCCGCCACGGCGGTGTGCGGCCCTTTGCGTGAACCGGATCTGGAAGGCGGGGACCATGCCCGACCTGTCATTGTCATCCCTGCGCCTGGTCAAGGTGCCGCATGCCGCGCCACCCTACGACTGCCAGATCCACGGCCCCGGGTGCTCGGCGGACGCCGACGATGAGATCGGCGTCCCTGTCGTGGAGGTGGCGCGGGTTGAGCAGCCGGGCGCGCCCCCGCCCGCGCCGGATACACCGCTCAGGGCCGCGGCGGACCCGGCGGCCGGGTGGCCGCGTCAGTTCGCCGTGGTGATCGTCGAGGTGCTGGCGGGCGTGCGGCCGGACCGGCAGCTGGTCCCGCTGGCCACCGATCGCGTTCGGGCCCGGGTCCGGAACCTGGCCCCGCTCCTGGCCGCGGATCGGCGGCCCCGGATCGCGCGCATCGTGACGTCGCGACCGGTAGACCGGGTCCTGGAGATGACGGTCGTGGTGAACTTCGGCGCCCGCTCTCGCGCCCTGGCCATGCGCTTCGAGCACGTGGCCGCGCGCCCCGCGGCGCCGGGCTGGCCCGCGCGGCCGGCGCGCTGGCTGTGCACCGCCCTCGAGGCGGGCTGAACCCGGCTCAGGGCGTCAGGGCGTGTTCCGCGGGTCGCCGTGGCAGCGCTTGAACTTGCGGCCCGAGCCGCATGGGCACGGGTCGTTACGGCCAACCCGGGCGTAGTCGTCGCCGGCGGCCGGGCCCCGGCTGGTCTCGACGTGCGTCCCGCCGTCGACCGACGGCGCGGAGTACTCCAGCCGCTGCGCACGACGCGGCGCCAGCCCGGCCGGGAGCGCTGCCGACTGGCCGTCCGCGGGCTTGGCGTGCGCGCCGGTGCGCGGCGCCCCAGGCGTGCCATCCGCGGTCGGGCCGCCCTGCGTGCGCGGGCCGCCCTGCGTCCGCGGCCCACCCTGCGTTTGCGGGCCGCGCGGCTCGCTGGCCGGAGCGCTGCCGCCGCCGAGCGCGTCGGCAGTCCGGGGCCCGGGGATGCCCGGGGCGGGCACTGCGGGACGGCTCGCCGGGCTCGCTTCGGGAGTGCCGTCCGCCACGAAGGTGGCCAGCGCCTGGGGAACACCGAGGCTCACGCCGCCGTCCGGGGTGGCTTCCTCGACGATCGGGTTCTCCTGGACTTGGACCTGGAGGTTGAACAGGTTGCCGACGGACTCTTCCTTGATCCCCTCCATCATGGCGCCGAACATGTCGTAGCCCTCGCGCTGGTATTCCACCAGCGGGTCGCGCTGGCCGTAGCCGCGCAGGCCGATGCCCTCGCGCAGGTAGTCCATCTCGTAGAGGTGCTCGCGCCACTTGCGGTCCAGGACCGACAGCACCACCCGGCGCTCGAGCTCGCGCATGACCTCGGAGCCGAACTCTTCCTCACGCCGCTCGTAGGCGGACTGCGCGTCGGCGATGGCCGCCTCGGCGATGAACTCACCGGACAGCCCGGCCCGCTCGCCGCCCACTTCCTCGATCACGTCGTCGACAGAGAGGCTGATCGGGAACAGCTGGCCGAAGGCCCGCCACAGCTTGTCCAGATCCCACTCCTCGGGATAACCGTCGCTGGTCGCGCCGGCGACGTACCCGGCGACCACCTCGTCGACCATCTCGCGGATCTGCTCGTGCAGGTCAGCGCCCTCGAGCACCTCTCGGCGCTCGCCGTAGATGACCTGGCGCTGACGGTTCAGCACGTCGTCGTACTTAAGCACGTCCTTGCGGATCTCGAAGTTCTGCTGCTCGACCTGGGTCTGGGCCGACCTGATGGCCCGGCTGACCACCTTGGACTCCACCGGTACGTCGCTCGGGATGTTCAGCCGCTCCATGATCGCGGCGACCCGCTCGGAGTTGAACAGCCGCATCAGGTCGTCTTCCAGCGACAGGTAGAACCGGCTCTTGCCCGGGTCGCCCTGGCGCCCCGAGCGGCCGCGCAGCTGGTTGTCGATGCGGCGGGACTCGTGCCGCTCGGTGCCGAGCACGTAGAGGCCGCCCGCCTCGACGACCTGCTCGTGTTCCTCGGCCACGGCGCGCTTGGCCTTGGCCACCGCCTCCGGCCACGCCGCCTCGTAGTCTTCCGGCGTCTCCACCGGGGACAGGCCCCGCTCGTGCAGTTCCTGGTCGGCGATGAACTCCGGGTTGCCGCCGAGCATGATGTCGGTGCCGCGGCCGGCCATGTTGGTGGCCACGGTGACCGCGCCCTTCCGCCCGGCCGAGGCGATGATCATGGCCTCTCGCTCGTGGTACTTGGCGTTCAGCACCTCGTGCGGGACGCCGCGGCGCTTGAGCATCTTGGACACGATCTCGGACTTCTCGACGCTGACCGTTCCGACCAGGACCGGCTGCCCGGCCTGATGACACTCAAGGATGTCCTCCACGCACGCGTCGAACTTGGACTGCGCGGTCTGGTAGATGACGTCGGCCTGGTCGTCGCGGACCATCGGCATGTTGGTCGGGATCGGGACCACGCCGAGCTTGTAGATCTGCTGGAACTCGTTGGCCTCGGTCATCGCGGTACCGGTCATGCCGGACAGCTTGTCGTACAGCCGGAAGTAGTTCTGCAGCGTGATCGTGGCCAGCGTCTGGTTCTCGTCCTTGATCGCGACGGCTTCCTTGGCCTCGATGGCCTGGTGCATGCCCTCGTTGTAGCGCCGACCGTGCAGGATGCGGCCGGTAAACTCGTCCACGATCAGGACCTCGCCGTTCATCACGACGTAGTCCTTGTCCTTCTTGTACAGCTCCTTGGCCTTGATCGAGTTGTTGAGGAAGCTGACCAGGGGCGTGTTGACCGGATCGTAGAGGTTGTCGATGCCGAGCCAGTCCTCGACCTTCTCGACGCCGGCCTCCATGATGCCGACGGTCTTCTTCTTCTCGTCGACCTCGTAGTCGCCTTCGCCCTCCTCGCCGCGGCGCAGCCGGGGCGCGATCTTGGCGAACTCGACGTACCAGCGCGCGCTCTGCTCGGCCGGGCCGCTGATGATCAGCGGGGTCCTGGCCTCGTCGATGAGGATGGAGTCCACCTCGTCGACGATCGCGTAGTGATGACCGCGCTGCACGCATTCGTCCAGCGTCCAGGCCATGTTGTCACGCAGGTAGTCGAAGCCGAACTCGTTGTTGGTGCCGTAGGTGATGTCAGCCGCGTACTGGACGCGACGTTCGGCCGGGGACATCTGCGCGAGGATCACGCCCACCTCGAGCCCGAGGAAGTGGTGCACCCGGCCCATCCACTCGGAGTCACGCTTGGCCAGGTAGTCGTTGACCGTGACGACATGTACGCCGTCGCCGGCCAGCGCGTTGAGGTAGGCCGGGAACACCCCGGTCAGGGTCTTGCCCTCACCGGTCTTCATCTCAGCGATGTTGCCCAGGTGCAGCGCCGCGGCGCCCATCAGCTGGACGTCGAAGGCCCGCTGGCCAAGGGTGCGCTTGGCTGCCTCGCGCACGGTGGCGAACGCCTCGGGGAGCAGATCGTCCAGGGTCTCCCCGTCCGCGTACCGCTGCCGGAACTCGTCGGTCATGCCCCGCAGCTCAGCGTCGCTCATCGCGACGAAGTCGTCCTCAATCGAGTTGATCTGCTCGCTGATCCGCTTGAGCTTGCGCAGGATTCTGCCTTCGCCGGCGCGAAGCACATTGTCGATAATGGGTGCCACTTCGTCGCGCTCCTCGCGGATCGTCTGACCTCACCATGGCCGGTGACCGTATTCGGCTCCGGTTCACCGTCTCGCATGTCATCGTAGGCGAGATGAGGCACCAAACCGAGTCGGCGCAGGACCGCCAGGTTGCTACGACACCAGCGCCGGCGAGCGGTTAGGGCCGGCTGGTGATCAGTCTCGCACTTCCCCGAGAATAATAGGAGCGGTACTTACCGAGAGGAGCTACGAGTGGCCGATCAGGCGGCACCAGGCACCATGGCGGAGGCGGGCAATACCGGAGCGCGCGGGCTTGACTCGCACATCGGTCCGTCGTACGTCCACGAGCACTACACCGGCCGGCCCGCCTCCTGGGTGGCGGTTTCCATAATCATCGCCGGCTTCGCCGTGGGCGGGATCGCGCTGCCGGTGGGCCCGATCTGGTGGCTGTTCTGGCTGGGCACCGGGATCGCGGTGGTCGGCGGCATCTTCGCCGCCTCCGTGCACATCCTCGACGACTGGTACTAGACGCGGGGCGTTCCGGGGCGCGGGCGTTNNGCGCGGGCGTTCCGGGGCGCGGGGCGGCTCGCGGCGGGCGGCTCGCGGCGGAAATGTCGGGGGGCGCGGTTAGGGTGGGCGGATGCGCCTGGATGCTCCTGCACCTGAGGTGACGATCACCCCGGACGAGGCCCGGCGGATGACGTTGCGGGCGCAAGGGTTCCTCGGTGCGACGCCGTGGCGCCCGACCCGGTCCGGAGTCGAGGGGATGCTCCGGCGGGTCGGTGCGGTGCAGCTGGACACGATCAGCGTGCTGGCCCGGTCGCACGAGCTGGTCGCCTACGCGCGGCTGGGGCCGGTTCCCCGGGAGCAGATCGAGCAGGCCTACTGGCACCCAGCCAAGCCGACCGCCTTTGAGTACTGGGCCCACGCGGCCTGCGTGCTGCCGCTGGAGCAATGGCCCTACTTCGCCTTCCGGCGCCGGGCGTTCCGGGCCCGCGGGGTGCGCTGGCACCAAAGCCATCAGGAGACCTGCGACAAGGTGCTGGCCCGGCTGCGCGCCGAGGGCCCGCTGACCGCGACCCAGCTAGGCGGGGCCAAGGCCGGCGGGCCGTGGTGGGACTGGTCCGACGTCAAGATCGCGGTCGAGTGGCTGCTCGACACCGGCGACGTGATCTGCGTCCGGCGGACCGGGTGGCGCCGGGTGTACGACCTGCCCGAGCGGGTGCTGCCGGGTGAGCTCCTCGAGGTGGAGCTGACCGACCTGGAGTGCCTGACCCGCCTGGCCGGGGTCGCGGCCCGTGCGCTGGGTGTGGTGACCTACGCGGACCTGGTCGACTATCACCGGCTCAACTTCCCCGCCAGCGAAAAGGGTCAGTACACGCGGCTGGTCGGCGAGGCCGCGCAGGCCGCCGGGCTGGTTCCGGCGGCTATCGTTGGCCTCGCCGCTCCCGCGTGGGCTGATCCGGCCGCCCTGGAGCAGATCGCGGACCGCGGGCGGCACCGGGTCACGCTGCTCTCGCCGTTCGACTCGCTGGTGTGGGACCGGAAGCGGACGCTACGGATGTTCGGCTTCGAGCACAGCTTGGAGGCCTACGTACCCAAGCACAAGCGGGTGCACGGCTACTTCACCATGCCGCTGCTCGCGGGCGGCCGGCTGGCCGGCCGGGTGGACCCGGCCCGGGACGGCAAGACACTGATCGCGCGCAAGGTGTCGCTGGAACGGGCCTCGGCCGCCGAGCCGATGGCCCAGGCGCTGCGCGAGGC
>PLIQ01000007.1 GCA_003140115.1 Actinomycetota bacterium | reverse complement strand
TGATGAAGGACGGGGAGCTCGAGCGGACGGTCGCCGGGACTCCTCAGGGCGGGGTGCGCACGCCCCCAACACAGTGCATAACTTTGGCGCATGTCACCCTCCGTGTCGGTGGTTTCGTGGTGTCTGCCGCCGCTGGCGGGTTCCCGGACCGGGATGCGGTGGCGGATGGTGATCTTCTCCGGGCCGATGAGGACGTCCTTGACCAGCAGCCGCAGGACCCGCCTGCGGTCGTCGGTGCTGGCGCTGGTGGCCTTGCCGCGGAGCTGGGCGAGGAAGCCTTCCAGGTCATCGGCGAGCTTAAGGTAGGCGTCGCGGTCGGCGGCCTGAGCGTCCAGGGCAGTGAGCTGGCCGCGCAGGCTCGCTTCGCGGGCGCGCAGGTGCGGCATCTTGGCGCGCAGCTCGTCGATCGTGATCAGCTGCTCGGAGTACGCCTCGACCATGGCGGTGATCGACGTGGCGGCCTTGGCCAGGGCGAGCTTGAGCTGGGTGCGCTGGCGGGTGACCGGGTCGGAGGTGCGGGCCTGCTCCAGCCGCTTGCCGATCTCGGCACGGATCAGGGCGGGGTCGGCGAGCAGGCCGGTGAGGTGGTCCCAGACGACCTGGTCCAGGTAGTCGGCGCGGACCGGCTTGTTGCGGCAGACCCGGCCGCCTTCGTAGCGGTAGTTGTCCGAGCCCAGGCACCGGTAGTAGTAGATCTTCTGGCGGGCGGTGCGGGTGGAGGTGCGGTAGTAGCCGTAGCCGCAGGACGCGCAGGCGGCCAGGCCCTGCAGCAGCGAGGGGACCTTGCTGCCGCGGGTGGCGAACTTCTTGTTGTCTTCCAGGCGCTGCTGCACGCGGGCGTAGGTGTCGTCGTCCACGATCGCCGGGACGGCGATCTCGGTCCATTCCTCCGGCGGCCGGGCCACGGTCCTGGCCGGCCGCGGCGTGGTCCGCCCCTGCAGCCGGGCGATGCGGTTCAGCCCCGGCTGCTCATGCACGATCTGGGTCTTGCCGAACACGGCGCGGCCCGCGTAGGCGGGGTTGCGCAGCATGCCCCAGACCACGCTGCGGTCCCAGCGGTGCTTGCCGGTCCGGGTCACCGCGCCGGCGGCGGCCAGCCAGCGGGCCAGGTCCGCGATGGTGGCGCCGTCGTTGGCGTAGCGGCGGAACATCTCCGTCACCAGCACGGCCTCGCAGTCGATGATCTCGTAGCGGGCGGCGGACTGCGGGGTCTTGCGGATGTAGCGGTAGCCGAACGGGGCACCGCCGAGCACGTTGACGGACCCGGACCTGGCCCGGTAGGCCTTGCCGCGCCGGTACCGCTCCATCAGCTGGGCTTTCTCGTATTCGGCGAACATGCCCTGGAACTGGACCAGCAGCTGGTCTTCGGGGCTGTCTCCCCGGGTGCCGTTCGCGGTGAACTCCACCCGGACTCCGGCCCGGGTGAACTCCTCGATCAGCAGAGCCTGGTAGGCGAACTTGCGGGCCAGCCGGTCCGGCGAGTAAACCAGCACCACGTCGATGCAGCCCTGGGCGGCCAGGTCGCGCAGCGCCTCCAGCGCCGGGCGGACCAGCGTGGCGCCGGAATGCCCCTCATCTTCGAACACCCAGCCCTCAGGCACCTCGAGCCGGTTGCTCGCGGCGTGCGCGCGCAGCGCCGCGGTCTGCGAGCCGATCGTCTGGTCCATCGCCTGCCGCTTGCTGGAGACCCGGGCGTAGAGCGCCGCAGTCGTCATCTGGCTGTCCTTCCTGGCCGGCCCGCGCGATGCGAGCTCGCCGCGGCGGCACCAATATCCCGTAGGCCACTGACAAATCCGTGGCCGCGTGCCGGTCGAAGACGAACTCCGCCTCGACTCGCCGGCCGTTCACCTGCGGGGATGATTCCGGTGACCCCCCGCGAGAAAGTCCTCCAGCGCCTGGGTGACCACCGCGGAGATGCTGAGTCCGGCCTGGCGGGCGTGCGCGCGTACCCTCCCGGCCAGCCCCGCGGGCAGCTTGACCGTGAACACCACCGTGTCCTGGGGCACCTCGGCCCGCCCCGCCCGGGCCGCCTGCTCGGCATAGCGGCGGCCCTGCCGCACCGAGCACCCGAACCTGCCCGCCAGCAGCCGGGCCGCCTCGGCAGCCGGCACCCCCGCCTCCACCAGGTCCGCGGCAGCGTTGACCCGCGAGGCGTACTCGCCAGCACGAACCCGGTCACCAGGCATGCCACAATCGTACTACCGAATCTGTCAGCACCCGGGCGCGGTGCACCACGGCCGCAGCTCATAGCTGCCTCCCCGCCGTCCGCGCGAACCACGACGCGATGGTCAGCACCGTGCAGGCATCCAAGCCGGCCAGCCAGTCCGCGACACGCCGGTCCCAGGCACCCAGCTCGATCCCGGCGAGCACGCCCGCCAAGATCTCGGCCAGCCCTTCTTCCGGCACGAACCCCGCGGGCGGCACCTCCACCGGCCCGGCCGGAACCTCCGGCCATGCCGCGCTCACCGGCCGCGCTCCACCCGCCGGTAACCCAGCGTGACCTCAAAACAGAAATTGCCAACTGCGTTGGGGGCGTG
>PLIQ01000077.1 GCA_003140115.1 Actinomycetota bacterium | reverse complement strand
CCGATGCCGGACGCGCGCAGCAGTTCGTACAGCCCGTGCTGCTCGAGCATCTCGACGTTGAGCTGGACCAGCCCGGCCGGCAGGTGGTTGTGCATGAGCGCCATCGGCTCGCCGTCGGCCAGCCGGATCCGCTCCAGCGACATGACCAGCGCCCGCTCGGGCAACTGCAGCGCCCCGGCCACCTGATCGCTGGCGTGGCTGACCTCTGCCTTCAGCACCCGGGTGGCGGGCATCCGGCCGCTGGCGGCCAGGTCATCGTAGAGGCTGGTCAGCTCGACATTGCGGTCGATCCGCTCGTTCGCCACCAGAGTGCCCGCGCCGCGCTTGCGGACGACCAGGCCCTTGTTGGCCAGGTAGAGGAAGGCGGCTCGCACGGTGGGCCGGGACAGGCCCAGCATCTCCGCCAGCTGTACCTCGTTCTCCAGCCGGGCGCCTACCTTGAGCGCGCCGGATCTGATGCCGGACTCGAAGTGCTGGGCCAGCTGGAAGTACAGCGGCACCGGGCTGGTCCGGTCGATGGTGATCGGTCCGCTCACTCCGACCTCACGTTCAGGCATCATGTCTCATCCAGGCCAGGAAACGAGGCTTGTTTGTTTGAACATTTTANNGCAGCGGCCAGGAACCCGTTTTCTATTTTGTCTTGACATACTCACAGACTCTTGACAGGTCATAACCGTCCGGGTGAGGATCAGCTATCGCGACCGAGGGAGGCTGACCAGGGAATGACCGCCGACCAGGCCCTGCGGATCGGCGTGGTACTGGAAGCCTTCGGTGACTGGCCGCTGGAGCAGGTCATGCCGTGGCTGCGCGAGCACGCGCCGGACGTGACCGACCTGGAGATCGGCGCGGGCGGCTATGCGCCGCATCCGCACTGCGACGTCCAGGCGTTGCTGGCCAGCAGCCAGGCCCGGTCGGCCTGGCAGGCCGGGATCGCCCGGCACGAGCTGCGCATCGACGCTCTGAACGCCTGGGGTAACCCGCTGCATCCCGACGCGGAACTGGCCCGGCAGCATGACCGGGCGCTGCGCGACGCCATCCGGCTGGCCGCGCTGCTGGGCGTCACCCGCGTCGTCGCGCTGGCGGGCTGCCCGTCAGGCGCGCCCGGCGACCAGGTCCCGCACTTCGGCGCGGGCGGCTGGCTCCCCTACCTGGAAGGTGTCTACCAGCGGCAATGGGAAGAGCAGATCGCTCCCTACTGGTCCGGCCTGGCTGATTTCGCCGCGGCGCAGAGCCCGGAGCTGCGGGTCTGCCTGGAGCTGCACCCGGGCACGTGCGTGTTCAACGTAGAGACGTTCGGCCGGATGGCCGCGCTCGGCCCGGCGCTGGCGGCCAACCTCGACCCGAGCCACTTCTTCTGGATGGGCATGGACGGCCACAAGGTGGCCTCGGCGCTGGGCGACCGGGTGGCCCACGTGCACGGCAAGGACACCGTCTTCCACGAGGAGCAGCTGGCCCTGAACGGGCTGCTGGACCGGCGCTGGCCGGAACCGGCCGCCGAGATGCCGTGGACCTTCGCCGTGCCCGGCCGCGGTCACGACCTGGGCTGGTGGGCCGGGCTGGTCCGCGCGCTGGACGGCTCGCAGGCCCAGGTCATCTCCATCGAGCACGAGGACCCGTTCGTGCCGGCCACGACCGGCGTGCCCGAGGCCGCGCGGCAGCTGAGCGCGGCCATCGACACCGCGCTGGAGCCGGCGTGACGCAGAGCCGGGTCAGGGTCGGCCTGGTCGGGACCGGCGTCATCGCGCAGGTCATGCACCTGCACTACCTCGCCGAGCTGACCGACCGCTTCGAGGTGGCGGCCGTCTGCGACCTGGACGGCGACGGGGCCCGGGCCGTCGCCGAGCGCTACGGCATCCCGGCTGTGTTTACCGAATGGCGGGAGCTGATCGCGCATCCGGTCGACGCGGTGATGGTGCTCACGTCGGGCAGCCACGCGCCGATCGCCGAGGCGGCCGCCCAGGCCGGGCGGCACGTGTTCGTGGAGAAGCCGATGTGCTTCTCGGCCGCCGAGGGCCGGGCCATGGTGGACGCGGCCGACGCGGCCGGGGTGGTCCTGATGGTCGGCTACCCGAAACGGTACGACCCGGGGTTCGCGCGGATGCGGGAGGAGACGTCCCGGCTGGACGGTGCCCGGCTGCTGCGGGTCACGACGTTGGAGTCGCCGCTGCGGCCGTACATCGGACACTATCCGCTGCTGCCGCGAGCACCACTGCCCGAGGAGGTCACCCGCGGCCTGCGAAAGGACAGCGACGAGCGCATCGGCGCCGCGGTCGGCGTGGACCCCGAGACCACCGACCTGGAGCGGCAGGTCTACGAGATGGTGCTGCTGGACACGCTGGTCCACGAGCTGAATACGGTGCGCGGCCTGCTCGGCGAGCCGACCCGGCTGGACTATGCGAACCTGGCCCTGGACCAGGTCACCGTGATGCTGCGGTTCGGTGACCTGCCGGCGGCCATCCACTGGATCGACCTGCCCGGCATCGCGCGATACGGGATGGAGTTCGCCCTGTACGCGCCGGACCGACGGCTGACGCTGACCTTCCCGTCGCCGTTCCTGCGCAACGAGCCGGCCACCCTGGAGGTCGAGAGCGGCGCCGGCAGCACGAGCCGCTCCTGGCGCACCGAGGAGGTCGCCGGCTACGAGAGCGGATTCAAGAACGAACTGGTCGCGTTCCATGACAGCATCGTCACCGGCCGCCCGCCGCC
>PLIQ01000610.1 GCA_003140115.1 Actinomycetota bacterium | reverse complement strand
GGACATGTTCGGTTCGCTGGCCGACTCGCTGGCTGGCTCGCTGGCCGGGGATGTGCGGGTGGTCCGCTGGGACCAGCGCGGGTGCGGGCGGTCGGAGCGGCGCGGGCCTTATTCGGTGGCCCGGTCGGTGGCTGACCTGGACGCCGTGCGCGCCGCCCTGGGCGTGGACCGGGTCGCGGTGCTGGGGCACTCGTGGGGCGCCACCCTGGCCCTGCGGTACGCCCTGGATCACCCGGACCGGGTCAGCGCGCTGATCTACGTGTCCGGCACCGGGCTGGGCTGGGCCTGGCAGGAGCCGTTCCAGCGCGCCATCGCCGAACGGCTCGCTCCGTCCGCGGCTCGCCGCAGCGAGTTGCGCGGGCGGGACCGCACCGAGGCCGAGGACCGGGAACTGGCTGTCCTGCAGTGGTCGGCCGAGTTCACCGGGGCGGACGCGGTGCGGCACGCGGAGGAAATGGCCACGCCGTGGCTCGGGGTCAACTGGGAGTGTCACCGGGAGATCTGGGGCGAGCTGGAGCGCACCTGGCGCGAGGCCGACCTGGTGGCCGAGTGCCACGCGCTCGACGTGCCGGTGCTGATTATCGACGGGGCGGCTGACCTGCGCCCGCGATGGGCGGTCGACTCACTGGAACGGGCCCTCCCCCACGTGACACGGGTCGTCTTCCCGGACGCGGGGCACGTGCCGTGGCTGGAGTTGCCCGCCGAGTTCGCCTCGCGGCTGGCCGCGTGGCTGCGCAAGCCGTCCTGGTAACGACGTCGTTGTGGCAACGAGGTCGTCCGGTGCGCGTCGTTGTGGCAACGACGTCGTTGGCCGGAGACGGCGCGGACGGCGCGGACGGCGCGGAGGGCACGCGGCCGGGAGTTCACACCGGCGAAACACCGCCGTCATATGGTGCGGGGATGCGGTTGACCGAACGCGAGCAGGAGCGGCTGCTCATCACGCTAGCCGCCGACGTGGCCGAACGCCGCCGGGGCCGGGGGCTGAAACTGAACCACCCGGAAGCGGTCGCGATCCTGACCTCGTTCGTGCTCGAGGGCGCGCGCGACGGGCGGACGGTGGCCGAGCTGATGTCGGCGGGCCGCGAGGTGCTGCGCCGCCCCGACGTCATGGAGGGCGTGCCCGAGATGCTGGACTCGGTCCAGGTCGAGGCGACCTTCCCGGACGGCACCAAGCTGGTCACGCTGCACCAACCGATCAGGTGAAAGGAGCGGCATCCGTGATTCCCGGCGAGATCCTCACCCCGGACGGCACGATCGAGCTCGCTCCCGGCCGAGACCGGGTCGAGCTGACCGTCGAGAACTCCGGGGACCGGCCCATCCAGGTCGGCTCGCACTATCACTTCGCCGCGGCCAACCCGGCGCTGGCGTTCGACCGCGCCACGGCCCGCGGCTACCGGCTGGACATCCCGGCCGGCACGTCGGTCCGGTTCGAGCCCGGCGTGTCCCGGACGGTGACGCTGGTCGCGCTAGCCGGGGCACGGGTCGTGCCCGGCCTGCGGCCCGAGTCCGCTGGGCCGCTCGATGGCTGAGCAGGGGGGCGGCACTGAGATCTCCCGGGCCCGGTACGCGGCCCTGTACGGGCCGACCACCGGGGACCGGGTTCGGCTGGCCGACACCGACCTGCTGATCGAGGTCACCGAGGATCGCTGCGGCGGACCGGGCCCGCTCGCCGGGGAAGAGGCGATCTTCGGCGGCGGCAAGGTCATCCGCGAGTCCATGGGCCAGTCGGTCGCCACCCGGGCCGAGGGCACCCCGGACCTGGTCATCACCGGGGTCGTGGTGCTCGACCACTGGGGCGNNACTGGGGCGTGATCAAGGCCGACGTCGGCGTGCGCGACGGGCGGATCGTGGCCCTGGGCAAGGCCGGCAACCCGGACACCATGGATGGCGTCACCCCGGAGCTGGTCATCGGCCCGTCGACGGAGATCCTGGCCGGCAACGGCCTGATCCTCACCGCCGGCGGCATCGACAGCCACGTGCACCTGATCGCCCCGCAGCAGATCCCGGTCGCACTCGCGGCCGGGATGACCACGCTCATCGGCGGCGGCACCGGCCCGGCCGAGGGCACCAAGGCGACCACGGTCACGCCCGGCGCGTTCTGGCTGGACATGATGCTGGCCGCCACCACGCAGTGGCCGGTCAACGTCGTGCTGCTCGGCAAGGGCAACACCGTCAGCGCCGAAGCCCTCTGGGAGCAGCTGCGGGCCGGTGCGTCCGGCTTCAAGCTGCACGAGGACTGGGGCTCGACGCCCGCGGCCATCGACGCGTGCCTGACCGTGGCCCAGGCCGCCGGGGTACAGGTGGCCATCCACACCGACACCCTCAACGAGGCCGGCTACCTGGAGTCGACGCTCGAGGCGATCGGCGGCCGGCCGATCCACACTTACCACACCGAGGGCGCGGGCGGCGGGCACGCGCCGGACATCATCAAGGTCGCCGCACACCCGAACGTGCTGCCGTCCTCGACCAACCCGACCCGGCCGTACACCCGCAACACCCTGGACGAGCACCTCGACATGCTCATGGTGTGCCACCACCTGAACTCCTCGATCCCCGAGGACCTGGCCTTCGCCGAGTCGCGGATCAGGCCCACCACGATGGCGGCCGAGGACGTGCTGCACGACCTGGGCGCGATCTCGATGATCGGCTCGGACTCCCAGGCCATGGGCCGGATCGGCGAGACCATCATCCGGACCTGGCAGACCGCTCACGTGATGAAACGACGCCGCGGCGCGCTGCCGGGCGACGGAGCGGCCGACAACCGGCGGGCCCGGCGGTACGTGGCCAAGTACACCATCGGCCCCGCGATTACCCACGGGCTGGACGGCGAGATCGGATCGGTCGAGGCGGGCAAGCTGGCCGACCTGGTGCTGTGGGAGCCGGCCTTCTTCGGCGTCCGGCCGCACGTGGTGCTCAAGGCCGGGGTGATCGCGTGGGCCGCCATGGGCGACGCCAACGCCTCGATCCCGACCCCGCAGCCGCAGTTGCCGCGGCCGATGTTCGGCGCGTTCGGCGCGATGCCGGCCCGGCTCGGCCTGCACTTCGTGTCGCCCGCCGCGCTGGAGGCGGGCCTGGCCGAGCGCTGGGCCAGCGAGCGGCCGCTGGTGCCGACCCGGGACGTGTCCGGCCTGTCCAAGGCCAGCCTGCCGGAGAACGACGCGCTGCCCGTTATCGACGTCGACCCCGAGACGTTCGCGGTCCGGGTCGACGGCGAGCTCATCGAGCCCGAACCCGCCGCCGAGCTCCCCATGGCCCAGCGCTA
>PLIQ01000419.1:2108-10491 GCA_003140115.1 Actinomycetota bacterium | reverse complement strand
ACGGCCGGGGCCCGCTCCAGGTCGGCGTAGGTGACGGCGATGTCGCGCCCGGCCACGCAGGCCGCCAGGAACTGCTCCTCCTCGGCCGAGTGCGGGCGGGCGCGCATGTCCACGTCGTTGGTGTCGAGGGCGACCCGGGCGAATTTGGCGTACGCGTAGGCGTCCTCGAGGGTGAGCCGGCCGCCGGCCAGCACACCGACCCCGCGCGGCCGCTCGGCGCCGGTGTCGCGCGCCGCGGCCAGGCCGGCCGCGGCGACCGCCAGGGCGTGCGGCCAGGAGGCCGGGACGAGCACCCCGTCGGCGTCCCTGACCAGCGGAGAGGTGAGCCGGTCGGGCTGGGTCGCGTAGGTGAAGGCCCAGCGGCCCTTGTCGCAGTTCCACTCCTCGTTGACCAGGGGTTCCTCGCCCGCCAGCCGGCGCGTGACCCGCCCCCGCCGGATGTCGGTCCGCTGCCGGCACCCCGAGGCGCAGTGCTCGCACACGCTCGGCACCGAGACCAGGTCGTACGGCCGGGACCGGAACCGGTACGCCGCGCCGGTGAGCGCGCCGACCGGGCAGACCTGCACCGTGTTGCCGGAGAAGTAGGAGTTGAACGGCTTGCCCTCGGCGGTGCCGATGATCTGGTTCGGGCCGCGCCCGAGGAACTCGATGAACGCGTCCCCGGCGATCTCCTCCGAGGTCCGGGTGCACCGGGTACACGAGATGCACCGCTCGCGGTCCAGCAGTACCTCGGTGGAGATGGGGACCGGCTTGTCAAAGGTCCGCTTGTCGAAGGTGAACCGGGTCTCGCCGCGCCCGTTGGACATGGCCTGGTTCTGCAGCGGGCACTCGCCGCCCTTGTCGCACATCGGGCAGTCCAGCGGGTGGTTGATGAGCAGCAGCTCCATCACGCCCTGCTGCGCCTTGTCCGCGACCGCCGAGGTGAGCTGGGTGTGCACCACCATGCCCTCGCTGCACGCGGTGATGCACGAGGCCAGCGGCTTGCGCTGGCCTTCCACCTCGACCAGGCACTGGCGGCAGGCGCCGATCGGGTCGAGCAGCGGGTGTTCGCAGAACCGCGGGATCGCGATGCCGAGCAGTTCGGCGGCCCGGATGATCCAGGTGCCCTTGGGCACCGCGATCTCGAACCCGTCGATGGTGACGGTCACCGTGTCCTGCGTGGTCTCGACGGTCACGATTCGCTCCAGAGCGTGGAAGCCGCCGGGTCGAAGGGACAGCCGCCTTCCTTGTGGTGCTGGATGAACTCGTCCCTGAAGTACTTGACCGCGGAGGTGATCGGCGGCGTCGCGCTGTCGCCGAGCGCGCAGAACGCCCGGCCGGTGATGTTGTCGCAGATGTCCAGCATCTTCTCGACGTCTTCGTCGGTCCCGTCGCCGTGTTCCAGCCGCTCCAGGATGCGGACCAGCCAGAACGTGCCCTCCCGGCACGGCGTGCACTTCCCGCACGACTCGTGCTGGTAGAACTCCGTCCAGCGGAGCACCGCGCCGACCACGCAGGTGGTGTCGTCGAAGATCATCACCGACCTGGTGCCGAGGCCAGACCCGGCGGCGGCGACCGACTCGAAGTCCAGCGGCATGTCCAGGTGCTGGTCGGTGAGAATCCCCGCCGACGAGCCGCCCGCGGTCCAGAACTTGAGCCGGCGGCCGCCCCGCATCCCGCCCGAAAACTCGAGCAGTTCGCGCAGCGTGATGCCGAGCGGGGCCTCGTACGTGCCCGGGGTGGTCACGTGGCCGGAGAGGTTGAAGATCCCGAAGCCCTTGGACTTCTCCGTGCCGATGTCGGCGAACCACTCGGACCCGTTCAAGATGATCGACGGGGCGGTGGCGATCGACTCCACGTTGTTCACGTTCGTCGGCAGGGCATACACCCCGGCCACGGCCGGGAACGGTGGCTTGTTCCGCGGCAGCCCGCGCTTGCCCTCCAGCGAGTCCAGCAGCGCGGTTTCCTCGCCGCAGATGTAGGCGCCGGCCCCGGCGTGGATGATGACCTCCACGTCGAACCCGGAGTCCAGGACGTTCTGGCCGAGGTACCCGGCCGCGCGCGCCTCGGCCACCGCGTTGCGCAGCCGGCGGATCACGTGCAGGACCTCGCCCCGCACGTAGACGAACGCGTGGCCGGCCCCGATCGCGTAGCAGGCGATGGCCGCGCCCTCGATGAGCAGGTGCGGGTTGGCCATCATGAGCGGGATGTCCTTGCAGGCGCCCGGTTCTGATTCGTCCGCGTTGACCACCAGGTAGTGCGGCTTGTTGTCGCCCTGCGGCAGGAAGCTCCACTTCACGCCGGTCGCGAAGCCGGCTCCGCCGCGGCCGCGCAGCCCGGCGTTCCGCACCGTCGTGATGACTTCTTCCCGGGACATGGCGAGGGCCTTCGGCAGCGCCTGCCAGCCGCCGACCCGCCGGTACCCGTCGATGGTGAACAGGTCGGGCTGGTCCCAGTGCGCGGTCAGCACCGGGGTCAGGGTGTCGCTCACCGCGGCTCCTTCGCTTTCTCGCCCGCCGCTTGCCCGCTGGGCGGCTCCGGCTCGGGCGCGGCCCAGCCGTGCTCCTCGGCGACCTTGAGGCCGACCAGGTCGGCCGGTCCCGCGGTCGGACCCTCGGTGGCCTGGTCGTCGTTGAAGCCGGCCAGGATCCGGGCCGCCTCGCGCCAGTTGACCAGCCGTCGCGGGCCCCGGGTCGGGGCTACCGGGTTCCCGGCGCGCAGGTCATCGGTGAGCTGGCGGGCCGAGGCCGGCGTCTGGTTGTCGAAGAATTCCCAGTTCACCATCACCACCGGCGCGTACACGCAGGCGGCGTTGCACTCCAGGTGCTCCAGGCTGACCTGGCCGTCGGGCGTGGGCTCGTCGTCGCCCACGCCGAGGTGCTCGTGGAGTTCGGCGAGGATCTGGTTGCCGCCCAGCACGCCGCACACGGTGTTGGTGCACACGCCGACGTGGTACTCGCCGACCGGGCGGCGCTTGTACATGGTGTAGAAGCTGACCACCCCGGTGACGTCGGTCTCGGTCAGCCCGAGCAGGCCCGCGCAGTACTCGATGCCGTCCTCGGAGACGTAGCCCTCCTCGGACTGGACGAGATGGAGCAGCGGCAACAGCGCCGATCTCGAGCCCGGGTACTGGCCGATGATCCGCGCCGCGTCCGGGTCCAGACGGGAGCGCACATCGTTGCTGAACGGCATTACCGGTCCACGCCTCCCATCACGGGATCGAGGCTGGCGATCGCGGGGATCAGGTCGGCCAGCAGGCCGCCCTCGCACATCGCGGCGACCGACTGCAGGTGGGCGAACGACGGGTCGCGCAGGTGCACCCGGTACGGCCTGGTCCCGCCGTCGCTAACCACGTGCGCGGCCAGTTCGCCGCGGGGGGACTCGATCGTCGCGTACGCCTGGCCCGCGGGGACCCGGAACCCCTCGGTGATCAGCTTGAAGTGATGGATGAGCGCCTCCATGGACTGGCCCATGATGTGCGCGATGTGCTGCGGGGAGGGGCCGAGGCCGTCGGGGCCGAGCGACAGCTGGGCCGGCCAGCCGATCTTGGCGTCCCGGATCATCACCGGGTCGGCCTCCGGGCCGGGCGAACCGCGGTCCGCCAGCCGGGTGACGCACTGCCTGATGATCCGCATCGACTGCTCGATTTCGTCCATCCTGAGCAGGTACCGGCCGTACGCGTCGCACGTGTCCGTTACCGGCACGTCGAAGTCGTAGCTCTCGTAACCGCAATACGGCTGGGACTTGCGCAGGTCCCAGGGCAGTCCGGTCGACCTCAGCACGGGACCGGTCACGCCCAGCGCCATGCAGCTCTGCAGGTCGAGGTAGGCGATGCCCTTGTTCCGGCCGATGAAGATCGGGTTGGCGTCGATCAGCGTGCGCAGGTCGTGGATCAGTTTCGGCGCGCTCTCATCGAACGCGCGGATCGCCTCGAGCCCGCCGGCCGGCAGGTCCTGCGCGACGCCGCCGGGACGGATGAACGCGTGGTTCATCCGCAGGCCGGTGATCAGCTCGAACAGGTCGAGGACGTTCTCCCGCATCCGGACGCCCTGCAGGAAGATCGTCGTCGCCCCGAGCTCGAGGCCGAACGGGCCGATCCCGCCCAGGTGCGACGCAATCCGGTTCAGCTCGAGCATCAGCACCCGGATGATCTGGGCCCGCTCGGGCACCCTGTCCTCGATGCCGAGCAGCCGCTCGATCCCGAGGCAGTACGTCGCCTCGTTGAACAGCGGCGTCAGGTAGTCGGCGCGGGTGATGAACGTGGTCCCCTGCGTCCACGTCCGGTACTCCATCGACTTCTCGATGCCGGTGTGCAGGTAGCCGATGGCCGGGCGCACCTCGGCCACGGTTTCCCCCTCCAGCGTCAGCACCAGCCGGAGCACCCCGTGAGTCGACGGGTGCTGGGGGCCCATGTTGACGACGATCCGCTCGCCGCTCTCGAAGTCCGTGCTCTCGTTCGCGGCCGCGATGATCTCGTCCCAGTCCTCGCCGGAGACCGTGTAGACACGGCCCTCGGTGGCCTCGGCGTCGCTCGCCCCGGCCGCCGCGTGCGGCATGCCGCTGGTCATGAGTAGTGCCTCCGCTCGTCGGGAGGGGGGATCGTGGCGCCGCGGTATTCGACCGGGATGCCGCCGAGCGGGTAGTCCTTGCGCTGCGGGTGGCCCTTCCAGTCGTCAGGCATCTCGATCCTGGTCAGCGCGGGGTGCCCGTCGAAGATGATGCCGAAGAAATCCCACGTCTCCCGCTCGTGCCAGTCGCAGGTCGGGTAGATGCCGACCAGTGACGGAACGTGCGGGTCGGCGTCCGGCGCGCTCACCTCGAGCCGCACCCGGCGGTTGTGCGTGATCGAGAGCATGTGGTACACCGCGTGCAGTTCGCGCCCGGTCTCGCGCGGGTAGTGCACGCCGGACACCCCGCTGCACAGCTCGAAGCGGAGCGCGGGGTCGTCGCGCAGTTTCGCCGCCACCTCGGGCAGCCGCTCCCGGCGGACGTGGAAGGTCAGCTCGCCCCGGTCGACCACCACCCGCTCGATGGCGTCGGGCAGGCCCAGGGTGTCGGCGATCTCGTCGAAGTAGGAGCCGTACGGGCGCGGGCTGTCCAGCGGCGGCGGCTCGTGCACCCTGAGCAGCCCGAAGCCGGAGGTGTCCGGGGTGTCTTGCACGCCGAACATGCCGCTACGGATGACCGGCTCGCTCAGCCGCTCCTCGCCGAGCCGGGCGGGCAGGTTGGCGTCCGCCTCGGCGGGGCTGACGCCACCGGCCGGCGGTGTGGGGCCCTGAGGCGCCTGGGAGCCCTGGGTTTCCTCCGGGCCGGCCTTCGAGCCCTCCCCGGATTCGCTCACAGCTCGGACCTGTCGGGCGTGACCAGCCGGACCGGCCGCAGGTTCAGCCGGGCGTCCTCGAGCTCGGTGATCTGCCGGTCGCGGTCCTTGCCGAGCTTCATGTTGATGATCTTGTCGTGCAGCTTGAGGATCGCGTCGAGCAGCATCTCCGGACGCGGCGGGCAGCCGGGCAGGTAGATGTCCACCGGGATGACGTGATCCACGCCCTGCACGATGGCGTAGTTGTTGAACATGCCGCCGCTGGAGGCGCACACGCCCATCGAGATGACCCACTTGGGGTTGGACATCTGGTCGTAGATCTGCCTCGTCACCGGGGCCATCTTCTGGCTGAGCCGGCCGGCCACGATCATCAGGTCCGCCTGCCGCGGGGTGTTGGAGGCCCGTTCCATGCCGAACCTGGCCAGGTCGTGCTTGGGGCTGCCGGTCTGGAACAGCTCGATGGCGCAGCAGGCCAGGCCGAAGGTGGCCGGCCACACCGACCGGGCCCGGGCCCAGCCGGCCAGCTTCTCCACTGAGGTCAGCAGGATGCCGCTCGGCAGCTTCTCTTCAATACCCATGGCTTAATCCCAATCCAGGCCGCCGCGCCGCCAGACGTACGCGTACGCGATCAGCACGGTTATCACGAAGGTCACCATCTCGACGAGGCCGAAGGAGCCGAGCTTGTTGAAGGTGACCGCCCAGGGATACAGGAAAATGATCTCGATGTCGAACAGGATGAACAACATCGCGGTCAGGTAGTACTTGACCGGGATCCGGCCCCCGCCCGGCGGGTGCGGCGTCGGCTCGATGCCGCATTCGTAGCTCTCCAGCTTGGCCTTGTTCCAGCGTTTCGGCCCGGCCAGGGCGCCGAAGGTGACGGAGAAGGCGGCGAAGCCGAGGGCCAGCAAGGCCAGCACGAGGATCGGAACGTAGAGCCTCATCAGTGTTTCCTCCCGCCCTGGGCGCGATGCCAACCCCTTATCCTAGGGACCACCTGCATTACCCCTCACTTAGGGTTAGGGACGAGCTTGGACAGGCCGTTGACCAGCCGGTCTGCCGCGTCTCCCCGCGGATCGGTCAGGTTGGCGAGCACCTTGAGCGCGAAGCCCATCAGGGCCGGCCGCGACATGCTGTGCTTGGTCGCGAACCGCATCAGCCCGGGCCGGCCAATCGCCTTCACGAACACCCGGCCCGCGGCGTAGTAGCCGCCGTAAGCCTGGCTGAGCGCCTTCGGGTACCCGGCCAGGACCCGCTCGGTCTCGGCCCGGCGGGCCCGGGCCAGGGCCTGCGCGACGGTCCGGGCCAGGATCTCCCCCGACTCCATCGCGTACGCGATCCCCTCGCCGTTGAACGGGTTCACCATGCCGCCGGCGTCGCCGACCAGCAGCAGGCCCTGGTAATAGTGCGGGGTCCGGTTGAAACCCATGGGCAGCGCCGCGCCCCGGATCGGCTCGGTGCGGTTCTCCTCGGTGAAGCCCCACTCGGCCGGCATGCCGGCCAGCCACTTGTGCAGCAGGCCGTGATAGTCGGTATGGCCGAACGCGGCGCTGGTGTTCATCAGCCCCAGCCCGACGTTGGACGTCCCGTCGCCCATGCCGAAGATCCAGCCGTACCCGGGCAGCAGCCGGTCGCCGTCCCACAAGTCCAGCCAGGACTCCAGGTAGTCATCGTCGTGCCGCGGGCTGCGGTAGTAGGTCCGCACCGCGACACCGAGCGGCCGGTCGTCGCGCTTGCGCAGGCCCATCGACACCGACAGCCGCGAGGAGTTCCCGTCCGCCGCCACCACGACCCGGGCTCGGTAGGTGCGCTCGCCGGCGCCGTCGGCGGCCTTGGCCGTGACCCCGGTGATCCGGCCGGTCCGGTCGTCCAGGACCGGGCCGGTCACGGTCACGCCCTCGAGCAGCCGGGCGCCGGCCTGCTCGGCCCGGCGGGCCAGCATCTGGTCCAGGTCGGTCCGGGGCCGGACCAGGCCGTACCCCGGATAGCTGGACAGCTCGGGCCAGGGCAGCTCCATCCGCTGGCCCGCGCCGATGACGCGCAGGCCCTTGTTGCGGACCCAGCCGTCCTCCTCGCTGACGCTGATGCCCATGGCCACCAGCGCCCGGACCCCGCGCGGGGTCAGGCCGTCGCCGCACACCTTCTCCCGCGGGAACCTGGACTTCTCCAGCAGCAGGACGTCGAGCCCGGCCTGGGCCAGGTAAAAGGCGGTCGTCGAACCAGCCGGCCCGGCGCCGACCACGATGACATCGGCTTGGTCAGCCGGGCGGCGCTGGCCGGCTCCGTCGCCGGTCGCGGTGTTGGGGGGAGCGTGCTCGGTCACGAATGAGATCCTGAACGTCTTGTGAACCGCTTCACAAATTCTTTGCCTTTAGTTTAGACCCCGATGGGTTTCCCCATCCGGGGGGTCAGCCGTGTCGGCCGCTTGCCTACCGGGCCCGGCGGGCCACGTGCACCGCGACCACGCCCAGGCTCAGGTCGCGCCAGCGCACCGCCGACCAGCCCGCCGCCTCGATCACGCCGGCCAGCTCGCGCTGAGCGGGCCAGTCCGAGATCGACTCGGCCAGGTACTGGTAGGCCTCTGGATTTCGCGCCGTCCGCTGCGCGATCGCCGGGAGGACATTGATCAGGTAACGCCGGTAAAGCATATCCAGGGGAGCAATCGTGATCGTGCTGAACTCGCAGACCACCAGCCGGCCGCCGGGCCGGGTCACCCGGCGCATCTCGGCCAGCGCCGCCCCCGGGCCGGCCACGTTGCGCAGCCCGAAGGAGATCGTCACCGCGTCGAACGCCTCGTCACGGAACGGGAGCCGGAGCGCGTCACCCGCCACCAGCCCGATGCGCCCGCCGCTGCGCGGCGGGCGGCCAGCCCGCCGGGACTGACCNNACCCGCGCCGGTGATCCGGGCCACGGCCCGCCGCCACAGCCGGACCTGGCCCGCAGACAAGATGTCGTTCAGCAGGTCGTAGCGTTCGGCGATGCCGTCGAACATCGCCGCGACATCCCCCGGCTGTTTGTCTAGGTTGGCGCGGGTCATTGCCTCAGCCTAGATGAGCGCCTGATCAATCGAGCCGCAGGCCGCAGACC
>PLIQ01000419.1:0-2074 GCA_003140115.1 Actinomycetota bacterium | reverse complement strand
CCCCATAGCGCTCCCGTAAGCCCGAAAACTCCCCGATATCTGTTCGATTACCGCCGGATGGCGGGTTGCGTGTGGCCTCAGCTCGCGATGTGACCGGGGAGAGCACTGTTACTCGAGCCCTGGCATGCTCGCCATCCATGCAGGCGCCGTCACATGCCGGCCGTTCGGGACTAGCGCTTAAAGCCTTGACACGGAAGATGCCCTCGAGGCTAAGGGCACTACTAGAGCAGCGCCGGGCGCTGCCACTCCTGGCCGAGCACGTGCTGGGCCAGGAAGGCGAAGACCGTCTCGTACCAGATCCGGACGTTGCCGGGCGTCAGGATCCAGTGGTTCTCGTCGGGGAAGTACAAGAACTTGGCCTCGACGCCGGACCGGGACAGGTCCCACCACAGCCGCAGCGCCTCGGACACCGGCACGCGGTAGTCCTTATCGCCGTGAATGACCAGCATCGGCGTCCGGATCCGGTGCAGGTGCCGGTTGGGCGAGTTCGCCTCGTACATCTCGGGCTGGGTGAGCGGATCCCCGAACTGCGGCCGCCAGAACATCGGATGGTCGGTGGTGCCGAACATCTGGTCCAGCACCCACAGCCCGGCGTGGCTCACGATCGCGTTGAACCGGTCGGTGTGGCCGGCTATCCAGTTGGCCATGTAGCCGCCGTAGGAGCCGCCCATCATGGCGATCCGGTCGGCGTCGATGTCCGGACGGGCCAGCACCGGCTCGGTCACGGCCATGATGTCGGCGAACGGCCGGGCGCCCCAGTCGTGGTAGCCGCGGGCGATGAACTCCTGCCCGTAGCCGGTGGACAGGGCCGGGTCGGGCAGCAGCACGGCGTAGCCGCGGGCCGCCATGAGCCACGGGTTCCACCGCCAGGACCAGGCGTTCCAGCTGCCCATCGGACCGCCGTGCACCCACAGCAGCAACGGCGCGGGGTGGGCGGGCGACGCGCCGTCCGGCAGCACCAGCCAGGCCCGGATCGGCTGGCCGTCGTCGGCGGCCGCCTGCACCTCGGCCAGCCGGCCCGGCAGGGCCAAGGCAGCGCCCGGGCTGTCCAGGGTGACCGGGNNTTCGGGGGTTTTGGGGTTCAGGTCGATCCGGACCGGAGCGGGCGGCGCGTCGACCGCGGACCGCAGCGCGTACAGGTACCGGCCGTCCGGCGCCGGGTTCAGGTCGGTGTACGCGCCGTCGTCAGCCGTCAGCCGGGTCACCTCGCCGGTGTGCGTGTCGACGCGGAACACCGGCCGCCGCCCGCCGTCGTCGGCGGCGAAGTACACGGCACGGGAATCGGGCGACCAGGCCGGCTCGCCGGGCCACCGGTCCAGGCCGGGCAGCAGGTCGCGGCCGGCTTCCCCGGCCGGGCCCGCCCCGTTGACGCCGAGCACGACCAGGGTGACGTCCGGCGGGAGCTCCGGGGTGGTCTGCAGTTCCCGCTCGCAGACGATGAGCCGCCCGTCGGGCGAGACGCGCGGGCCGGAGAAGTTGTACTCCGGGATGCTGAGCAGCACCCGGCGCTTGCCGGTCGCGACGTCGATCATGACCAGCTCGGCGTACGACTGCCCGGCCGGATGCCACAACTGCCACCCGGTGATCACCGAGGTGCCGTCGGGGGTCAGCTCGAACGCCTCGTCGTCGAGCGCGCGGCCCGGCTCCGGGGTCAGGTCACGCAGCCCGGCGAACTCCTCGCCCGGCCGTTCGTCGTTCCCGGCTGTCTCGCGGAGCTGGCCGGGGTCCACCGAGAACAGCCGGACCTGGTCCGGGCCGAGGTCGTGATCCCAGTACCGGATCGGCGCCGACTCGTGCAAGATGGCGGTCACCCCGGCGTCGCCGCGCTCCTTACGCCACCTGACGTCATCGGCGGCGCTGTTCCCGTCCGGGGCGCCGTCGTGTCCGTCGTGTCCGTCGCGTCCCGCGGCTGGCAGCACCGGGGAGGCCAGCACGACGGTCCCGGCGTCCCGGGCCACCTCGGCGGCGGTGACCCCGCCGGGCAGCGCGGCCACGATCCGGGCCTCCCCTGCGCCAGGGGGAAGCACCCACAGCGCCGCGGCCCCGGGCCGCCCGGCCGAGCCGGCCGAGCCGG
>PLIQ01000070.1 GCA_003140115.1 Actinomycetota bacterium | reverse complement strand
GGCAAGCCGTACGTGTGGGGAGCGGCCGGGCCGGACGCCTACGACTGCTCGGGCCTGACCATGCAGGCCTGGGCGCAGGCGGGCGTCGCGTTGCTGCACTACACCGGGTACCAGTGGGAAGAGGGCCCGCACGTGCCGCTGGACGAGCTGCAGCGCGGTGACCTGCTGTTCTACGCCACTGACAACGCAGACCCGGCCACCATCCACCACGTCGGGATCTACATCGGAAACGGCATGATGGTCGACGCGCCGTACACCGGAGCGTTCGTCCGCATCGACAGCATCTACCAGCCGGGCATCCCCATCGGTGCGGTCCGCCCGGCGGGCTGACCGGCAGCGAACCGGCAGCGAACCGGCGCCCTCAGCCGGTGGGCGGGGTCTCGAGCTGGCCCAGCACCTGACCGTAGGCCTGCGAGATGAGCTTGACCACGTTGCCGTGCGCGCCGAGCGGCGCGGCGCACTTGGCGCCCACCGCGGCCGCGGCGCCCTCGATGGCCGCGGGATCGGCCTCGGGCCCGATCAGGCACGGGGCCAGGGCGATCCGGCTGACGCCCATGTCCTCCAGCCGGGCCGCCGCGTCCTCGACGCTGGGCTTGACGTCCAGCGACGCGGCCAGCACGGGCAGGGCCAGCCGGGCCGCGAGCAGGAAGGCGGTGACGCTGGCGGTCCCGACCGCCTCCTCCCCGCCCACGGTGACCAGGATGATGCCGTCGGCGGACGTAGTGATGCTGAACATGCGCACCCGGTCGGCCCGGGCCAGCCCGGCGTCGGCGAGCCGGTGGTGCAGCGCCTCGGCCAGCAGCGCGTTGGTGTTGAACACCTCGCCAATGTGCGCGTTGACCCCGGTGGCCGCGATCGCCTCGCGCAGCGCGCGGTGCGCCTCCGGATGCGGGGTAACCAGCTGCGGCACGATCACCGCGGACGGCGCGCCCGCGGGACGACGGGCCGCGGCGTCGGCCAGCACGGCCCGGATCCCGTCCGGATCGCCCCGCCCGCCGTGGTTGATCCGCGCCGTGCGGACGTCCAGGGCCAGGTTGTCGACGCGGAGCACGGCCGCGATGTCGGCGGTGGGGCCGGACAGGCCGTCGTCGCCGACGCTCGGCACCGCGAGGATGAGCGCCGGGGCGCCCTCGGGCAGGCTGGCGGGCATCGCGCGCCGGTGGCGGCCGCCCGGCTGGACCAACCGGGCGTGCGGCTGCCGGACCGGGAACTCCCCTGGCGGCGGCATCGAATCGGGTTGCGGCTGGTACTGGGGTGACGTATCGCGGGCCGGCCGCCTAGCGGGGAGGCCCACCGGGAAGTCGGATACGTCGCTCACATTAGCGAAGCGTAGTCGCCAGTGATCAACGAGGTGTGAAAACTCATAAAAATACGGACATCCGGCCAATAGTGACAAGCAGGTCCATTTGTGTCCACTAGCCGCACCGAGCGCCCGCACCGAGGGGCCGCACCGAGGCCACGGGCCGGCTCTCGCCGCTCTTGTTACTAGCGAGTAGCATAGGAACCAGACAAGTGAACGGCGAGCAGTGGAGCAGTGGATGAGCCACTACAAGAGCAACCTGCGGGACATCGAGTTCAACCTGTTCGAGGTGCTTCGGCGCCAGGACCTGCTCGGTGAGCCGCCCTATCCGGAGCTGGACGAACAGACGGCCCGCGCCCTGCTGGCCGAGCTGAACACGATGGCCGTCGGCCCGATGGCCGCGTCCTTCGCCGACGCCGACCGGAACCCGCCGGTCTTCGACCCCGAGACCCACTCCGTGCGGGTGCCCGAGTCCCTGCGCGCGTCCTACCGCACCTTCATGGACGCCGAGTGGTACCGGCTGTCCCTGCCCGCCGAGCTGGGCGGGACCCAGGCGCCGCGCTCGCTCAACTGGGCCATGGCCGAGCTGATCCTCGGCTCCAACCCCGCGATCTGGATGTACTCCAGCGGGCACACCATGGGCCGGGTGCTGTGGGAGCTCGGCACGCCGGAGCAGAAGCGGTTCGCGGAGCTGGCCATCGAGCGCGAGTGGGGCGGGACCATGGTGCTGACCGAGCCGGACGCCGGCTCCGACGTCGGCGCCGGGCGCACCCGCGCCACCGAGCAGCCCGACGGCACCTGGCACCTGGAAGGCGTCAAGCGGTTCATCACCAGCGCGGAGCACGACCTAGCCGACAACATCTTCCACCTGGTCCTGGCCCGGCCGGACGGCGCCGGCCCCGGCACCAAGGGGCTGTCCATGTTCCTGGTGCCCAAGTACCTGGTCAACGCGGACGGGACGCTGGGCGAGCGGAACGGCGTGGTGACCACCAACGTCGAGCACAAGATGGGCCTGAAGGCCTCGACCACCTGCGAGCTGACCTTCGGCGCGGTCCCGGGCCAGCCGGCGGTCGGCACCCTGGTCGGCGGCGTGCACGACGGCATCCGGCAGATGTTCAAGGTCATCGAGGACGCCCGGATGATGGTCGGCACCAAGGCCATCGCCACGTTGTCCACCGGCTACCTGAACGCGCTGGACTTCGCCCGGAGCCGCGTGCAGGGCGCTGACCTGACCCAGATGACGGACAAGACCGCGCCGCGGGTGACGATCATCCACCACCCCGACGTACGCCGCATGCTGATGCTGCAGAAGGCCTACGCCGAGGGGATGCGGGCGATGATGCTGTACACCGCGAGCCTGCAGGACACGATGCAGATCGCGGCGGCGCAGGGCCGGGCGGACGAGGCCACGGCGGGTCTTAACGACCTGCTGCTGCCGGTGGTCAAGGCCGTGGGGTCCGAGCGGTCCTACGAGATGCTCACCCTGTCCCTGCAGACCCTGGGCGGCTCGGGGTTCCTTCAGGACTACCCGGTCGAGCAGTACATCAGGGACGCGAAGATCGACAGCCTGTACGAGGGAACAACCGGGATCCAGAGCCTGGACCTGTTCTTCCGCAAGATCATCCGGGATCAGGGGCAGGCCTTCGGCGCCCTGCTGGCCAAGGTCAGGGCCTTCGCCGCGGCCGACGGCGGCAACGGCCGGCTGAAGGCCGAGCGGGCGGCCCTGGCCGACGCGGCCGCGCAGGTGGAGGCCATCGCTACCGCCATGACCGGGTACCTGATGGCGTCGGTCGAGCAGCCGGCCGAGATCTACAAGGTCGGGCTGAACACCACCCGGCTGCTGATGGCGCTCGGCGACCTGGTCATCGGGTGGCTGCTGGTGACCCACGCCGAGATCGCCCTGCGCGAGCTCGACCAGCTCGACGCGGGCGCCCCGGATCACGACTTCTACGCGGGCAAGCTCGCCGCGGCCCGGTTCTTCGCCGCCACCGTGCTGCCCCGGCTGGCCGCCGAGCGCAAGGCGGCCGAGGAGACAACCCTAGACTAGATGGACCTGCCGGAGGGCGGCTTCTGACCGGGCCCAGTACTCGAAAGGCTCAGTCCTCGAACGGCTCAGTACTCGAACTGGACCGCGGCGCGCTCGGCCACGA
>PLIQ01000283.1 GCA_003140115.1 Actinomycetota bacterium | reverse complement strand
CGCATCAGGTCGCCGGATTCGAACGGTCGGTGGGGCCCGAGGAGATCGCGACGGCCCAGTGGACGCTGTCGGCCCTCGGGCCCGGCGGCCGCTTCGCCGCCGATATCGGCATCTATCCCCTGCTCGCGGGTTACGGCGACCAGAATCCTCTGCAGGACGTTGGTTACCTGTACACGTCAGCTACGTACACCCCGGCGATCGCGCAGGCCGCGCGGGCTCAGGCCGTCCAGTACGTACTTGTCGACCAGCGGCTGAGCCAGTCATTGCCGGCCTCCGGCACCTATTTCCCCGGCGATACGACCGCTCCCAACCAGCCGATACCGATCGCCGACCTCACCAAATTCAACCGCGTGCGGGGCGTGTCGCGCCTGTACGATTCCGGCGACATCGTCGTCTACAACCTGCAGGGCGCGCAAGTTGCGCCGTAACCAGGCCGACGTTATTGCCGCCGGCGCAGTCGCGACGGCCGGCTGTGTTGCTCTGTACGCGCACCTGCCCGCAGCGGTCATAGTCGTTCTCGGCCTAGGGTTGTTCGTCGCTCCCGGCTATGTATGGTCCAAAGTGTTCCTGAGCGCGAGCACGCGGGGCCTCGAACGAGTCGCGGTGATAACCGGCCTGGCCCTGATGGTGCCGGTGCTCGGGGGCCTCATACTCTACGCGGCCAAAATTCCGCTGCACCGTGCCGCCTGGGTCGGCCTTCTGGCCGTGGTGACTCTCACCGGCACCATGGTGGCGCTGGCCACTCAGGGGCGCACGGACGAGCCGCGGGGTCGCCGTGAGCAGGCTGAAAGAAGGCGCCGGCCGACTTGGCACGCCGTCTACTTCGGCGTTGCCGCGGCGATCGCCGCGGTGGCGGTCGGAATCGCCGTCTACAGCGCTAACGCCCAGAGATACCCCGGCTACACCCAGCTGTGGCTTTCGCCGCTCAGAAACAATCCCGTTAGCGCCAGCCTGGGCGTTACCAACCAGCAGGGCAGTACCACCCAGTACCGGCTGGTCCTGCTGCGTAAGGGCCGGGTAAGTGCGACCTGGAATCTCACGCTGACCGACGGTCAGACCTGGCAGCACACTGTCTCATTCACCGATAGGTACGCGATCGCCGCCGACCTTTACCGGCTGCCAGACCTTAGTCACCCCTACCGGAATGTCGACAACGGTGAATGACATGAACCAAGGCGCAACTCGGTCCCGCCCGGTCCGCGTCTGCTACTACATGCAGACGCACACCAAGCCTGCGCAGATCGCCCGCTTGGTGGAACTTATCAAGGAGGGCAGCCCGGAGAGCGTCGTACTGATCAATCATGACGCTTCCCGCGCGTCTCTCGATGCCTCTAGGTTCCGCTCCATGCCTGGTGTGCACGTGATGAACGGCCCGGGCGGTTACGGCGATTTCTCGCACCTTGACCGGTACTTCGCCGCCGTGGACTGGCTGGACGCGCACGGCGTGGAGTTCGACTGGCTGCAGAACCTCACCGGCCAGGACTATCCGTTGTGTCCGGTCGCTGACATCGAGCGTATCCTCGCCGAGAGCAGCGTTGACGGGTACCTGCAGTACGCGCCGGTTTTCCCGGAGCGGACGCCACCGGATGCCGACTGGGGCGCAGGCCCGCAGTTCCGCTTGTGCAGTCCGTTCGATACCGCCATGCGGTTCGACTACCGGCATCGATGGATCGGCCGGCCAACGCCCGCGAAGCAGCGGTGGCTGCGCCCGGTGATGATACTCAACCTGATACAGCCCTGGCTGCGGGTGAGCCTCGGCTTCTCCACGGTCGGCGTCCGCCGGAAGAGCACGATCTTCAGTGACGATTTCATCTGTTACGGCGGGTCGTTCTTCTGCGTCCTCGCTGCGCACTGCGTGCGTTATGCCCGCGAATTCGCCCGCGAGAACCCTGACCTCGTCGCGTACTTCCGTACCATGCCGGCCCCCGATGAGGTCTTCCTCCAGACGGTTCTGGTCAACTCCGGGAAGTTCTCCTTCGTACCCGACGGAAAGCACTACATCGATTTTTCCCGGAGCCGCAATAATCACCCCAAGACCCTCGGTATGGTTGACCTGCCGCCGATGCTCGCCAGCGGAGCACACTGGGCGCGAAAATTTGATCCTAGTTTCGATTCAGAAGTACTGGACGTCCTTGACCAGCGTGTTAGAAACGTTTCCCTAAGTATCGGGCCGAGAGTAAATAGCGGAACCTAGTCAATGGCAAAATTGTCCGACCAGGCCGGCCAAGGAAGGCGGACCCTGAGGTAACGGTCTCCCGGTACTTCCAGGACCACGCTGGCCAAGGTAAGCCGACCTGGTTTTATATGACGCGGCGTCTGAGCCGCAGTCTCAGAGCGCTCATCGCCCTACGCCGGTTGCCTTGCTTGCGCATTGCCCCGTCTGCCGGGATCGAAGGCGCGGCTATTTGTGCGCCGCTGCTGCGGAACTCGGCCCTGTGGCGTGTGACCGGGTTGGCGACGGCCGTCCTCAGTCTGCCGTACGAGCCGGGCCAGTACTCGCTGGGAGCAGCGAAGCAGACGCTGCGCCGCAAGGTAAGGCAGGCCAGAAGGCTCGGCATCCACTGGGCCGAAGTCAGCGATCCGCAGGAGCGGTGGAACCTGCTGCAGCTCGCGAACCAGTGTGAGCGGGCGCATCCCCACGTGATCTACCGGAACCCCGCTCCAGACAACGACGATCTGCTCAACTACCGGCTCTGGCTCGTGGCACGTGCGGCTGACGGCCGTCCGCTGCTGCTGTCCGTGACGCCCGTGGATGGCGAGCTGGCCTTGCTCCGCTACTTCCGAACCCTGGGCACTGGCCAGGAGCAGAGTCACGCCCGCTATCTCATGACCGAGGTGCTGGTGGAGCGCCTGGCTCGTCTCGGCGTGCGCCATCTAGTTGACGGCTCGAACCTGTTCTGGCTGCCCAACGGCCTGCGTCACTTCCAGCGGATGGTCGGATTCCGCATCGTTCGCCTTCGCATTGCCCGTTCTGGCGGCGACATCGGCGACACCGTCATGCCCGACCTCGAGGTCATCGACGCCGAAGCCGGCGACCACGGCCAGCACCAGGAGCGAGCCTCCGCCACGCATGCGGGATTTTCATGAGGCCGAACGGGCCGTGGTTCCCGTCCCCGCGCAGCCAGGGGGCTGACCGGCGCTGGCGCGTGATTCCTGCTCGGCGCGGACAGCCGCCAGTTCGCGCTGGACGTCGGCGCGGATGGGGGCATCAGTACCCAGGGCCTTGAGGCACCGGGCGAGCTGGCTGGCGTACAGGTCCAGCTGACGGCCGGTGAGCTGGCCGGGGTCGTGGTCAGGCATGGGCGGCCAGCCTGGTCCGGTCGTCCTGCTCGGCTATCACGTCATCGAGCCTGGCCTGCAGGTCGCTCCGCGCCGACGGCACGGGGTCCATCCCGTCGCAGGACGCGATGGCGAGTTCCAGCTGGCGGCGGTGGTCGCTCAGCTCGGACGTGGTGAGTGCGTACAAGGCATGTTTCGGCTGTTCGACGGTTGGTGTGTCGGTGGTCATGGGGGCTAGTCCTAACGGCATCTGGCGTGGGTCTCAACGGGACTCCGCGTGTCCTGCTAGCCACGTTCCCAGGCCAGGACTACCGTTTGAAGGGATGTGGTAGCCATCTGCAACCGGCAGGCCCGGTATGCGAACGCCGGGGGCCGCGATGCAATCTCGTGCAAGGAGATAGGCATGCCCGGCAAGCGGGACCTGGACCCCGAAACGTCACCGCTGCACTTCTTCGGGGCTGAGGTCAGGCGGGCGCGCGAAGCGGCGGCGATGACGCTGGCTGACCTGGGCGCCAAGGTGCCGTGTGATGCCTCGACCGTGTCCAGGATTGAGTCCGGCCAGCTCAGCCCGGCCGAATGGTTCGCCAGAGCGTGCGATGAGTCGTTCCCGCAGATGGGCGGATGGTTCGGCAGGTTCTACCGGGCGTCGCTGAAGTGGGACGGTCCCCATCCGCGATGGTTCGAGGACTGGGTCGA
>PLIQ01000085.1 GCA_003140115.1 Actinomycetota bacterium | reverse complement strand
GACCTGACCGTGCTCTCCAAGGTGATGGGCGGCGGCGTCCCGGTGGCGGCGTTCGGCGGATCCCGCGACAAGATGGCCATGCTCGCCGACCACCGCGCGATGCACCTCGGGGTGTACGCCGGGAACCACCTGTCGGTGCGGGCCGTCGCCACCAACCTGGCCAAGATAGAGCGTTCCCCTGAGATCTACGAGCGGCTCGAGCAGCACTGCGAATACCTCGAGCAGCAGTTGAATGAGATGTTCGCCGACGTGAATCGCCTGGCCATGGTCAGCCGGGTCGGTTCGTTGGTGGGCGTGTCGCTGCTGCTGCGGCCCGCGGACCTGTCGGACGGCCCGCGCGCGGCCGCCCGGGCGATGGACTTCGCCGGCCACCGCGCGATGCAGATCGCGGCCCAGGAACGGGGCGTCTACTTCCACCCCAGCCCGATCGAGCCCTGGTTCCTGAGCACCGAGCACAGCGTCGAAGACATCGATCACGTGGTGGCCGTGATGCGCGACGCGCTGGTCGGCGTGCCCGAGTCACGGTGAGCGGCGGCCACGGCGAGGAGCCGCTCGAGCTGTTGCGGGAGACGGCCGCGCGATCCCCGCAGGCCGTGCTCTTCGCCGAGGAAGCGGGGAACACCACCGCGCAGGACCTCGTCGCCCTGACCGAAACGCGCCTCGATGCCTACCGCCGGGCTGGGATCGGGCCGGGCTGCCGGGTCGGGGCCGTGGCCTGGCCGGCCGCCTCGTTCGTGGCGGACGTGCTCGCGGTGCTCGCGCTCGATGCGGTGGTGGTTCCGCTGCCGCGGCAGATGAGCGAGTGGGAACGAGAGCGGAACGAGGAACTGGCCGCGGTGACGCACCTGGCCGCGCCGCTGGACTGGGCGCTACTGCCGGGGGCCGGCTCCGTGGTGGCAGGCGAACGACTGATCGAGCGTCGGCCGCCCGGCGAAGCGCCGCCCGGCGGCGCCGCCAGCGCCCAGCTCACCTCCGGCACCAGCGGACGGACCAAGGTGGCGCTGCGTCCGGTCAGCGCCCTGCTGGCCGAGGTGGAGAACTACTGGACCGCACTGGACATGAGTCCGGCGACTGTGCTGGCCTGCCCGGTGCCGCTGCATCACGCGTACGGCTTCGGACTGGTCCTGGCCGCTCCGCTGGCCGGTTCCACGACGGTCGTCACCAGCGCGGAGCGGCCCTGGATGCTATCGCATGCCCTCATTGAGCACGACGTCACGCTGGTGGCCGGCGTGACGCCGCTGCTGCGGCTGCTGGCCTCGGCGGCCGCCGGCCCGCCGGCGCGCCGCATCGGCTACCTGTCCGCGGGCATGCCGATGGACGCGCGGACCGCTGAACTCGTCGGGACCGTGCTCGGCGGCTGGCTTGGCGAGGTGTACGGCACGACGGAAACCGGCCCCATCTGCATTCGGCCGCCGGCTCCCTGGACCGATGCGCACTCCCTTGGTCAGCCGCTCGGCGGGGTCCGGGTCGAGCTGCGCCCGGTGGAGCCGGGGTCGCAGCCGTCGGCCGACGACGCGGCCGGGGAAGGGGCAGGTCTGATCACGGTCCACTCGCCGAGCGCGATGAGCGGATACCTGCACCCGGATCGGGTCGATACCGAGGCGATCGCGAACGGCTTTGTCACCGGCGACATCGGCCGCATGACGCCGGACGGACTCGTGATCGTGGGCCGCCTGGCCAACTGCGTCAACGTCGGCGGTACGAAGGTGAGCCCGGAGGAAGTCGAGGCCGTGTTGCTCGAGTTCCCGACCGTGCACACCTGCCTGGTCGACGGTGAGCCGGACGAATGGCTCGGCCAGCGGATCCGGGCCACGGTGACTCCGGCCGACGTCGACGTGGCCGCGCTGCAAGCCTTCTGCCGGCAGCGACTATCACCGGCGAGGCAGCCGAGCCGGTTCGTGACCGTCGAAACCCTGGCCACCACCGCGACCGGCAAGGTGATCCGCCGGCCAAGCGCCGACCGTCAGCTCTCCGTCTCCGGCGGATAAGTAGAGTCTTTCCTCACAAGCGGAGGTACTAGTTATGGGCACTGGAGACAGTGGCGAAGTGACAGTCCGGCCGGAGCTGGATCGGAGCCAGGCGATGACCCTGGTGTCCGACGCCCTGGTGACCATCATCCCGGACCTGACCGTCGAGACGCTGGACGAGGGCCAGGAACTCTACACCGACCTGGGCCTGGACTCGCTGACTCTGGCCCGGCTGCTCATCGAGCTCGAGAGCAAGCTCGGCGTCCAGCTGATGGATGAGTACCTGATGACGGTCGACCTCGTGCACGTATCGGACCTGGTTTCCCTGGTCGAGCGCGCCGCGCCCGCGGCTAAGTAGAAGCCAGCCCCGCCGGAGCAGCCGGGAGTATGCCCAGGCTGACCAGGTCATCGGTATCGGCCCAGTAGACCCAGTGGGCGGGCTTGGTCCTGATCGCGGTGTCCATCGCGGCCACGCAGGACCGGAACGCCGTCGCCGGGTCGCCTTCGACCCGCACCGGGGCCGAGATTTCCAGCACCTGGTGGCGATAGTCGGCCGAGCGGTGCATGAACACCATGAGCACGGGGGCACCGGTCAGCTGGGCGAGCGTCACGACCCCGGGCAAGAGGCTGGCCTGCCTGCCAAGCAAGGTCACTTCGACCGCGCGGGCCCGGTCAGCCTCCAGGGGCGGGGCGTCGCTCGAGAACGTCACCACCTCGTTGGCGCGAAGCGCGACCGCGACCTGCGCCGCGACCTGAAGCCGGCCCGGCCGGAACTCGATGCCCGGCCGCTGCCGGTGCCGCTGCAGGCGCCGGTCGAAGACGAACGCCCAGAGCCGCCGCTCGGCGGAAGACCCACCAGCCTCGTGAGAGAACGAGCGCCCGGTGGAGGTGAGCGGGAACCCGCTGGCATGGAGCAGGGAAAAGGCGGCGTTGTAGGAACCGAAGTGGGCGGTGCACAGGACGGCCCCCTTGCCCCCGGCCAGCGCGGCCTCCAGGTGCTCGCGGCCGCGGATCTCGACGAGTTTGCCCAGGGGCCGAGCCCGGCCCCGCAGCCGCATCACGTCGATGACCTCACAGGACCTCATCCGGAAGAATTCCCGGGCCTGGCGCTCAGCCTCTTCCTCGCTGAGCTCGTCACCGAGCACCTGGCGCAGGTTACGCACGATCTCCGAGCGCTGCTCGGTCCGGTGCCGCAAACTCCAGTCCCCCCGCCAGCAGGCGGTGCGGTAGGCCAGGCTGGCGGGCAGCAGCGAGGTCAGCGGCGCCCCTACCGTCCAGTAGGCCACGCTCTCCGCGGTGCGCAGCAGTCGCTCCGCCCGGGCCTTGCCTAGACGGCCAGTCGTCAACCTCTGCAGATATGCCATTTCCTTCCCTCTCGATCCCGGCTTCCTTCAGGTAGCCGCAGGCCCCGTGGATCTGAATCGCGTCGTGGCGAAAGCTGTTCTGCGAGAAGGTGGACGCGGGCGTATCACGCGGGCGTATTGCACGATCCTATCTATACATAGAGCCGCGACTGCTGGTCCTGATACACCCGCGGCGGGCAGATTACTCAGGCCGGCGTCACGCGCCAGTCCGGGAGGTGGATCGGTTGAATGAGGCGATTACGCTTCAGCAGCGAACTCTGGTCGTGCGTGAGCGAGGCCGCGCACCCGCCCGGCGCACACTGAGCGTTATCCAGCAACCACTCGGTGCAGGTGAGCGGGCCAGCGACCCCGCGCCGGGGTGTTTGCATAACGCGAGCTTTCGCATAAACACACTGCCTCGAGTCGTGCCTACTCTGGCGCCAGCCGGCGATTTTCGAATACGGCGGGTACCGAATCTGGTAAACCACCTGAACGTGATAAACGTCTTAGTCTCGTGCTTGGCTATTTCCGTCTGTGACCTGGTAAACTGCCTTTGGGGGGCGTCATGTCTGTGCTAAAGGCGCTGTCTGGTGTTGACGCCCGTATAGCTGGCTACGAGCGGTTGATTTCACCGGCGGCTCTCCTTGACGAGCTCCCGCTTAGCGAAGAGGCGGCGGCGAGTGTAAAGCGTTCCCGGCACGAGGTCCGCGCCGTGCTCGACGGGTCCGATGACCGCCTTCTCATGGTCGCCGGTCCCTGTTCCGTGCACGACCCGGCGGCTGCCCTGGACTACGCAGGCCGCCTGGCCGCCCTGCGGGACCGGCATCACGACGATCTGCTGGTCGTGATGCGGGTGTACTTCGAGAAGCCGCGGACCGTAACGGGCTGGAAGGGCCTGATCAACGACCCGGGAATGGACGGCCGCCATGACGTGCACAGCGGCCTGCGGGTCGCGCGGCAGCTACTGCTCGACATCGTAACCCTCGGCTTGCCGGTGGGCTGCGAGTGGCTTGATCTCGTCACGCCTCAGTACATCGCGGACGCCGTGGCCTGGGGCGCGATCGGCGCGCGGACCACGGAAAGCCAGGTCCACCGGCAGCTCGCCTCGGGCCTGTCGATGCCGGTCGGGTTCAAGAACGGCACCGACGGCGACATCCAGGTGGCGGTGGACGCGTGCCGCGCGGCGGCGGCCCACCACACGTTCTTCGGCGCTACCCCGCTCGGGACGGTCGCCCTGGTGGAGACCACGGGCAACCCTGACACCCATGTGGTTCTGCGCGGCGGCCGGGCTGGCCCGAATTACGGGGCGAGCCACGTCTCCAAAGCGCTCGACATGGTCGCGGCGGCCGGGCTGCCGCGTCGGCTGATGGTCGACACCAGCCACGGCAACAGCTGGAAGGATCACCGCCGTCAGCCGCTGGTGGCGGCCGCCCTGGCGGACCAGATAGCGTCCGGAGAACGAGGCCTGACCGGAGTGATGGTGGAGAGCTTCCTGCGCGAGGGCCGGCAGGAACCCGGCAATCCGGCCACGCTCACCTACGGGCAGAGCGTTACCGACGCGTGCATGGATATCGGTACGACCGCCGAGGTCCTACGGGGCCTGGCGACCGCGGTCCGCAGCCGCCGTAACCGCCGCCCTTCATCCTTATCGATCAACCCCCCGGCACATTTGCCCCGGATTGCCCCGGTTTGTCCGCCGAGCCTGACCTGGTCGATGGCGCATCGTACTTGTAAGAACAGGTACGATGCGCCATTCACCAGGTACCTGAGAAGCCCAGCCCGGCCGCGAAAGCACCTCATTTGGCACGCTTACATGCCGGCCGCGGCCGATCAGTGCGGCGACTTGCCNNCTTGCCGATCAGTGCGGCGACTTTCCGGGCGGCGATGTCGCCGTGGCCAAGTGCGGCAATGACATGAGCAAAGCTGCTTGCTTTATCCAGGACCGCTGGATCGGTCAGTACCGCCTCTATAGCCGCCGCGATTTCAGCCGGTTTCGCGTGCTTGCTGACGGCTCGCCCGACACCCGAGGCTACGACGCGTTCCGCGTTGTCCGGCTGATCGCGGCCCTGCGGAATGCAGACCAGCGGTACACCCGCGGCCAAGCCTCCGGTAATGGTACTGAGTCCGCCATGGGACACGACAGCCGCCATATGCGGCAGCAGCAGATCATGCGGGACAAATCCGCATACCGTCACATTCGATGGCGGATTAATGACGCTTGGCTGCAACCCGCTATCGAGGGTTAGCAGCACCCGGATCGGTAGCCGGGCAACTGCCTCGAGGATCCTCGGCAGCGCCCTGGCCTGGTCTTGCAACGTCGTACCCAGACTCAGCAGGACCCACGGCCGACCTGGTTCCGCCAGCAATTCAGTCAGGCCGGCGCTGAGCGGCGGGCTGGGATTCGGGTCACTGATCGGCCCGACGTCCAAGGTATTGGGGGGCAGTTGGTAGGCCGTCTCGAAGCCCGGCGGGACAAGCACAAGCACCTGGCCGGCCCGGTCAAGATAAGCTGCGTTATTCGCGCGGGTTACGTTGTTCCCCCACTTATCCATGAACATGGAATAGAGCACGTGGATGAGCACGGCGCGAGGCAGACCGAGCGTATCCGCGACCTCGAGGCCCGCACCTACCATGCAGTCGACGACGACGGCGTCAGGTGCGAAATCCTTGATTTCAGTTTGAATATCATCTCGCGTGCCCTCGCCAAACAAGGCGGGTATTATTCGTTTCTTCCAGGCTTGTTCAAAGGTCACCCCGGATGGCCAGGGTGGCACCGAGCGGTACGCCGCGAACTCAAGCCCGGCGGTGGCCGCGCGTGACTGCATGGATTCCCAGCCGAGGACCCGGACCCGGTGTCCCAGGTGGACAAGCCGTGCGCCCAGGTTGAGCGCGGGCGGCACGTTCCCGCCGCCGTCCCAGCTGATGATCAAGAACCTGCCCGTCCCGGTCATCTGACTAGCTCGCCCTCCCCGGCGGAATAAACGCTGCGGAATAAACCCTTCGGTCACCCATGATTGTCTCCCAGCGGTCAGCTTCGAATTAATTCTGTGACCGGGAAATGTAAATCCGAATAGCAGATTATCACATTGATCCGAGGGGTTACCGCCAGTCGGCGCCGCCGGCTGAGGTGCTCGCGGTCACGTCCGGTGATGGGAGCGACGGCGCCCGGCTCGCACCCGGCGGTCACCGTACGTTACGACCCGGAACCCGCTGTCGGGACAATCTGGACACCTGACCCCTGCGTAGCAGTCTGGGTGCTACTTGGGTGCAGTTCTGGATTTTCGGGGGCGATATTCACTCTCCGTGATATAAGTTGCTCACGGGTCAACTGGGGCTAGTGACGATAAGTTACCAGCTGTACCCGTAAACCGGTGCATTCTGCTATGCGTCTCCTAAGCGGGAAATCTCAGGACAACTGAGTGGGAGCGTGGGAAGTGCCGAAGCTACTTGGTGCTGCCCATGGGGGGAAGGTGAGTATGTCTGACTATGCCGTCATTCGCGATAGTGCCGCCCTTCAGACCGCGACGGGCGCATCAACATGGGAAAAGGCCTACCTGCGCCGAGCAGTACTCGCTGATCTCGGCTGTGGTGTCGTCGGCGTCTTCGCGGCGGTCCAGCTCCGGTTCGGCGATCACGTCACCGCGGCTTACATCGCGTTGAGCCTGGCTCTTCCGGTCCTGTGGGTGATAGCGGTCGGCCTGGCCGGAGGGTATGACGCCCGGTTCATCGGGACCGGCTCGGATGAGTACCGCAAGGTCTTGAACGCGGCGGTGAGCCTGACCGCGGCGGTCGCGATCTTTTCCTTCCTGGTCAATATCGAGTTGTCCCGCTCCTACGTGCTCATCGCCTTGCCCAGTGTCACCGTGCTCGACCTGGGCACCAGGTTTGTGAACCGTAAGCGGCTGCACAAACTGCGCGACGCCGGCCAGTGCATGCTCAAGGTGGTGGCGGTCGGCCATGAGTCGGCCGTGGCTGACCTGGTCAAGGAACTGGGACGCGATCGCTATCACGGGATGGCGGTGGTCGGCGCCTGTGTGGCGCGTCGATCGGGCGATGAGGTGGCCGGGGTGCCCGTTTACGGCGACCTGGACGATGTCACGGCCGCCGTGCGCTCCTTCGGTGCGGATACCGTCGCCGTCCTGGCCTGCCCGGAAATGGATGGCGTCAGGCTGCGGAGCCTGGCCTGGGAACTAGAGAAGACCGGCACCGACCTGTGTGTCTCGCCCGCCCTGCTCGACGTCGCCGGGCCTCGGACCACGGTCAGGCCGACCGCCGGGCTCACCTTGCTGCACGTGGATCACCCGCAGCTGTCGGGCTTCCCCGTGCTGGTCAAGGACCTGTTCGACCGAACCTTCGCCGCGGCGGCGCTGATCTCGCTGTCCCCGCTGCTGGTCCTGCTGGCCGTCATCATCCGGCTCCATGACCGTGGCCCCGCGTTTTTCACGCAGGTCAGGGTCGGCAAGGACGGCCGCGTGTTCAAGATCTACAAGTTCCGCACCATGGTCGTGGACGCCGAGCAGCGCCGGACCGAGTTGCTCGACAGCAACGACACCGACGGGGTGCTGTTCAAGCTCCGCAAGGACCCCCGGGTCACCGCGGTAGGCGCCCGTCTGCGGCGCTACTCGATCGACGAGCTTCCGCAGCTGTTCAACGTGCTCCTCGGCCAGATGTCTCTGGTGGGGCCGCGCCCGGCGCTGCCGGACGAGGCGGCGAGGTATGCCGAGCATGTCCGGCGCCGGCTGGTCGTCAGGCCGGGCCTGACCGGGCTCTGGCAGGTGAACGGGCGATCGGATCTGAGCTGGGAAGAGTCAGTGCGGCTCGACCTGAGGTACGTGGAGAACTGGTCGTTCGCGCTCGACCTGCAGATTGTATGGAAAACGATCATGGTCATCCTGCAGGGTTCTGGCGCTTATTAGCAGGTATTCGCCGATGGCGGCGTGATTCGCATGGTGTGCCATTCCTGACACGACGAAGTGTCTGAAATTTAATATCCGCGCCTGGTTGGCCATCCCGTCATGGATCCACGACGGGGTACCGCCGGTCCGCGTGTCTACCGATAGGGAGAGCAAGTGACGAGGACGAGCGGACGTGACGCCAGTGCCCCGGACATCGCGGGGCTGGTGCGGGGTGCCGCGGAGGGTGACAAGCAGGCCTGGGCGCGCCTGGTGGACCAGTACGCCAGGCTCATCTGGTCCATCACGGCCGACTTCAAGCTGATCGAGAGCGATGCCGCCGACGTCGCCCAGACCACCTGGCTCCGCTTGCTGGAGCATATCGACCGCATCGAATACCCGGACCGCGTCGGCTCATGGCTGGCCGCGACGGCGCGGAACGAGTGCCTGCGCAGCCTCGCGGCGCGCAAGCGGGTCGTCCTGGCCCACGACGACGATGTCCTGACCGCCGTGGTCGCTTCCTCGCCCGAGGT
>PLIQ01000367.1 GCA_003140115.1 Actinomycetota bacterium | reverse complement strand
GGCTCGACGACGACCGGCGGGGCCGCGCTCACCGGCGTCACGGGGCCGGGAGCCAGGACGGCAGGCCGATCTCGGTCAGCTGCCTCCGCCGTGATCTCGGCCGGAGCGTAAAGCAGCGCGACCGCCCGGACCACGCCGTCGGCCAGGCGCAGATAGGGATCGGTCTCGCCGTCGCCGACCACGGGCTGCACGCCCGCGCGGATCTTGATCAACGTGGACGGCAAGACGCACCGCAGCCGGCCGTACGGCTCGCCGGCGGTCAGCCGCTGCGCTCCGTGGGCAGTAGTGACTTCGGCCCATCCGGTTCCGTAGACGGCGACGGCCGTTCCACCGCCCGCGGGCCCGAACGCGACGACAGCCGGGCCCTGCTGATCAGCGGCATCGGTCGCGTCGGCATCGAACTGCGCCGAGACCAGGTCGGTAAAGCGCAGACCGGTCTCGCGGGCCCGGGCGGCGTCGGCCAGCAGATCCAGCAGCCGGTCGGTGAAGGCCCCGCCCGCGGGATGGATCAGGAGCACCAGATCTCCCTGCCGGGCTAGTACTCCGTCCCCGTGAATCGGCCACAGGCCGGGCAATATGCCGTGTTCGGTCACGCTAGCCTCCCGCCGCGGAAACGCCACCGGATGAACGGGACTCGCATCGGCCCGTTGGCTACCAGCCATACCCCCAGCCAGACCAAGATGAACTGGACCAGGAAGGCGACCCCGCCGACTTTGCCGACGATGCCCGGGATGGCTCCGACGCTGAGCAGAATCCAGATCAGCGCGCCTTCCGGTACCCCCTCGACCAGCCCGAACAGCGTCGGCCAGTCCTTCTCCCAGCGCCACTGCATCAGGAGATGATAGAGCAGTTCCCACAGGACGCCCACGACGGCGACGCTGAGCAGCACCAGGAAGCCGTCCCGGTACTTATCGCCGAGCGGCGCGCTAGACAGGAACGGGACGATGATCAGGGTTATGAGGCCGCCGACCACGGCGAGCAAGAAAATCCTGGTCTGTATGCGGCCAGTCAACGTAGGAACCACGCCAGCACCTGTCAGTATCGGATCCCTGTCGGGAGCACGGGCAATATGGGGTAACTGAATTACGGCTGCCGGTTCCTTGCCCAGCGCAGCCACTGCTGGACCGAACGGCCCGGGCCTATCTTCCGGCAGAATCCGCGACGAGCCAGGTCGTCGGTGATCTCCTGGGCGGCGATTTGCAGGCCGAGGAAGGTGTCCACGCCGGGGAAGTAACCGCCAAGCGTGGCGGCTCCCGAGGCGTAGATCACTCCGGGTGCGCTGCTGGTGCCGCGCAGCTCAAAGGTGCGTTCGACATCCAGGCGGCCGACCGGGTTCCGGCCGGCACCGGAATGCTCGAGCAGGTCGGCTAGGACCCGATGCTCGGAAACGTCGGCTTCCAGGCCGGTGCAGTCGATAACGAAGTCCGCCGCGATCTCGGTCGGGCCCTGCCCGGTCTTGACCTGGCTGACGACCATCCCGTCCTCGCGCACCTTCATATCCTCGACGGTGCCGGCCATTACGCGGTACCAACCTTGGGCCCGGCCCTGGTTCATCTGCTGCTGCCAGCGGCGTCGCCAGGGCGTGTTGGTCCCGCCCATGAGCTTGTACTCGGTGGCCCGCTGCTCGCCTTCGAGCCGGCGCATCTTGGCCTTCAGCTGCCCGCCCCACACCGACTTCGGGTAGTTGAACCCCTGGTAGGCGAAGCCGTTGCCGCCCTTGCGCCGCATCCACGCGTTGGGTCCGTGCGAGCCGGAGATATAAGTGCGAAACAGGTGCACGATCTCGGTGGACAGGTTGTATTTGGCACGTTCGTCCATCAAGCGCTGGAGCACCCGCGAGGAAACGATCCCGCCCCCGCGGATCAGCACCACGCTGTGCTTGACGCGCAGCCGGTCATAGACGTGCTCGTGGTCCTCGTAAGCGCTGACCACGTGGTAGAAGTCCTGGTTCTCGGTCCTGAAGGCCTGCAGCTCGGGGAGGAACTTCAGGCCCGGATACCCGACCGCGATGTGGACGAACTGGGACCGGAACGCGACGCGGCGGGCCGGTTTCGCGTCCGGAGGAGTGAGGATCGTGAAGTAGCCGCCGCCCTGGCGGCGGCGGACCATCCGGACCTGGCCTTTAACCAGCATGTCCGAATAGCTGATCCGCTTAGACTCGCGCTCCAGCCCCTCGAACACCATGCCCGCCCGCGGCGTGTAGTAGTCAGCCCAGATCGGCTCGACCAGCACCTGCCGCAGCGACGCCAGGGTCTTGTCGTGCAGCGCCTCGGACAGCGCATAGGAGGGAAAGCCCCAGATATTGTCCGGCCGCGACGCGGAATCCGAGCGGATACGTTCCGGGCGGGGGATTTGTGACACTCGAGTCAGGTACTCGTAGGTCTGCCACGGAAAGTCGATGTCGGATAGCACCCGCATCCGGTCGATCGGTACCCCGGCGATCCGCAGGTAATCCACGGTGACGAAGCTTCCGATGCCGCCGCCTACCGTCACGAAGGGCACGTCCACCACGGGAATCCCCGCCGCCGCCACCATGGCGTCGGTCCACCAGGCTGACGTCAGGAGTTCCTGGGTGAGGTCACCTCCACCGCCGCCGGCGCCCCCAGCGACGCCGACGGGCTGCTGGGCCGGGCTGCGACCCACCATCGTCGGTGCCGCTTCTCCCGGCCGTCCGGCAGAACCATCTGTCGCCATTTAGCCCCCACCTCAGCCCTTGTCCCCTGTCCGGAATTACCCGTCACCGCGAGCCGCGAACCACTGGTCCACGGTGACAATCCAGATCGTAGTGCGAGAAGCGTAGTCCTGAAAGGCGTTACGCAGTCCGAAAGGAGCCGTGTTACGCAGTCGTGCCCAGGGCTGTAACTGGGTCGTCACCTGCGCAATTCGTATACAGGCCCTGGCGTTTGCGGAATCGCCGCCAGCCCAGCTAACGGAGCGTCGCACGTCTAGTCTTCTGTTATCACATCTGACCCATCGCGACCGGTTTAGCACTGTCCGGGTATGGATTCAGCCGGAACGGAACCGGAGTCTGTCGCTCGCCGACAAGCCAGGCGCGCCGGTGCCGCCGGCGGCCCGCCCGGTGCCGCCAACGGCCCGCCGGTACAGGCGGCCCGCCGGTACAGGAAAGCCCTGTGGTGCCGGAGCGGCTTGTGGTGCGCGCGCCTCGGGGATGCGCGTCCCAGTTTCCGGGTCGATGTCACCGTCGTACTCGTTCTAGAGCGTGTAACGCGACTGCAGCGGCCGTGGTGTCAATTACCTTCTGGCGCCAGCGTGTTGCGCTAGGGCGTGAGGGCCCGACATCAGCCTGGTCCCCTGATGCCAGGTCCGGAGTGTCCGCCTCGGCCGTCGGCTGACCCTTGAGGCCACGCTGCCGC
>PLIQ01000329.1 GCA_003140115.1 Actinomycetota bacterium | reverse complement strand
CCCGGTCCGACCCAACCAACCTGTGCGAGCACACGGGGAAAGCGGTGGCCCGGCACCGCGGCTGCCTGGAAGAACCCGCCCCCGAGGAACCGCAGGACGCCGTCATCCCTGATGCCCCGGAAGCCCCTGACCCGCAGCAGGCCGCGACCGAGGCCGCCGCCCGGCGCGCGGAGGATTCAGCCCTGGCAGTGCGGACCCGGCAGCGGTACGAGCAGGTCCAGGCGCTGAAAGCCCGCGGCAAGGGCATCAAGCCGATCATGCGGGAGACCGGCCTGGCCAAAGAGACCGTCCGCCGCTTCTACCGCGCAGCCACCGTGGACGAGCTTCTCGCCAAGGTCAGGGACGGCCGCCCGTCGATCCTCGATGAGCACAAGCCCTACCTGCACCAGCGGTGGAACGACGGCGTCACCAACGTGCGCCAGCTGCACGCCGAGCTCGAAGAACGCGGATATAAAGGCGGGTACGGCACCATCCGCGACTATGTGCTGCCGTTCCGCGAGGCCGGCGCGGCCCCGCCCGCCGTCCCCGGCCCGCCGAAGGCACGTGACCTGGCCAGCTGGATCCTCACCGACCCGGACAACCTCGACGACGAGGAGAAGGCCAAGCTCGCGCAAGCCAGGGAACGCTGCCCCCACCTGGACTCGCTCGCCGGCCACGTCACCGAGTTCGCGAAAATCCTCACCGGCCTCCACGGAGACCAGCTCGACGGCTGGATCACCGCCGTCGAGACCGATGACCAGCCTGACCTGCACTCTTTCGTCCGCGGCATCAAACGCGACTACGACGCCGTCCTCAACGGACTGACCATGGCCTGGAACTCCGGCATCGTCGAGGGCAACGTCAACCGGCTGAAGATGCTAAAGCGGCAGATGTACAGACGCGCCACGTTCGGACTGCTCCGCAAGCGCGTCCTGCTCAGCTAGAGACCTGGCCGCGACGGGGCCGAGACCATCACGAAATACGGGTCAGATCCTGACTTCTGGCTCCCCCTTGGGCTCCCCTTTTGGCTCCCCCGGCGAGACATACATTCGAAAAACCGTGGGCCGTACTGGATTTGAACCAGTGACCTCTTCCGTGTCAGGGAAGCGCTCTCCCGCTGAGCTAACGGCCCGAGTACTCGCCGAGATGCTACCAGAGCTGGAACCTGTCCGCGCGACGCCAGCCGGGACCTTGCCCCACGGACAGAGTCCGCTCGACGGCCAAGGCCAGCTTGACCGAGGGGAAGGCACGGCCCAGGTTCCACAGCAGCGGCTTTGCTCCGTCGCGATCCTGGCCGCTCACGGCCGTGATCAGCACCGCCATCAGCCGTCCGATGCTGTCAAAAGCGCGCGTCAGCCTCGTCGGACGATGGCAGGCTATGTCTCATGGCCTTGCTGCGCTTGGACACGAGGCCGCTGGTGTCCGAACTCCGCGCGGAGCTGGCCGTCCTGCTGGCCGGTCTGGCCGACGACGACTGGGCGCGCCCGACGGCCTGTCCCGGCTGGTCGGTGCATGCGGTTGCCGCGCACCTGCTCGGTGTCGAGGTCGGCAACGTCTCGGTACGGCGGGACGGCTGGAAACTGGGCCCGGCCCGGGGAGACGATCTAGACGCCTGGCTAAACGCCTTCAACCAGCAATGGGTCGACGCGGCGCGGCGAATCAGCCCGGCCCTGCTCATCGAGCTGATCAACGTGGCCGGCCTGCGCTTCGAGGAGCACCTGGCCACGCTTGACCTCGACGCCACCGGCGGCCAGGTGGAGTGGGCGACCGGATCCGACCCGGCGCCGGTCTGGCTCGATGTCGCCCGCGAGTACATGGAACGGTACGTCCACCAGCACCAGATCCGCCGGGCGACCCAGCGGCCCCCGCTCGGGGCTGTCTTCACCGGCCCCGTTCTGACCACGGCGGCGCACGCACTGCCCCGTGCGCTTGATCAGGTGAACCGTCCCGCTGGCACCCTGGTGACATTCACCGCCGAAGGCGAGGGCGGGGCCACTTGGCACGTGGTCCGGACAACGGCAGGCTGGACACTCGACCCGGCCCAGCCGGCGCGGTCTGCCGGCTAACCCACCGGCTGGTAGGTGAGGAAGGCGAGGCTGTTACCCACGGTTCGGACCTGCATGAGGCGCAACGGTTTCTTGTCGCTGGTCTGGCCGAACAGGCGCTCGCCGGCTCCGAGCACGAACGGGTAGATCATTAGCCGGAGTTCGTCGACGAGGTCGTGCTCCATGAGCGCGTGCACGAGCTGGCCGCTGGCGTAGACGATGACGTCCCCGCTCACTTCGTGCCTCAGCTTCGAGACCTCGTCCACCACGTCGCCCTTCAGGACCGTCGAGTTGTTCCATTCGGGTTCTGCGAGGGTCGAGGATACGACGTACTTGGGCATTCGGTTCAACCTGTCCGCGAAGGCGCCAGTCCGGGATGGCCACCGCGCGGCGAAGAACTCGTAGCTCCGTCGGCCCAGCAGCAGGACCGCGGCGCCCAGCGCCTCGTCGAGCTCGACCTCGGCCCACGCTGCACGGTCCTTGGCCCCGATCTGGGTGAACCAGCCGCCGAGCTTGAAGCCCTCCTCACCCGTAGGATCCTGGACGACTCCGTCGAGCGAGACGTTCTCGCTGATGACGATCTTTCCCATATCGGCTCTCCTCACAAGTGTCGTCAGCTGCCACTAATACAGACACCGCGAAATCGGAAACTGGGCGCTCGCCGACCGCAAAGCCCCGCGAGGAAGGCACGCAAGAAAGACCCGGCGCGAGAAAGACACGCCACAGGTGCTACCCGAAGCTCGGATCCTCCAGCGCCTCCGGCAGTCCGAACGGCCTCATCGTGCTGGCGTCGACAAAACGGGTAACCGCCGAGATCCGGTCCCCTTCGAGAGTCAGGACGACCATCCCGTGCCCGTCGAACACCGACCCCGAAGGCTCTCGCACATAGACCGCGTAGGCGGGCTGCCCGTTCGCCCGCGTGGCGATCAGCCGGTACCGCCGCGGCCCGCGCCAGACGGCGACGTCCCGCAGGAACCTGGCAATGGCCGCCGACCCCTGGTATTCCAGTGTCACCGGCGGCATCGTGAACCACGCGTCGTCGGTCAGCAACGCCACCACCCCGTCCACGTCCCAGGCCGCGAGCGCGGCCGCGAACCGCGCCGCCACCTCCCGCGCCTTCGAGGAGCGCGGCAGCGGCGCGCGCTCCCGGTCGGGTCCGGGCAGCGAACTTGCCATGGTCCCCCGGGCCCGCTGCAGCGCGCTATTCACCGAGGCCTCGCTGACCTCGAGCATGTCCGACACTTCCGAAGACCGGAAGCCCAGTACGTCCCGCAGCACGAGCACGGCCCGCTGCCGCGGCGGCAGTTTCTGCACCGCCGCGACGAACGCCAGCGCGATCGCCTCCTGAGCTTCGTACCGTGCCTCCGGACCGGCCACCAGATCCGGCAATTCGTCCAGCAACGCATCCGGATACGGCGCGAGCCGTAGTGGCTCGCCCCGCCGGGTCGGCTCGGACGCCCAGGGCAGCTCGGTCGGCGCCGGCTGCGGCCGCCGGGCGCGTGAGCGCAGCGCGTTCAGGCACCGGTTGGTCGCGATCCGGTACAGCCAGGTGCGCACCGACGAGCGCTCCTCGAAACCGTCCAGCCCGCGCCAGGCCGCCAGCAGCGTCTCCTGCACCACGTCCTCGGCGTCCTGCACCGATCCCAGCATCCGGTAGCAGTGCAGCTGCAACTCACCGAGGAACGGATCGGTTAGCTCACCGAACGCCCGGTCATCTCCCGCCCGGGCCCGCTCCAGCACCGTCTCCACAGCGAACATCCTCCCACCGGTACAGACCCCGCCCACGCCGGAAAGTCATCGCTCAGCCTGGGCGAGGCCCGGTGTCTGAACCAGTGAAGGAGGAGACATGGAACCGAAGTACAACCGCCTAGCCCCCAGCCCGCGCTGGGTGCTGCCGCTGACCTCTGCGGTGTCGTTCATGGTGGCGCTGGACACCCAGGTCGTGGCGACCGCGCTGCCCGTGATCCGGCTGCACCTGCACGCCTCGCTGGCCGCGCTGGAATGGACGGTGAACGCCTACACACTGACCTTCGCCGTGCTGCTGCTGACCGGCGCGGCGGTGGGGGAGCGGCTGGGCCGGCGCCGCATGCTGGCCGCCGGGGTCGGCCTGTTCACCGCGGCCTCGGCCGCGTGCGCCCTGGCCCCGAACGCCGGTGCGCTGGTCGCGGCAAGGGCTGTGCAAGGCGCGGGCGCGGCGCTGATGCTTCCGCTGGCGCTCGCGCTGCTGTCAGCCGCTTTCCCGCCCGAGCGCAGGGCCTGGGCGCTAGGCATCTTCAGCAGCGTGACTGGGATCGCGGTGCTGGCCGGCCCGGTGGTGGGCGGCGCGGTCACCCAGGGCCTGGCCTGGACCTGGATCTTCTGGCTCAACGTGCCGATCGGGGTGATCATGATCCCGCTGATCCTGACCAGGATGACGGCCAGCGCCGGCACCCGCGCCAGCCTGGACCCGATCGGCCTGCTGCTGGCCACGGGCGGCGCGCTCGGCCTGGTCTGGGCCCTGATCCGGGCCAACGGCAGCGGCTGGGCGAGTCCTGAGATCGTGGCCACGCTAACGACCGGTGCCCTGCTCGCGACCGGGTTCGTGGCCTGGGAACTGCGCACCAGTCATCCGATGATCCCGGTCCGCCTATTCGGCCAGCGAGTGTTCGCGGCGGGCAACGTGGCCGCGTTCACGGTGTTCGCGATGCTGTTCGCCCTGGTGTTCTTCATGGCGCAGTTCCTCCAGACCGGCCTCGGCTACGACCCTCTCGGTACCGGCCTGCGGCTACTGCCCGGGTGGGCCATGCTGACCCTGATCGCCCCGTTCGCCGGCACGCTCATCGCCCGGGTGGGCGAGCGCCCGCTCATCGCCGGCGGCATGACCGCAGCCGCGGCCGGCCTGATCTGGATTGCTCTGATCGCGCGGACCGGCCTGCCCTACGAGGATCTGGTCGCGCCGCTGGTCCTCGCGGGCAGTGGCGTCTCGGTGGCCGTACCGGCCACGATGAGCGCCGTCATGACCAGCGTGCCGCCGCAAGCGATCGGCCAGGCCTCGGGCACCCTCAACATGCTCCGCCAGCTCGGCAGCGTGTTCGGCATCGCGATCTGCGCCGCGGTGTTCGCCGCCCACGGCGGCTACGCCTCCCCAGCGGCCTTCACCAGCGGTTTCGGCCCGGCGATGGGCGCCTGCGCGGGCCTGGGCCTGCTCGGCGCCGCGGCCGGCCTGCTCATCCCGGCCAAGCGCCGGCCGACCGAAGCCGAACCACAGCTATCAACCACCCAGGCCGTACTCGAGATCAGGAGATAACCATGTATCAGCGCCTCATTCGCTACCGGACCAAGCCCGACCAGGCCGACGCCAACGCCAAGCTCGTCGAGGCGATCTACGCCGAGCTGCACCGCACTCAGCCCGACGGCGTGAGCTACGCCACGTTCCGCCTCAATGACCAGGTGACGTTCGTGCACGTCGTCCAGGTCCGCGAGGAGCCGAGCCCGCTGCTGGCCGTGAAGGCGTTCGGCGAGTTCCAGGCCGACATCACCGACCGCGTCGACCAAGGCCCCGTCCAGGAGAACCTAACCGAGGTCGGCTCCTACCGCTTCTTCGCCAGCTAGCCAGGCCCACCCACGGAGCCCCCGGCCACTTCCGGGGGCTCTGTCAGGGCTTGAGGCGCTCCTAGCTCAAACATCCGGGGAATGTCAGCAGTCAGCACTAAGGTCGAATAAAGGATTCAAAAGACCTGCAAGAAAGGTAAGCGACCCGATGCGCACCATCCCCACTCCGACCAGCATCACCGAAGCTCTGGACATGCTCGACGACGGGCTCACCTACTTCGAGACTGCCGATTTCATGGCCATGTCCGTCGAGGCCCGACTCGAATACCTCGAGGCGCTTGGCCAGGTCACCACCGTCGCTCGCGCCGTCAAGGCCCGGTTCCTGACTGAGTACATCCGCCGAAGATGGGACGGGACAGTGAGGTGGGCTTACGACCAGCCGATGACCGGCTCCCCGAAGGGGCAACTGCTCCCGATACCTCGGCGTTCATCGGACCGGCAGGCCCAGCCCGGCCGCTCCCGGCTTGGACTGAACCAGCCCGGGTGACAGCCGCTCAAGCCATTCCAGCGCGACCGCCGCGCGGTGCACCTTCTCGGTCGCGTTGGCGCAGGCCACCGCCTCCAGGTGATGCCCGCTGGGGTAGATCGCCTGGGCGTTGCGCAGTCCGAACTTCGCGTACAGCGGCGCCCCGGCCCGGATCAGGTCGCCGAGCTCCTGGCCGCGCACCACCCCGCCGAGCGCGTCGGGGGACTCCACGTACAGGTCGAGCGGTAGCCTGACCGCCGCCCGCATCTCGGCCAGCTCGTCCAGCGTCACGTCGGCCGGGATGTTGACCGTGCTGGCCCCCATCTCCTCCAGGACCTTAAGCGTCACCGGGTTGGTCGGCGACATGCTGGCCGAGACCTTCCACACCAGCCCGGCCGGCAGCGCGCCCCGGGCCTGTGCCTGCGTGACCGCGCGGAGCAGCCCCAGGTCGGCGACCAGGAAGCTGCGGATTCCTTCCTCGGTCGCCCGGAGCACGTCCTCCAGCGCGTAGGACAGCTGGCGCAGGCCCCGCACCTGGTCCCCGTGCGCCCGTCCGTCCGCGGACCGGGCGTGGGCACCGATGCCGAACCGCTCGCGCGGCCCGACGAACAGGCACACCTCGACGCCGGCGCCCAGGCCGGCCTGGGCCATATCGCGCAGCTCGCTGGCCCGCAGCAGCATCGCGCCGCTGCCCTGGGAGACCCGGTTTATCGTGATGCCCTCGGCCTCGGCCGCGCGCAGCACGGCCTCCAGCACGCGCGGCCCCTCGACACTCGGGATCTCGATCCGGAAGGCCGCCCCGTCCGGGAAGGTCAACTCGCGGTTCTGGCCGGTGACCCCGAGTCCGTCGAATACCTCGCCGACCCACCTCATCCGCCCGCACCCCTTCCCTATTTTGGCCGAACGACCGCGGTTTTAGGCTCTGCCGAAATCGATTTTCTTCATCCGAATTATCAGTGCCACTAATGACACGGCAGACCTCGAACTGCTGGCCGGAGTGGTCGACCCAGCCTACGTCCGCTACCCGCTGGTGCCCCGGCACGAGTGGTCGGGAGTGATCGAGGCCGTCGGCCCGGGTGTGACCGGCCTTCAATCTGGCCAGTGGATGATCGCCGAAGGCATCATCGCGGACCGGGTCTGCGCCGAGTGCGTGCAAGGGAACACGAACCTGTGCGTGGTCTACGACGAGCTCGGCTTCACGCGGGCCGGAGCCGCCGCTGACCAGGTGCTGCTTCCGGCCTAGGTGGTGCACGCGCTCGGGAGTTCCGTCAATCTGCTTGAGGCGGCACTGGCCGAGCCCGCCGCCGTGGCCTGGCGGGCCATCGGCCGTGGCCGGCCGCGGCCGGGGGAGCGGGTCGCGGTCGTCGAGGCCGCGTTCGGAATTGACGACGCGGTCAACAACGACCTGCTGATCAGTGCCAGCTTCGCCTACACCTCCGCTGCCTTCGCCGAGGTTACCGCGCTGCTAAGCTCCGGCCCGAGGGGGAAGGTCATACTGGACATCAATCCGGAGGACGCGCTATGACCCGCATCCTGGACGCCGAGGTCGCCGTGGCGGCCCAGTCCGAAGTAGCCGAGGGCCCGGTCTGGGACACGAGCCGCGGGCTGCTCTGGTGGGTGGACATCCCGGTCGGCCAGGTGCACGCGATCGATCCTGATACCGGCGCGCGCACCTGGTTCGACGTCGGCGACCCGGTCGGCGCCGTCGGCCTGACCCGCGACGGCGGGCTGGTGCTCGCCCTGGTGGACGGCTTCGCGCTGGCCGATCACGATGGGCAGCGGCTGACCCGCCTGCCCGGCTTCATCGACCGGACCGCGGTCAGGTTCAACGACGGCAAGCCGGACCCGTGGGGGAACTTCTGGGCAGGCACGATGGCCTGGGATGAGACCGGTAACCCGCCCGGCAGCCTGTACCGGCTCAGCCCGGACGGCACGGTCACCGAACTGTTCGGCGACGTCGGCCTGTCCAACGGCCTGGACTGGACCGACGACCGGAGGCTGTTCTATTACGCGGACAGCAACATCGGCCGGGTCGACCTGTTCGACACCGACCCCGACACCGGCGCGCTAAGTGGCCGGCGGCCCTTCGTTACCGTCCCGGAGGCCGACTGCGTNNGGGTTGCCTCTGGCTGGCCGTCTGGGAATCCGGCGAGTTGCGCCGCTTCACGCCCGACGGGCGGCTCGACACCGTGGTCCGGCTGCCCGCCCGCCAGGTCACCTCGGCCGCCTTCGGCGGTCCCGACCTGGGCACCTTGTACATCACCACCGCCCGCCAGGGCTACACCGAGTCCGACCGCCGCCAGCAACCCCACGCCGGCGACATCTTCGCCTGCACCCCGGGCGTCCCCGGCCGCCCGCCGTACCTGTTCGGAGAGACGCGTTAGTTAGTGGCCGGCGTGAGATCCGGGTGCTCCGGGATACGAAGCATGCGGGGACGGTTCCGGCGCGGCGAACAGCTTCATCCACGCCGTGGTGTCAGTCTCTTTTACTTCGACCGGCACCTCGGAGTAGCTGGCTACCTCACGCGGGTCTGCGCCGTGCCTGACCACCGTCTCGTAGACAAAAGGTGAGGCGATGACGCCCAGGCTGGCGGTACTCACGGCGAGGGCATCCTTGAAGTCCGGTGCCTCGACCAGCCGGGCCGCGACGATGATCGCCTCCCCGGAAACGCCCTCCATGTGGCTCACCACCGGACCCACGTTCAGGGCCAGCCGCAACTTGAACCGGGCCGACTCGCCCCGTGTGCTGTTGTGCAGCTCGAGGGCCACGGGTAGCTCTTTTAGGAGCTGATCAAGGACCCTGGCCGTAGACGCGTTCGGCGGAACCACGGTCAGGAAACCGTCGCCGCGATCTTCGGATTGCGCATCGGGAAAGCCCTGCATGGCCTTCTGTGTCATCTTGAACAGCGCTTCCCTGATCAGCAGGCGGTCATTGTCGGTCCGGGTGCGAGCGCCGAAATCGGCTACATCGGTCAGAAAGACGGTGCAGTTCTCTCCGTTCAGCGTTTTCGCATGCTTCCGTGAATAGTCATCGCTGCGTTGACTGGTGGCAGGTGTGCCGTTAACAGGTCTGAACGAAGGGTCGCCCGAATTGTCGTCGTATTCGTATCCGGGCGCGCCCGCGGCCCGCCGCTGATACTTTTGGTTCTGCACGATGTCAAGGACTTGGGGATGCGCGGTGATAAAGGCCGCGAAATCCTTGGTCTGCACCACCAGAGCCCAGACCATCTCCAGTGCCACCACGGTCGCCGAACGGACGCTCACCGTCAGAGCGGCGCGTTCGCCGACCAGCTGGCCGAGACCGCGTACCGCCACGGCCCGTTCGCTGCCGCTCTCGTCGACACGGATCTCGACCTGGCCGCCCAGGATCACCATCACGTGGTCGGCCCGCTCGCCTTCTTCCATGATCCTGGCCCCGGCCGCGAAGGTCCGCCACGAGGCGACGGAGCGGAGTGCTTCCCGCTCGGTCGGGTCAAGGACGTCCCAGAAGCCGGTCGCCGCGCTGTGCGGCCGGACATCTTGGGAATCGGTGTACTCGGGCTGATGCAGGTGGCGAGGGCCAGCGGCCGATCCAGCCGGATAAACCGGAGCTCCGAGTGGCACCGGAAAAACCGGAGCGCCGAGTGGCAGTTGAGCGCCGCTGGCCGCGTCGACCGAGACCGGCGCCTCAGGCGCGGCCACGGGCTCTGGGCCGGCGCCATCGGTCCTTCCGGGTCGCGCCATCTCGACCTGGACCTTGAACCGGCGACCCCCCACCGTGAGCTTCACCGGGTTGCCTCCGTCGGCCCGGGGACCGCCGAGCGGCCGACGAGCCGAGTCGCGCCACCGCGAAAACCTACCGGACAGGTCCATACCTCCGCCTCCCCCAGTATTGCCAGCTAGAGGCGGTGTGCCATAGGCGAGAGTTCCCTGCGCTGCCCTTTACGCCGTCTGTTAGCGGATGATTTTGCTCTTCCCTGTTACAGATGATTTCGGCCAGTTGCGTTCTATGGTGCGCTCTGCGAACGCGACGTATACTCGCCTTACTGCTATGGATAACCGGCCTGCAAGACGAGAAGGTGGCAATTGCGGTATCAGGCTGGTCCTGGTCCGGTGAAACCGTTGCCTTTGGTATGCATCGATCGTTATGCGGTGACATTATCGATGGCCCTTCTTGCGGTTAGCGCGTCCGAGCGGTCTTGGGAGGGTCGCCCCTCGGCTCTGCGATCGATGGCTGGTAACCGAGAGTGATCGGAGAGGCAAACGGGCGGCCCTTCTCGTGTGAGGTACTGCAAGTGTCGTCCGGGGTGACCTCCCGCCTGTTGATCGTCCCGACCTGCGGTGGGTGAGCGGGTGCGCCTGCGCCCGGGTTGCCGGGTTCCTTGACCACTGTCCGCCCTGCACGCGTAGTTATAGTTGATCACTACAAGCAAAGTATGCGTCAAACCACTACCTTTCACAAGGTAAGCAGATGATTTGTCACCAGTCAGGTTGCTATGTGGCACACCGGTTTGTAGCAAGCGACAAACCTCGGCTTCACACGGCTCGATCTCCTGTACAGCCGATGCATCCTGGCGGGTAGTCGTACGCTGTGCTGGTTGCCTCTAGACCGTCTCCTTGCGGTTTGCTAGGTAGCATGGTGTACACTGGCAAAGTTTTGTGATTACTCAAAGTAATAACTGTCCGGTAACATATGGCAAACTTTTAACAGAAGGTAACTTTCGTGGCCTCTGATCAGGGACCTGTCGTTCAGAGCGCCCTCCTCCGCCGGGAGCTCGTCCGGCTGCGCCGAGAACAGGGACTGACCCAGCAGCAGGTCGCCAGCAACCTAGATTGGTCAGCTTCGAAGGTCATCCGGGTCGAAGGGGGCGGCAGCTCGATCACGCAGGTCGACCTCGACGCCCTGCTGTCGCAGTATGGAGTTCGGTCGGCTGCTGAGCGCGAGCGGCTCCAGACGCTGAACCGAGGGGCGCGGGGACGAGGCTGGTGGGAGAGCTACAAGGATGACGTTTCCCCTGCTTACCTCAGCTATATCGGCTTCGAGGCAGGCGCGGCGTTCATCCGGCAGTTCCAGATCGGGTTTATACCAGGCCTGCTGCAGACCCGCGAGTACGCCCGGGTGGTCACCACCGTCGGCTCTGTCGATCCCAAAGAGGTGGACAAATTCGTCGAGCTACGGCTTCGACGGCAACAGGAACTGGCGCAGCGCCAGAGCAGCCTACGGCAGTATTTCGTCATCGACGAAGCGGTCATCCGCCGTCACGTCGGTATCAAGACGTCGCGCGCCATCATGCCGGCTCAGCTCCGCAGCATCGCCGACCGGACGGAGCGGGACGACCGGCTGACGGTTCGCGTGATCCCTTTCGCGTCCGGCGCCCATCCCGGCATGTTCGACACGTTCACGCTGCTGGAATTCGACGGGCAGCTCCCCGACGTCCTGTATCTCGAGGCCGCCCGCGAGGAGTACAACATGATCGCGGAGAACGACCCCCGGGCGGCCCGGTACGCGGAGGACTTTGAACAACTGCTGGTCGATGCCCTGTCTCCGGAAAGATCCGTTCAATTTCTCCGGAATGTGGCGGAGGAAATGTCGTGAAGCGATGTTCTCCGTAGGCCCGGGCAGCTTCTGCCGTACCGCCCGGTTAGGCCACCCGCAGCCGCACAGAAGAAAACGGCACCACTGCAAGTTTCACTAACCAAATCACCTTCACCTGTTGACACATTAATTCCGGCGATTACGAGGAGTTCCTTAGATGACCACCGAGCCCAACCCGTACTCGACGCTCGCCTGGCGCACGAGCAGCGCAAGCGGCGGAAGCGGCGAGTGTGTCGAAGTGGCTCGGTCGGGGCCGTCTGTGCTGATCAGGGACTCGCAAGATCGATCCGGGCCGATCCTCATCGTCAACGCGGCGCAATGGCTCGGGCTCCTTGAGCGCGCTCGCAACGGAGATATAAGCCTCCGGTGACTTACGTTGCGCGGTCATACGCTTGTTACAGGTGAAGCTAACTAAGAAATCGCTGCAGCGTGCACGGACATTGGGTCACAGTTTCATCCTCAACCTGAACTTTAAGGCTGCCTGTTTTATCCAGCTTCCATAAGCGCGATGTTGGCGTACGTCGCGGGAGTTGATCTGCGGACACGCGGTAAATCATGCACTGCCGACGTGATGGTTCAGGCGGAGGCGAGCTGGAAATACTTCTATGGCTAGCTTAGCTGCGACCGAGGCGAGAGTTATACTTGCGTTTCCCGTCACAGTGCCGTGTTCCGCTCTGTCGCGCCCAATCACTACTACAGAGAGTAGTTCAGCATGCCCGCCGACCAGGGACCTGTCGTTCAGAGTGCTCTGCTTCGCGGAGAGCTCGTCCGCCTGCGGCGGCAGAGCGGGTTGACGCAGGAGCAGGTCGCCTCGGACCTGGAATGGTCACCATCCAAGCTGATCCGGGTGGAGGGCGGCCGGAGTTCGATCACCAAGGTCGACCTCGATGCCCTCCTGGCTAGATATGGGGTTACCGGAGAGAGTACTCGTGAGCGGCTGCAGCAGCTGAACCGTGCGTCACGCGAGCGGGGCTGGTGGGATAAGTACCGGGATGACGTCGTCCCGACCTATCTGAGTTATGTTGGCTTTGAGGCAGGTGCCGTCTTTATCAGGCAATTCCAGTCGGCGTTCTTGCCCGGCCTGCTGCAGACTGCCGATTATGCGGAGGCCGTCACGGTGAACGCGGTCGATGCCGTCCGCGTCGCCCCGATTGTCGGTCTCCGGCTTCAGCGTCAGGCCCAACTGGCCCAGCGGGATCCCCGGCCGCGTCAGTACTACGTGGTGGACGAAGCGGTGGTTCGTCGGCACGTTGGAATCGCCAAGTCTCCGGACATCATGCCAGAGCAGCTTCGTCACATCGCTGATAAGGCGGAGCAGGATGACTTGGTCACAATCCGGGTGATTCCTTTCGAGGCAGGCGCGCACCGCGGACTGTACGGCCCGTTCACCATGCTGGAATTCGACGGTAGCCTGCCTGATCTCCTCTATATCGACGCCGGCCGAGCCGAGTTCGCCCTTATGGTCATGGGCGACGATGCTCGAGCCGCCGAATACCGGGATGACTTCGAACTGCTACTTGGGGATGCGCTGTCCGCCGAGAAGTCGATCGAACTTATACGCAGCGTAGCGGAAGAGATGTCATAAGCGTTCTGGGGGCAAGGCTCGAATTCGACCAGGCCGAGTGGCGCCGCTTCGTGTGCCGCGTCAAGGAGGGCCAGGTTCACCTCGGCTGAGCTTCAGAGGCGCTCGCCATGCCACCAGTCACGTCAGGCTGACGGTCTGCACGCGCGAGCACAGGAGGTACATCCTAGCTTCGCCTACAAGTAGCAGTACGTTTCATGGCAGATCAGAAGGTGGAGCATCGGAAGGTCTCCATTTGTGTCCTGAACTAACCACCTCAATCAATCTGGAATGTATCAAGGCAGGTCCGGAAATCTGTTGCTTGTATTTAGCTTCTTCGTGGTGCACACTTTTATCGGAGGATAGTGTCGGCACTCGCTCGGCGCAGGTTCCGCACAAACATGGTTTCGTCCTGAGCTCGGGTGGTGTGGCGTGCTCACTGTCCCTGATTCGGGCGTCCCGGAAGACGGCACGAACGCATCGCACGTTATCTCGAGCCAGGTGCCCCAGTTTCTCGCGGCTGTCGACATCGAAGGTTTCAGTCAACGCTCCGCTGTCGGCCAGGCGAAGCTCCATGACGACCTTGAGTACGCGATGTCAGAGGCTGCGGCGAGCGCCGGTCTGGGCCGGAAGTTGTGGTATCGCCAGCCTCGTGGTGACGGTGAACTCGCCGTACTTCCAGCCGGCACGAACGGCCTTTCCCTGGTGGCTGACTATCCTCGCCGGCTCGCGTCTGTACTTGCCGAGATCAATAGCCGAGCAGATCGGGATTCGCGACTAAGAGTACGCATGGCCATTCACCGTGGAATAGTCTATCCTGGCAGATTCGGCCCGTTCGGCGAAGGGCCGATCACCGTTTCTCGTCTAGTTGATGCGCAGGTGTTGCGGCAGACGCTTAGGCAGCGAACTGATCTTGATATCGTCTGGATCGTATCCGGAGGCATATATAACGACATAGTTAAAAACCTATTCCGCGAGCTCGATCCGAAGTTGTTTCACCGCACTAGC
>PLIQ01000675.1 GCA_003140115.1 Actinomycetota bacterium | reverse complement strand
TGGTAGAGAGCAATGTTCCAACCATGCTGAGTAGGCCAGCTCGACGAACGGACGGTTGTGGCATCTGCCCTCGTCGCTGCGCTTTTCGGTTGTACCTGCTGGATAGCGACGCGCTTGCCCGCGCGTCGGTGATCAAAATCCGTCGGCGGTTGTGGACAACGGCGTGTCATGGATGTTTGCTTAGCTGACGATGCTAGATAGGATCCGTATTCCCCAGCCGGTTCTGGCTGAACTGCGGGCCATCGTCGGCCCGGAGCACCTCCGGCTGGCCGACGGCGAGCTGGCCGTGTACGCGCATGACGCGACGCCGTTGATCCGGGGCATGCCCGATGCCGTCATCGCGCCGGCGGATACCGAGCAGGTCGCCCGGATCCTGCGGCTGGCTACCGAGCACCGCATCCCGGTCGTACCGCGCGGCGCCGGCTCCAATCTCTGCGCGGGCACCGTACCGCTTAACGGCGGCATCGTGCTATCGACCGTGCGGATGAACCGCATCCTCGAGGTAGCACCCGACGAGATGCTGGCACGCGCCCAGACTGGGGTGACTACGCAGGCGCTCAACGATGCGGCGGCGGCCCACGGCCTGTTTTACCCGCCGGATCCGGGCAGCCAGACCGTCTCAACCATCGGCGGCAACGTCGCCACCTGCGCCGGCGGCCTGCGGGGGCTCAAGTACGGTGTCACCCGCAACTACGTGCTGGGGCTGACGGTGGCACTGCCGACCGGCGAGATCATCCGGACCGGCGGNNCTGCTGCCGGACCCGTCCACCAGCCGCACTGGCCTGGCCTATTTCGACACGCTGACCCAGGCCGGCCGCGCGGTCGCTGGCATCCTGGCTGCGGGAGTGATCCCGGCGACGCTTGAATTTCTCGACCGTAAGTGCATGGACGCGGTGGAGCAGTACGCGCATCTGGGGCTGCATTCCGATGCGGGCGCACTACTGCTGTTCGGCGACGACGGCGATGAGGTGGCCGTGGCCCGCAGCTTCGAGCGGATTGCCGCCGCTTGCGCGGACTCCGGCGCTATCGAGGTCCAGACCGCTGGTGATGCCACCGAGTCCGAAGCGCTGCTGACCGCCAGGCGCTGCACGCTGCCCGCGCTGTCCCGGCTGGGGTCGCTGACGATTCTGGAGGACGCCAGCGTGCCCAGGCCGCGGCTGGCCGAGATGGTCGCGCGCATCGACGNNGATCGCCGCGCAGCACCAGGTCACCATGGCGACGTTCGGTCATGCCGGTGACGGCAACCTGCATCCGACCTGCGTGCTGGAATCCGCTGCGGACACTGAGGGAATCGCCCGGGCCGAGCGTGCTTTTGCCGACGTTTTCGGTACTGCCATCGAGCTCGGCGGCACGATCACCGGCGAACACGGAGTCGGCGCGGCCAAACTGCCTTACCTGGGGCAGCGCCTGGGAACCGAGCAGATGGCCTTGCTCCGGCGGATCAAGACGGCCTTCGACCCGGCCGGCATCCTCAACCCGGGAAAGCTCGGATCCTGATGACCGATGCGAAGGTGTCACAGGCCGGTTCGATCTTCGACCCGGACTTGCTGAGCCGCTGCATCTCCTGTGGCTTCTGCCTGCCGGCGTGCCCGACCTACGGGCTCACCGGGGACGAGGCGTCCTCCCCGCGGGGCCGGATCACCCTGATGCGAGCGTTGGAGTCCGGTACGCTCCCGCCCGACGACCCGACGCTGGCCGAGCAGGCCTCATTCTGCCTGGGCTGCCGCGCGTGCGAGCCGGTATGCCCGGCGGGGGTGCAGTACGGTGAGCTGCTCGAGCAATGGCGCGGGTACCAGTGGGCGGGGCGCCGCCGCCCACTGGTCGTCCGCTTCATGGTCATCGCAGCCGAACGCGCCTGGGCGCACCGGGTCGCCGGGCGGCTGCGCGGTGCCGCCCACACTCCGGCCTCGGCGTCAGGGCCCTCGCTGATGCTCGGCTGCTTCGAGCGCAGCCTGTTCCCTGGGGTGAGCAGGTCGGCGCTGGCGCTGGTGCCTGAGCTCGCGGTCCCTGGCCGGCAGGGATGCTGCGGAGCCCTGCACGCGCACAACGGGGAGCCCGAGCGGGGTAGGCAGCTAGCCAAGCAGCTCGGCGCCCAGCTGCCGGGGCAGATCGTCACCACCTCCGGCGGATGCGCCGCGTACCTGGCCGCCGTGATCGGCCGGGACCGGGTCACCGAGCTGTCGGAATACCTGCGGGATAAGTCCTTCGGCGAGGTCCGAATCGGGGACCGGCGGGCCCGGGTGGCCCTGCAAGACTCCTGCCATCTCCGCAACGGCCTCGGCGTATGGCGCGAGCCGCGGGCGCTGCTCGCCGCGATAGCTGACTATGTGGAGCTGCCGGACGCAGGACGGTGCTGCGGGGCGGCCGGGACCTATGCGCTGGTGCGGCCGCGCGACTCCCGGCGGGTACTCGATCCCAAGCTCGACCAGATCGAGGCGGCCGGGATCGATTACGTGGTGGCAGTCAATCCCGGCTGCCTGCGTCAGCTCCGCCAAGGGCTGCGCCGCCGGAAATCAAAGGTGCGGGCGGTGCACATCGCCGATCTGCTCCGTCTCGCCGCCCGCCTAGAACCACCGGGCAAGCCGGGCCACGGCACTGACACCCGGGTTGGCCCGGTGCCCTAGTGGCCGGCGGCTGAGGCTCCCACAGCGGTTCCCGACGGTTTTGGTCAACCTCCCAACGAGCGTCTCGCCTGAGCTCTTCGCGGGCGATCGAGCGGCGGTGGACGGCGTCGGGCCCGTCGGCAAACACCTAGGCGGCTCGTCGCGCAGTTCAGACGACGGTCAGGCCATGGGCCCGGAACTGGTCCTCCACCCGGCGCACCAGCTCCTGCGCGGCGGGCGGTACGTCCGCCAGCTGGTAGGAGAGCCGCAGGTCGGCCCACTTGCCCGCGCCCAGCTGGTGGAAGGGCAGCACCTCTACCCGCTCTACGTGGGCCAGCGTGCTGGTGAACCGGGCTACCTTCTCGACGTCGTCTGCGGCATCGGTGAGCCCGGGGACCAGCACGTAGCGCACCCACATCCGGTTGCCGCGGTCGGAGAGCCGGCGGGCGAAGCGTAGCGTCGGGGCCAGCTCGGCGCTGGTCACCAGGTGGTACAGCTCCTCATCGCCGGCCTTGATGTCCAGCAGGAACAGGTCCACCAGGTCCAGGAAGTCCTCCGACGCGCGGGCGCCGAGGAAGCCCGAGGTGTCGACCGCGGTGTGCAGGCCGAGGTCTTGCTTGCAGCGGCGGAGCAGCGCTTGGAGGAAGCGGATCTGCAGCATCGGCTCGCCGCCGCTGACCGTGATCCCGCCGTGCGCGGTCCGGATGAAGCTGGCGTACTTGGCGACCTCGTCGAGCATCCGGCCGACCGTGACGCGCCGACCGTTGCGCAGGGTCCACATGTCGGGGTTCTGGCAGTACTGGCAGCGCAGCGGGCAGCCGGACAGGTACAGCGTGAACCGGATTCCCGGGCCATTGACCGACCCGGTGATCTCATAGGAGTGGTAGTAGCCGATCTCAGGGTCACCCTCGGCCGCGAGTTCTGCCTCCAGATCGGCCCGCGACCCGCCGTGGTGTTCCCGTACCGGCGTGATCGCGAGCCGCTTGGAAATCGTCATGGACAGCTACAGTGCGCCGTGGAACGTCCGGTGCAGCACATCCAGCTGCTGCTCACGGGTCAGCCGGACGAAGTTCACCGCGTAGCCGGAGACCCGGATCGTGAGCTGCGGGTACTTCTCCGGGTGTTCCATCGCGTCGATCAGCGTGTCCCGGTTGAGCACGTTGATGTTGACGTGGAAGCCGGACCCCTCGAAGTAGCCGTCGAGCAGGCCGGTCAGGGTGGCGACCTGCTCCGCCGGCGTCTTGCCCAGCACGGAGGGCACCAGGGTGCTGGTCAGGGAGATGCCGTCCAGCGCCTGGTCGTAGGGCAGCTTCGCCACCGACAGCGCGGAGGCGACCCAGCCGTGCTGATCGCGGCCGTTCATCGGGTTCGCCCCCGGCGAGAACGGCTCGCCGGACCGGCGGCCGTCCGGCGTGTTCCCGGTCGCCTTGCCGTACACNNGTTCGACGATCCAGACGGCGAGCTCGTCCGCCCGGTCGTCGTTGTTCCCGTACGCCGGGTAGTCGCCCTCGACCTCGTAGTCCACCACCAGACCGGTGTCATCGCGGACCGCCTTCACCCGCGCATCCCTGATCGCGGACAGGCTGTCCGCGACGACCGCGAGGCCGGCGATCCCCATCGCCATCGTGCGGCGCACGGGGTAGTCGTGCAGCGCCATCTCCAGCCGCTCGTAGGCGTACTTGTCGTGCATGTAGTGAATGACATTGAGGGCATCGACGTAGATCCTGGCCAGCCAGTCCATCTCGGCGTCCAGCTTGGCCCTGACATCGTCGTAGTCGAGGTACTCCGCCGTCACCGGCGTACTCGGCGGCGCCACCTGCTCGCCGCTCACCTCGTCCCGCCCGCCGTTGATGGCGTAGAGCAGTGTCTTGGCCAGGTTGACCCGCGCCCCGAAGAACTGCATCTGCTTGCCGACCGGCATCGCCGAGACGCAGCAGGCGATCGCCGTGTCGTCCCCGGTTACCGACCGCAGCAGCTCATCGGATTCGTACTGGATGCTGCTGGTATCGATCGACACCCGCGCGGCGAAGTCCTTGAAGCCCTGCGGCAGCCGCAGCGACCACAGCACCGTGAGGTTCGGCTCCGGCCCGGGCCCGAGGTTGTTCAGCGTCTGCAGCAGCCGGAACGACGTCCGGGTGACCAGCGTCCGCCCGTCATCGCCCATCCCGCCGATCGCCTCGGTCACCCACGTGGGGTCACCGGAGAACAGCGCGTCGTACTCCGGGGTCCGCAGGAACCGGACGATCCGCAGCTTGATGACGAAGTCGTCGATCAGCTCCTGGACGCCGGACTCGCCGATCCGGCCCTCGTCCAGATCCCGCTGCAGATAGACATCGAGGAATGTCGAGGTGCGGCCCAGCGACATCGCCGCACCGTTCTGCTCCTTCACCGAGGCGAGGTATCCGAAGTAGAGCCACTGCACGGCTTCCTTCGCGGTGCGGGCCGGCCCGGAGATGTCGAAGCCGTAACTGGCGGCCATCTCCGCCAGTTCACCCAGCGCCCGGATCTGCTCGGCCAGTTCTTCTCGGTCGCGGATGACGTGCTCATCGGACGGCAGCGCGTCCAGCGAGGACTTGACCCTCCGCTTGTCCGCGATCAGCCGGTCCACCCCGTAGAGGGTGACCCGGCGGTAGTCACCGATGATCCGGCCGCGCCCGTAGGCATCAGGCAGGCCGGTGACGATATGTGCCCGGCGGGCCGCGAGCATCTCCGCGGTGTAGGCGTCGAAGACCCCGTCGTTGTGGGTCTTGCGGTACTTGGTGAAAATCTCCTTGAGCCGCGGGTCCACCTCGTAACCGTAGGTCCGCAGGCCGGTCTCGACCACGCGCCAGCCGCCGTTGGGCATGATGGCCCGCTTCAGCGGCGCATCGGTCTGCAGGCCGACGATGAGCTCGGCATCCCGGTCGATGTAGCCCGGGGCGTGCGCGGTGATCGACGACGGGGTNNCCGAGCCCAGATGCCCTTCGTCCGCTCGGTGGGCCCAGCCAGGAACCCGGCGTCACCCTCGTAGGGCGTGTAGTTGTCCTGGATGAAACGGCGGGTGTCGATCGAATCCCGCCACACCTGCCCGTGGAAGCCGCGCCAGGGGTCGTCGGAGGGGACATCACCAAGGTCGCGGTGCGTCTCGAAAATCTGCGTGCTCATCAGCGCCACCTATGCACATGCCGCGGCTGCCAGGCAGGAAGCCGTTCCTGAGGTTGCTGACGCTACCCTTTCGGCCCTATCAGGAACACGGACGTTAGGGGCCATCGATCAGGACCAAAGACACTTTCAGCCCCCCGCGACCGGACGCATGCTTCGCAGCAGCCTATTAAGTCGGATATGTCAGGAGACATTCACATGGCGCCCATTGTCCAGTCCCAACAGCCCGTCATCGAGTTCGGTGAGCCTGCCGTAGGCTTCGCAGCAGAGGACAAGCCCTCGGCCGCCAGCCAGACGTGGGGAAACACCGCGCCGCTCGCGCTGGTCGCATTCGCGGTCACCACCTTGATGCTCAGCCTGATCAACACCGGCCTGTTCAACGCGGCGACCCTGCCCGTGGTCCTCGGCGTCGGGTTCGCCGTCGGCGGAGTCACCCAGCTCATCGCCGGGCTGCTCCAGTTCCGCATTGGCGATACCTTCCACGGCGTGCTGTTCAGCACCTTCGGCGCCTTCTGGGTTGCCCTGTACTACTACCTTCAGTTCTACTCCAAGGAAGTGCCCAAGGCCCAGGCCGGCCACGCGCTCGCGCTGATGCTGATCGCCTTCGGCGTCGTCGCCGTCGTGCTGCTCGCCGCTTCCTTCCGCACCTCCCTCGTGACAGTCCTGGGGATCTCGCTGCTGGTCGCCACCCTGTTCGTGCTGGCCGCCGGCAACTACTCGGCCAGCGTGACCACCGTCAAGGCCGGCGGGTGGCTGGGCATCGTGCTGGCCGGCGTCGCCTTCTACCTCACCCTCGCCACGGTAGGCCAGGCCTCCTACGGACGGGAGATCCTGTGGGTCGGGCACCTCGCCAAGAAGTAGGAACCACAAGCAAGGCAGCTCCAGGACTCCTGGACAAGACAGCGCGGTTACGGCCCTGGCCGTCCCGCGCTGTCTTGTCGTTAAGGGCCGACCAGGATGACCTCGAGCGTACGGGGGCCGTGCACGCCCTCGACCCGCTTCAGCTCGATGTCGCTGGTGGCTGACGGTCCGCTGATCCAGGTGAGGGGACGGTCGGCCTGCGCAGCCAGGCGGGCGACGGCCTCGGGGACAATCTCGACGACCTGGGCGGCGCGGACGATGCACAGGTGGTAGTCGGGCACGAGGGTGATGGCCCGGCGACCCTGATCGGGTGAGCCGTCCAGCACGATGGTCCCCGTCTCGGCGATCGCGACGGCCGCACCGGTTATCACTCCGTCGAAGCCGTCAAGGTCCTGTGCGGACAGGCCGTCGTCGGTCACGATCTCGATCCCGTCGGGCAGCACTGACGGGTCGAGTCCGGGCGGCACCACCATCCGCTGTGCGCCGCGCTCGGCTAGCGCCAGGCTGGCCGTGGCGGCCAGCTCGGCCGGCGATGTGCGGCGGACCAGGGCCCGGTAGTCGGTCAGGCGCTCGGCCAGCAGGTCAAGCAGCTGACCGGGGTCAAGGCCGCCCTGGGTCCGGAACGCGGTGTCACTACCCGCCCCGGCCCCGTCCGGTCCTGCACTAGCCGGTTGGATAGGCTCGCCGCCGTCAGCCAGCGCGGCGCGGATACGGGCCAGGACCTCCTCGCGCGCGCTCATGACGGCTTCCCGTGCTCGTCGCGCCACCACTGGCGGAAGGTCTGGACGGGCGGGACAGGCAGGTCGCGTGCCCGCGTCCAGGCCGCCAGCGGCGGCGGCAGCTGGCTGATGCGGCCGCGGCGGCGGCCAAGCGGCCGCCCAAGCCGGCTCGCCCGCTGCGCGGTCGCGAACCGGCCAGGCCCAGCCATCACCCACGCCGCCGCCGACATCGCGATCGCCTCGGAGCGCGGCACCCGGTGATTCCCGCGCGCCTCGTCCACGTGCCTGGCCCGCAGGTGGACCAGCACGGACGGGATGTCGATCTTCACCGGGCAGACGTCGTAGCAGGCACCGCACAGCGAGGAGGCATAGGGCAGGGTCGGATTCTCCTCTACCCCGGTCAGCTGCGGCGACAGCACCGCGCCGATGGGTCCGGGGTAGACCGAGCCGTACGCGTGCCCGCCGACGCGCTCGTAGACCGGGCACACGTTCAGGCAGGCCGAGCAACGAATGCAGTGCAGTACCTGGCGGCCGGTCTGGTCGGCGAGCGCTGCGGTCCGCCCGTTGTCGACCAGCACGAGGTGGAACTGCTGCGGGCCGTCGCCCGGCGTGACCCCGGTCCACATGGAGGTATACGGGTTCATCCGCTCGCCGGTCGAGGACCGGGGCAGCAGCTGCATGAACACGGCGAGGTCCGCCCAGCTCGGCAGCACCTTCTCGATTCCCATGACCGTGATCAGCGTGTCCGGCAGGGTCAGNNAACCTGCGCCGCAGGTACAGCCGGGCGGCCTCGGCCAGCGCGGCGGGCTGGTCGGTCAGCGCCGGGTCCACGTCGGCCATCTCCCGCAGGAAGATCTCCCTGATCTCAGCGCGGTTGAGGTGGATCGCCGGCACCAGGATGTGCGACGGGCGATCGTGGCCGAGCTGGACGATGAGCTCGGCCAGGTCGGTCTCGTGCGCCGTGATGCCGGCCGCCGCGAGTGCCTCGTTCAGGCCGATCTCATCGGTCACCATGGACTTGACCTTGACCACCTCACGGCTCCCGGTGGCCTGGACCAGGCCGGCCACGATCTGGTTGGCCTCGACCGCGTCCCTGGCCCAGTGCACCGTGCCGCCGCGCGCCTGGACTCGTGTCTCGAGCTGCTCGAGATAGCGGTCCAGGTGCCGCATCGCGCCGGTCTTGGCCGCCTGCCCGGCGGCACGCAGCTCCTCCCAGTCACCGAGCTCGGCGACGACCGCGGCCCGCTTGGCACGAATGGTCTTGGTGGCCATCGCGAGGTTGGCGCGCAGCTGGGTGTCGCCAAGGGCACGGCGGGCCGCGACCGGGAACGGCTCGGAGCC
>PLIQ01000582.1 GCA_003140115.1 Actinomycetota bacterium | reverse complement strand
GAGCTGCTCGAGCTGGCCCGGCTAGACCGCAACTCCTCGCTCGACCTGACCGACACCGACATGGCCGAACTGGTCAGGGACGCGGTCGCCGACGCCAAGGCCGTCGAGCCGACCCGGCCGGTCAGCGCCACCGCGCCGCCTCGGCTGATCGTGGTCGCGGACGAGCCGCGGATCCGGCAGGTGCTCGCGAACCTGCTCGGCAACGTGCGCGAGCACACCACGCCGCAAACCCCGGTGGCCGTCCGGCTAGCCCAGGCCGGCCAGGGCGCGCTGCTCGAGGTGACGGACGCGGGCCAGGGCATGAGCGAGGAGGCGGCGGCCCGGGCGTTCGACCGCTTCTACCGCGGCGGGCACAACGGCCAGGGCCATGGCAGCGGCCTGGGCCTGTCCATCGTGCAGGCGATCGCTACCGCGCACGGCGGTCACGCCATGCTCAAGTCCGCGGCCGGGGCGGGCACCAGCGTGCAGATCTGGATCCCGTTCCGGCCTCCGGGCCAGCCCGGCGCCGACGATCCTAAGCGCCGGCCCGGCCCGGACTCGGCGTACAACTGAGCCTTCCGTCGGGCCGGCCGGGTGCGGAGCGTGCCGGGGGCGGAGCCGGCCGGGGGCACCATTTATTCCGTAACTGTCTTTTGTCCTTTTCTCTGCTATCTGGTTATGTCTTTCCGGCTCGCCGTCATGCGGTGCGAACTACGGTTAGGCCCATGCAGGACCGTGAGCTGGTCGCGGCCATCGTCAATGGTGACCCGGACGGGCTCGCCGAGGCCTACGATCGTTACGCGGCGCCGCTATATGCCTACTGCCGGTTCATGCTGCCCGACCCGCACCCGCCGGGTGAGGCTGCCGACACCGTGGCGGACACCTTTACCATCGCCACCGCTAAGCTCCAGGGGCTCCGCGATCCGGACCAGCTCGGCCTCTGGCTGCACGCGATCGCCCGGAACGAATGCCTGCGCCAGCTCGGGCCGGCCGGGCTCGCGGCCGAGGCCGGGCTCGCGGCCGAGGCCGCCCGGCCGGCCCCGGATGGCCCGCTGCCGGAGGTCGGTCCGCCCGGCGACCTGCGCGAGCGGGTGCTGAAGACCGGCGCGGATAACACGCCGACCGGACGTGCCCACCGGGTGAGCGTGACGCATCGCGCGGGCCCGTTCGGCCGGACGGGATTCCCGAGACCGCTCGTCCCGCCCGGGCCGCGATGGTGGCACGAGGTCCGGCGGCATCCCCAGACGGCGGCCGGGGTGGCGGCGGTGGCCGTCGCGGTCGTGGCGGCCGGGATCGCCGCGCTGCTGATCGCGGGCGGCACGCACCGGCCCGTGGTCTCGACCGTCGCGCTGGGCGGCGGAAACTTCGGGACCTCGATCGCGCCGTCGAATGCGTCGTCGAGCCCGGTCGGCGGGCGATCCTCGCCGAGCCGCAAGCCGACGCCCGCATCGGTAACGCCGAGCGCGACAACCTCCGTGGCGGACAAGCCCACGGCGGACCAGAGCACGTCGCCGGGAACGCCGCGGTCATCGGCGCCGGCCCCGTCCTCAGCGCCGCCGTCCCCGTCCCCGTCNNCTGACCGCGGTGGGCGGCCCGGTTAACTTCGTGATCCACAGCCCGAACAGCAAGGTCACCGTGTCACCGTCGTCCGGGTCGCTGGGCGCCGCCGGCTCCTGGATAACGGTCACCGTGACGGTGCGGAGTCTGGTCTCGCTCGACGTCCATCTCACGGTGACCCCGGGGAACCTGATCCTCAACGTGGTGCTGAGCATCAAGGCGTAGGCCGGGAGCGGCCCTCGGCGGCCAGGAACGCCTCGAGTTCGGCTCGGGACGGAGACACGGCCGGCCCCGCGCGGGTGACAGCCAGCGCGGCGGCCGCGTTGGCGCGGCTGGCGGCGGCTGCGGACGGCAGCGCGGCGGCCAGGCCGGCCAGGAACACTCCGGCGTGCGCGTCGCCCGCGCCGGTGGTGTCCACCGCCACCACGTCCGGCGCGGGGATGAGGCTGAGCGACACCCCGGCCGCTGTGCGGAGGGCCAGGACGCAGCCCGATTGGCCGGCCCGGACGATGACGCCGGCCCGGCCGGTGCGCGCGATCAGAAGGCGGGCCGCCTCGGCCGGGTCGCTGGCCCCGGTGAGCAGGGCGGCTTCGCGCTTATTGGAGCTCCACCAGTCGCAGCGGCTCAGCACCGGGCCGAGGACCGCCGCCGGGATGTCCGCGATCAGCGGCCCCGGGTCCACGAACAGCAGCACCCCGGCCGGCAGCGCGGCGGCCCAGGCGCCGAGGATGGCACCGGAATCCGGCGCGACCAGCCCGTACCCGGACACGTAGACGGCGTCGCCGGCCCGGACCGGGACCGCGTCCCACGCGCCGGGCGCGCGGAGCGTCTCGGCGCCCAGGCTGGTGACGAAGGTGCGCTCGCCGCCGTCCTCGACCAGGGCCACGTCGAAACCGGTGTCCGCGTCCGGGTCGGGCGGGCGCAGGACCGCGATGCCCTCGGCGGCCAGGGCCGCGCGGACCTTGTNNAGCATGTCGCCGCCGCGTTCGGGTAGCGCGGGGACCCACATCAGCAGGTCGACGAGCGCCTCGCCCGCGAACACGAGGCGCGTGAGCGACTGGTTCACCTGGGCTGGTTTACCACCTCGGCGTGGGCGCGGCCAGTGACGGTGACCGCGACGAACGAGGGGCGCAGGCACGGTGCCTGCGCCCCTCGCGGTGTGCTGCCGGGCTACGCCCTTACCACCAGAAGCCCCGCGGGATGATGGTGACGTAGGCCGTGGAGTAGCTCGCCCGCTGCCCGATGAACCACCAGTTGCCGAACGAGGTGGCCGAGCCGACGACCCTGACCGTGAACCGGTGCCCGCGGTGCCAGCCCCACAGGTTGAAGCCGGTCTTGGCGGTGAAGGTCACGGTCAGCTCCTTGGTCTGACCGGGCTTTAGCGTGCCGAGGTTCTCATGCGCGGTGTTGCCGCTGATCGTGCAGCCGAAGTTGAAGAAGTAGGAGTGACCGCAGTAGTCCGCGCGCAGTTGCGACGGCAGGGCGATCTTCGCGGTCACGCTGCGCGCGGGGTTGAAGCCCCGGTTGGTGACCCACAGCGTGCAGTTACCCTGCTGGCCGGTGTGCACCTTGGACGTGCAGCTCAGGTACGTGCTGACGTCGACACGGCCCGGCCCGGTGTGCACCGTGAACGGGCCGGCGGTCGCCGATCCGACGCTGTTCGACGCCGTCACCGAGTAGCTGAACGAGGTGCCCCAGTTCGGGACCGTCCCCCACACCTGTCCGGTGGACGAATTGATGTGCAGCCAGCCCGGGGAACCCGAACCCAGCGCGTAGGTCGGTGCGGGAGAGCCACTGGCCTGGAACGTGTAGCTGTAACCCTGGCCGTCCGTCGCGTGCAGCGGCGGGCTGGCCACGTCGAACACCGGAGCGCTGCCGATCGTTACCGTCTCCGGGTNNCTCGGCCAACGTAAGGGAGCAGCCCCATGATCCGTCGGAGACCTTGACGGTCCCGGCCGGCCAGACGGTGCCGCTGGCGGGGGTAACCGACACCTGGACGTTGAGCGTCGTCCCGTGCCAGGTTGACGTCTGCGTCGTGCCGGTGATCGCGGTTGTGGTGTCAATCGTGGTGCCGGCATATGCCGTGCCGGGCGTGAGCAGGACTCCCCCGACTACGCCGCCGGTCAGTATGACCCCGGCCGCCATGCCGGCCGTACGGCGGCATGCAGAACTGATGAGTTGGTGCATAGCAAGCCTTTCCACCCGAAGGCCCGAGCTGACTCGGCCTTATACCGTATAAATGTGTTGGGAGCAGGCCAAGTTGCTGAATTTTGGTAACATTTCAGCAAAAATGTGTGCGCAGGAGTTGGACTGCGGTTAGTTGGGTCCGGACATCAACCGGCCAGCCAGTCGGTCAGCGGATCAAGAGCGCTACGCGTAGCGGGTTAGGAGCGCAACGCGTACAGGTCGCCGGCCAGCGCGTTCAGCCCGAGATCCTGAGCGTCGATGACGGCGAGTGCAGCAGCGGGGAAGGCGTCGACGCCATGGCAGGCCCCGGCCACGGCGCCGGCCATGGCCGCGATCGTGTCGCAGTCGCCGCCCAATGAGGCGGCCAGCAGGCAGGCCTGCCACGGATCTTCGGGCACCGCGGCCAGTACGGCGAACGCGGCCGGAACCGACTCCTGGGTGGCCAGGCTGGTGCCGACGAGCGTGTAGATGAGCCGGGAGGCGTCGGCTCCGTCCCGGCCCGCGACCAGGCCGACCGCCCACTCGATGCGCGCCGCGACGTCCGCGCCCGCCACCCAGTGCCCGCGGCTGGCGCCGAGCCGGGCCGCGGCCGCAGCGATCATCGTGGCCTCGGCCATGGAGGCGCCCGCTATACCCGCGCTGACCGCCGCGGCCACCGCGGCGGCGCCAGCCAGCGCGAGACCGGTGTTGTGCGTCACGTAACTCACCGCCACGACCTGGTCGACAAGGGTCGACAGGCTGGACGGGGGCGCGGGGCCGGTTGGGAGCGCGGGACCGGACGGGGACACGGGGCTGGACGGAGGGATGACTTCCCGGAGGTCGAGCGGCACTGCGATGCCTACGGGGGCGATGCGCATGGCGGCGCCGTTGGTGTCGCCGGAGGTGCCGGCCTCCTCCGGGGGGACGCCGGCCAGGATGGCGGCGAGGGCGCGCTTGGTCGAGGGGCCAAGCAGGTCGAGCGAGCCGCGCGCGGCCATGTCGCGCTCCCAGCTGACCAGCGCCTGCGCCAGCTCGCGTGGGTCGACCGTGCCATGCCCCTTGACCAGGAGCCTGCCGAGCAGGACGGCCTGCTCGGTGTCGTCGGTGACCGTGCCCGCGGGCAGGCCCGCGGCGATGGTATGACCCAGAGGCGCGGGCTCGAAGCCCAATAGCTGCTCACCCCAGCGCTCGATGATCTCGCGCCGGGACAGCAGTTGCGTCGGCATCCCCAACGCATCCCCGATGGCCAGCCCGTACAACGCGCCGCGAGCGCGGTTTTTCATGATCGCGAAGGATCTGGTACGGCTAGCGGTACAAATTCCTTCGTGATCATGGGGGGCTAGAGCACGTGGCTGCCGTACATCTCGCCTAGGGGCTCGGCGAGGAGTTCCAGGCGGGCGCCGTCGGGGTCGCGGAAGTAGAGGGACGCGCCGCTTTCCTCCTGGTAGGGGATCTGGGCCGCGTCCAGGTTGGCGCGCAGGTGGGCCCACTTCTCCGGCGTGACGGAGATGGCCAGGTGGTGCAGGCCGCCGAGGACCTCCGCGTAGGGCCCGAGGTCGAGGCCGGGGAAGTCGAAGAAGGCCAGCAGGTTGCCGTGGCCGACGTCGAAGAAGAAGTGGTTGGACCCCTCGTAGTCGCGGTTCTCGATGATCTCGGTCAGCGGGAACTCCAGGATCCCCTGGTAGAACCGGATGGTCCGCTCCACGTCCGAGCTGAGCAGCGCGGTGTGGTGGATGCCGCGGGCGCTGCTCGGCGGCCGTTCGTCGGAGATGTACTCGGCGTGCAGCCGGGCACGCACCGCCTCGATGGCGGCGAGGTCCATGTCGGGCATGGGCCAAATCCTATCGATCGTGGTTGAGCGACACCAGCAAAGACGGCAGCCCCGGCGGCGGCCCGCCGGAGATCAGCCTGCTCAGCGCCTCGGTGTCGAGGTGATCGGCGACCAGGTCGCCGAGGACGTCCAGTCGCGCCTGGCGCAGCGCGGCGAAGTCGGTGCCGGGCGCGGGCGTGAAGTCCCGGCCCGCCAGCGCCGCCACTTCGGCCAGGAACGCGCGCCGGAACTGGTCGTTCTCCAGCACGCCGTGCCAGCTCGTCCCCCACACCGCGCCGCGGCGGCAGCCGTCCAGGAACGGCTCGGACCCGTGGCCCGCCGGGTCAGTGACCTTGGCGATCCCGTGGTGGATCTCGTACCCGGTCACCGGCGCGCCGAGCGCCCGGCCCGTGGGCCGGCCCAGCCGCTTGGCGGGCCCGAACACCACCCGCACCGGCAGCAGCCCGAGTCCGTCGACCCGGCCCTGGCGCGATTCCACCGGGTCGTCGATCACCTCGGCCAGCATCTGGTATCCGCCGCAGATGCCCAGCACCGGCTGGCCAGCCCGGGCCCGCTCGGTGATCGCGCCGGCCAGGCCGCGCTCGCGCAGCCAGGCCAGGTCGGCCACCGTGGCTCGAGATCCGGGCAGCACGACCAGGTCCGCGTCGGCTAGATCGGCCGGGCGTTCGGCGAACCGGACCAGTACCCCGGGCTCGGCGGCGAGCGCGTCGGCGTCGGTGAAGTTGCTGATCCGCGGCAGCTTGACCACCGCGACACGGAGAAAGTCTTTGGCGCCGAACGAAGCGTGGTGCGTGCCCTGGTCCAGGCCCAGCGAATCCTCGGCGTCGAGCCACAGGCCGTCCCGCCAGGGCAGGACGCCGTACACCGGGCGGCCGGTAAGCCGGTACAGCAGGCTCAACCCGCTGTCCAGTAGTTCGGGCGCGCCGCGGAACTTGTTGATCACGAAACCCGCGATGAGCGCCTGGTCGGCGGGCGCCAGTAGCGCGAGGGTGCCGAACATAGCCGCGAACACGCCGCCGCGGTCGATGTCGCCGACCACGACGACCGGCAGGTTCGCGGCCCGGGCCAGGCTCATGTTGGCCACGTCGGTGTCCCGCAGGTTGATCTCGGCCGGGCTGCCCGCGCCCTCGCAGATGACCACGTCGTAACGGGCCCGGAGCCGGGCCAGGCTGGCCAGCGCGACCTCGCGGAGCCGGGGAGCGTGCGCGCGGTAGCCCAACGCGTCGGCCTCCGCCTCGGGATGGCCGAGCACGACCACCTGGCTGCGCCGGTCGCTGCCCGGCTTGAGCAGGATCGGGTTCATGTCCGCCGTCGGCTCGATCCCGGCCGCGGCCGCCTGCATGGCCTGCGCCCGGCCGATCTCCGCGCCTTCGGCGGTCACGAACGAGTTCAGCGACATGTTCTGCGCCTTGAACGGCGACACCGAAATACCCTGCCGGGCCAGCCACCGGCACAGCCCGGCGACCAGGGCACTCTTGCCCGCATCCGATCCGGTCCCGGCTACCAGCAGCGCCCCGTGCACGAGGGAACGGTACCGGCACGGATGTTTGAGCGAGTCCGAGGGGGTAGCAGTAGGGCACTAAGGCTTACAAGGAGGCCCCGAAATGATGCTCATGCTCCTGCTCCTACTGGTCGTCCTCGTCCTGTTCGGCGCGGGATTCGCGCTGCACCTGCTGTGGTGGGTCGCCATCGCGGCGCTCGTCCTGTGGGTGATCGGGTTCGTCGCGCGCCGGTAAGGGCGATCAGTACGGCCAGGCCGGTCGCGGCCACGGTGACGGCCCGGGAGAGCCGGACCGCGCGGCGGATGTCAGCTGGCTCCGGGGCCCGTCCCTCCCCCAACCCCGGGCGGACCTCGGCGACGCCGCCGTAGACGTTGGTCCCTCCCAGGCGCAGGCCAAGCGCTCCGGCGAAGGCAGCCTCGCACCGTCCGGCGTTCGGGCTCGGGTGGCGAGCGCCGTCCCGGAGCACGGCCCGCACTGCCGCCGCGGCCGGCCCTGGCACCGGATGTCCCTCTGCCGACGGACCCTGGGCGGAAGTCCCCGGCAGAGGGACCACGGCCGCGCACACCACGGTGAGCGCGGCCGTTACCCGTGCGGGCACCCAGTTGGCCACGTCGTCCAGGCGGGCCGAGGCCCAGCCGAAGCGCAGGTACCGGGGCGAGCGGTAGCCGACCATCGCGTCGAGCGTGTTGACCGCGCGGTAGGCGACCAGCCCCGGCAAGCCGGCCACCGCGCCCCACAGCAGCGGGGCCACCACCGCGTCGCAGGTGTTCTCCGCCACGGACTCGATCACGGCCCGGGTAATCTGCGCGGCGTCCAGGCCAGCCGGGTCGCGGCCGCAGAGGCTGGGCAGGACCCGCCGCGCGGCGGGTAGATCGTGGCTGGCCAGGGAAACCATGGCCCGTTCGGCCTCATGGTGTAGCGAACGGGCTCCGGTGACGGCCCACACCGCGAGCGCGGCCGCGGCGGCCCGCGACGGCGGCCGGCCCCGGCGCGACCTGGTGCTCGCGTTCACCGCCGATGAGGAGGACACCGGAGCGTTCGGGGCCCAGTGGCTGGTCGAGCAGCACCCGGAGCTGTTCGAAGGGTGCGCTGAGGCTGTCGGGGAATCC